>JBCBLB010000504.1:0-7330 GCA_038520555.1 Myxococcota bacterium | reverse complement strand
CCGCTCGACCGCGACTTGCCGGCAGCGGGCAGGGTGTCGCCAAACCAGTCCCCCCACCGCTGTCGGATGGCGTTGACCAGGGCCGGCCAACGGCGAAGGGTCGGGTTCAAGCGGATCAGGTTGAAGGCTTCTGCGCGTGCCCGGAGCAGCTGCTGCCGATCCCGGGGCGGATCCGCCCAGTTGAAGTCCGGCAGCTCGTCGGCGCGTTCGCCCAACAACGCCCGCGAGCCGCGGGCCTGAAGATCCAGCTCCGCCAGGCGGAAGCCGTTCTGCTCATGGATGACCTGCTCGACCAGCGAGCGGGCCTTGTCTTCCGGGGTGTCGCTGAGGATATACAGGCCCTGTCCCGGCCGGATCCCCCGGCCGATGTGCCCACGGAGCCGGTGCAGCCGGACCATGTCATGCAGATCGGCGTACTCGACGATCATCACAGTCGCATTATCCAGCGGCGGCGCGTCCTCGATATACGTCGTGCACACCAGGATATCGATGCGACGGTGCTGGAAGTCTTCGAAGACCCGGAACCGCTCCTCGCGGCTCATCGGCGAGCAGTAGATCCCGATGCGCTGATTGGGGAACGCTTCCGCCTGGAGCGCCTTGGCCATGTTCAGCGCATCGCTGGGATCGAGCAGATCACGGCCGTTGCGAACGGGGAGGACGACGAAGGCCTGCCGGCCCGCTTCCAGGTGCGCCAGGGCGGCGGCGTAAGCTTCGCGTCGTTGCGGGGCATCGTAGATGTGACCGTCTGCCCGCAGCTGCCGGGTCGCCGGGACGATGGAGACGTCGAACTCTCCGAAGACGGTGAAGGCGAGGCTGCTGGGGATCGGCGCCGCGGTGGTCACCAGCAGATCCGGCCGCGGGCCTTTGCTTCGGGCGAGCTGCTGCGGCATCACCGTCCCGAGCTCGCCACGCTCTTCGACGATGACCAGCCCCAGCCGCCGCCAGTGGACATCATTGGCGAGGATCCGCTGGGTACCGAAGACCACATGGGCTTCGCCGCGGCGGATGGCGTCGGCCTGGCCGTGGCTGAGCTGCTCGGTCACCATCAACGGAACCAGCCCGATGGACCGCAGCATCCCCTCCGCGAACAGATACCGGCGCTCGACGGCGAGCGGATCCGGACCGACCATCGCGACCTGGAGCTTGCTCTCCCCCACCATCGCCGCGGACATCAAGGTCACGAGCCCCTTTCCGGTGCCCACATCCCCCTGAAGCAGCCGGGTCATCGGCTCAGGGCGGACCAGATCGCGACGAATCTGAGAGAACGCCGCTTCCTGGCCATTGTCCAAAAAGACCTGGTGCTGGGCGCTGATCTGGGCGACCCCCTTATGAGAGATGTCGTGGCTGATGCCCCGCTCGGGCTGCCCCCGCCCAGAGCGCCAGATAATGCCCAGCTGGAGAAGCAACAGCTCCTCGAAGGCCAGCCGGAGCCGCCCCCGACCCGTATTGTTGGCGGGGAAGTGCGCGTCCCGGAGGGCTTCCGAGAGCGGCTGGAGCCGATACCGCTCCAGAACCGGCGTCGGGAGCGGATCCAGCAGCCGATCGGTGTGATCGCGGAGGGCTTCAGCGATAATCTCCCGAAGCTGGGCATCGTCCAGGCCAGGCAGCCCATACATCGGCAGCAGCCCGCTGCCCCGCCCGTCGATGCCCACAGGTTCGGCTTCGTACATGACCGGGCCATCTTCCGTCAGCTCGATCTGTCCAATCAACCCGATCTGATCGTCGTGGTTCCATGTCTCCCAGCCCCGCGGCGCGCTGCTGATCCAGCGGCAGACCAGCACGGCCCCGTCCACCCCGTTCAGGACCACCTCCCAACGCCGGCTGAACGGACTGAGACGAATACAGCAGCTGCGTATGGTCGAGCGAACCGTGAACATCCCCTCTTCCATGCCTGGACGAATGGCGTTGAGCGGGACCCGCTCATGGGTCGCCGGGGGCCGCATCATCAGATCTGCGATCGTATGGATGCCCACCTCACCCAGTCGATCGGCGAGCATCTCATCGACACCATCGAGCGTATCGACGGGAAGCCCCGTCGCCTCTTCATGCCCGAGCGGCACAAGCTCCGGCGGCAACGGCTCCGATGGCAACGACTCCGACGGCTCCGACGACTCCGACGGCAACGGCTCTGGGGGCGATGTCGGAGACTCCGCCGACGATGCCGCTTTGGACTCCTTCGTGGCTGTGCCTGTCGACTTCTGTGGAGCAGACACGTCGCCCCCATCCACAGCGGCCCCAGCAGAGGGCCCTTCAGATGGTGAGTCATCTGAAGAGGGAGGCGCTGGATCCGGTTTGTCAGGGGCGACAAGCTGTGCGACCGGCGGAAGATTGGGCAGCGGCGCGCCCAGCTGGCTCAAGGGGATGACCTCTTGCAAGAGCTCCCGAAGAGACTGAACGATGTTGCGCTGTTGATGGGGCGGACGGGCATCCAGACCGGCCAACAACGCGCGCGCGCGGCGCAGCGGCTGCTCCACCTCTTCCGAAGCGTCCCCGATCAGCGTCAGCGCCTCATCCATCAGACGACCGCAGTTGGTCCCCAGGAAGACGGCAAGCTCCATTCGATCAAGATCGACCGCCACCCACTCCAACGTGCGACATATCGACGCCAGCCTTCCCCAGGCAGCGGGAGGGATCTGTAGCCGCAGGCCAAGGCCCACGCCCAGTTCAGTGTCCACGCTCATCAGTTGAGTGGTCCTCAGGGCAACAGAGGGGCTGCCTACTTATACCGCACATCCGAGATCGCCATCCGGCGATTGCCACGTGGCGTCTTCACCACCACCTCATCGCCGACTTCTTTGCCGATCATCGCGCGGGCGATCGGGCTGGTCACCGAGATCTTGCCATGCTTGACGTCCGACTCCAGCTCACCGACGATTTTATAGGTCATCAGCTCTTCCGTCTCGACATCCTCAATCTCAACGGTGACCCCAAAGACGACCCGATCCGACGGCGGGATCTTCGTGATGTCGATCACTTCCGCGAGGTTGACCCGCGCCGACAGATCCTGGATTCGCCCCTCACACAAAGACTGACGCTGCTTGGCGTCTTCGTACTCAGAGTTCTCGGAGAGATCACCATGTGCGATCGCTTCTTCGATGTCCTTGACGATCTGATGACGGACCACCTCTTTCAAGTGGGCCAGTTCTTTCTGGAGCGCCTCATACCCTTCAGGCGTCATCAGAAAACGTTGCATGTTCTTTCGTCCTCGCTCAACTCGGCGGAGTGCCTCTGCGCAGCGGCCCCAATAAACCGCCGGCAGTCCAGCGGTGACGTCACAGCCGGGGGCAGCGCTCGTCGGGGCCCGGCCGACGCGTATCGTCTGCCAAACCCTAGTCTCTTATTGCGTCTGCTCCACGACGCAAACCCCACGCTCAACAGGCTCACGCAATCGTCAACATCTACCCCTGCGTAGACCCCTCTGTGTAGACCTCTGTGTAGACCTCTGTGTAGACCCGCTCCCCGCCCACCAGGGTGTACCGGACCCGCCCCTGGAGCCGATGCCCGACCAGCGGCTCATTTGCGCTCTTGCTCTGCCACGGCCCGCTCACCGGCCACGACGCCTGCGGATCAAACACGACCACATCGGCGAGCCCCGAGCCCAGCGTTGCCATCCGACCGAGCACCGCCGATGGCAGCACGCTCATCGCCATCACGAACCGCCGCACGTCCCCGATCTGCTGAAACGCTGCGCTCGCAGCCGTCTCCAAGCCAACCGCGCCAGACAACGCGAACCGATACTCCTGCTCTTTCTCCACCCGTGTCCAGGGGACATGATCGGCCCCCACACACAACCCCACCCCCGCAGCCGCGGTCATCGCTGCCCGATCGGCTTCTGGACGAAGCGGCGGCATCACCCGTGTGGCGGTGTCATACATCGACGTCTCGACCGCCTCGTCGGTCAGCACCAGGCTCCGCCCGGGCACCGCTGCGCTGATGGCGAGCCCCTCAGCCTGCGCCCTGGCCACCAACCGCCAGGACGCCGCGGTGGTCAGGTGCGTCAGGTGCACCTTCGCCCCGGTCTGTCGCGCCAACGCGATCGCCGTCGCCGTCCCGATCTCTTCAGCCGCTGCGGGAATCCCCCGCAACCCGATCCGCGTCGAGATCCGGCCCTCATGCATCATCCCACCCGACTCCAGGTTGACCTCACCCGGCCGGAGCAGGACCGGAACGTTCAACCGAGCCGCATACTGGAGGGCGCGACGCAGCACCTGTGTATCGGAGATCAAGGTCCCACCATCCGACAACGCCACACACCCCGCCTCAACCAGCAGGCCCATCTCAGCGAGGGCATCCCCACGAAGCCCCGACGTGAGCGCCCCAGCGATCTCCACCCGTGCGCCCGGGGCATGGACCGCGCGGCTCATCAGCTCGGCGACCACCGATGGATCGTCGATCACCGGATCGGTGCGCGGAGAGATGACGACCGTGGTGAAACCACCAGCCGCGGCGGCCTGGCTGCCGCTGAACAGATCCTCGCGCCACTGGGCGCCCGGATCGGCGAAGTCACTGGCGAGGTCGACGAACCCCGGCGCCACGATGCAGCCCGCGCAGTCCAGCTCCTCCGCGTCCGCAGCACGGGCCGCGTCGCCGATGGCGACGATCGACTCACCAGAGATGAGCAGGTCATCGATCCGATCCAGATCTTCGTTGGGGCTGACCAGACGCCCACCGGTGAGCCTAAGCATTGTCGCCTCCTGCGTTGGCGCCCTCAAGGAGCAGGTACAGCAGCGCCATCCGGACCGCCACGCCGTTGGTGACCTGCTCCAGGATGACCGATCGATCGCTGTCAGCGACCCCGGGGGTCATCTCTACGCCGCGGTTGATGGGTCCGGGGTGCATCACCAGCACCTCGGGCCGGGCCCGCTCCAGCCGGGCCAGATCCAACCCATAGAACCGCGCATACTCCCGAATCGATGGCATCATCGCCTTGCCCAGCCGCTCCCGCTGAACCCGAAGCATCATGATGACATCGCTGTCCTCCACCACGTCGTCGATGCGGTGCCGCACCTCCACCCCGAGATCGGCCATCGACGGCGGGCACATCGTCCCCGGTCCCGCCACGACCACCTTCGCCCCGAGCGTCGTCAGCCCATAGATGTTCGAACGCGCCACCCGGGAGTGGTACACATCCCCGACGATGGCAACCTGCTTGCCAGCCAGATCTCCGAGGTGGTCGCGCATGGTCAGCATGTCCAGCAGCGCTTGAGAGGGGTGCTCGTTGATCCCATCGCCGGCGTTGATGACCACCCAGGGGAAGTTGCGGGCCAGAAGATGCGGGGCACCGGTCGCGTTGTGTCGAATGATCATCGCGTCTGGAAACATCGCGTCCAGGTTCCGGGCGGTGTCCAGCAACGTCTCCCCCTTCTTCGTCGCAGACGAAGACGCCGAAAACGACACGGTGTCTGCGCTCAGACGCTTCGCAGCCAGCTCAAAGCTGGTCCGGGTGCGCGTCGAGTTCTCAAAAAACGCCATGATCACCGTCCGTCCCCGAAGGGTCGGGACCTTTTTGACCCGGCGGGTGCTGACCTGGCGGAACCGCTGCGCGGTGTCCAGGACCTCGATGATCTCTTCACGGCTCACACCGCGAAGACCCAGCAGGTCTTTGCGCTTCATCCCCTCACCCCTCCCGTTGCGGAATCAGATCGACCCCATCGATCGATGCACCAGACTCGATGAGCTTGACGACGACCTTGTCCCGCTTGCCGGTGTCGACGATCTGGCCGACGAAGTCCGCGCCGATGGGAAGCTCACGATGGCCCCGGTCGATGAGCACCAGCAGCGAGACCGAGCGGGGCCGCCCATAGTCCATCATCTGCCGCAACGCAGCGTGGATGGTCCGACCCGTGAACAAGACATCATCCACCAGGACAATTCGCTGGCCGGTGACGTTGAAGGGGATGTCGGTGTCCCCAAGAATGGGCTTCTCAAGACCGGTATACAGGTCATCTCGGTACATGGTGATGTCCATGGTGCCGAGCTTGGGGCGTTGGTGGCCGCGGGCGGCGATGCGGTCAACCAAACGCGCCGCGAGGTGGGCGCCGCCGGTGTAGACCCCGATAAACGCGGCGTCAGCCATCGACGCAGCGATGAGATCGTCTGTGAGGCGATCCAGCAGGGTGTCCAGCGCCTCACTGGACAGGATCGGTGATCCGTCGCTCATCCTCTTCCTCCTGCGCTCGGGGCGAAATAACCGCTCCGCATCATGACACAAGCCTTCCCATGAAAAGCGGCGATGGAAGCAATTGTCGACCTTGATGCGAGTTTGACATCCTCAGCAACCTCAACCGGCGGCGGTCGGGCTATGGGATCAGACGCTGTCCCATCCTGTCTTCGGAGCGATTGTGGCCGACGCTGACATCAAGTCACGGCGCAAGGCGCTGGGCTGGACCCGCCAGGAGCTCGCTGAGCGAGCGGGGATAGACAAATTCGTCTTGCAACAAATCGAAATGGGCAGCTGGAACGAAGGCGAAGCCCGTGTCCGGGTGGACACCACCCTGGAACGCGCAGAAGCCGGTGAACTCGATGTGCGACTGGAACGAATCGCCGTCCCTGACGACGGCGCCGTCCTCTCGCCCGGCACCGACGACCCTTCCTCCACCTGATCCGCCCCCCCTCTCAGGAGACTCTCCAACCGTGGCTAACCAGATACCTGCCTCTTCCCTGGGTTTCGGACGGTACTTCACCCCGAACATGGCGCGTATGGACTACACCCGTGAAGAGGGGTGGCACAACCTTCAGATCGTGCCCAACGCCCCCATCCAGATCGACCCCGCCGCCAGCTGTCTCCACTACGGGCAAATGGTCTTCGAAGGCATGAAGGCCTTCTACGGCGCAGATGGCAAGTACCGTCTGTACCGCCCCGCCCGCCATGCTCAGCGCTTCGCGAACAGCTGCGCTTCCCTCTGTATCCCGCCCGTTCCCCACGGCGCGTTCGTCGAAGCCGTCCAGCAGGCCATCCTCAACGACATCGAACACGTCCCCACCGACCAGTCCGCCTCGCTATACATTCGACCCTTCGTCATGGCCACCGAGCCGTTCCTCGGCGTCCGGCCCGCGAACACCTACGCGTTCTTCGTCATCCTCTCGCCGGTCGGCGCCTACTATGACCGCGGCTTCGCGCCGGTTCGCATCTGGGTCGAGCAACAGGCCGCACGGGTCGCCAGCGGCGGCATCGGAAGCGCAAAAGCCGCCGCCAACTATGCATCGTCCCTGTTTGCTGCCAAAAATGCCAAGGCACGCGGCTATGACCAGGTCCTCTGGACCGACGCCGCCACCCACTCCTTCTTCGAAGAAGTCGGGACCATGAACCTCTTCGTCCACATCAACGATG
>JBCBLB010000719.1:0-4811 GCA_038520555.1 Myxococcota bacterium | reverse complement strand
TCGGTCGAAGGTTGCATCAACAGCCGCTTCATGCGCTTCCAGTTCCCGGAGCCGAAGGGCGGCGGCATCGTCATCGTCTCCTATCCCTTCATCTTCGCGCCGGGCTGATGCGCGGCCGGTCGCGCATCGACCGATGATGTGGTAATCATACGGGTCCCTGACGAGCGAGTCAGGGACCTTTCGCGATCCAAACCCGGTTGAGAGATCCATGAAGTCCCCTGCCCTTCTGTTCGGTACGCTCCTGTTCGCCCCCTGCCTGGCCCTCGCGCAGGACCTGGACGAAGTCGACGATGCTCCTGGCCGCCGTGGCCCGCAGATCGAGCAGAACGTCCGCGAGATCAACCGCGGCACCTTCACCAAGGCCAACATGGGTGGTGCCCTGTATGTCGGCCCGCGCAGCACCTACATCCGCCCGGGCAGCTACCTGGCGCTCGGCGTTGGTCAGGACTTCATCGACCAGGAACGCAACTCGATGTCGTGGGAGATCCACTTCGCCAACGGCATCCACAATGGCACCAGCGCCGAAGAGCAGGCGATCGAGCAGTGCTATCTGAACAACACCTGCACCCAGGGTGACCTTCGAACCTACACGATTGGCGCTTTGTTGGAGTACTCGATCTACCCCTTCCGGCGCCTGGGCGTCGGCCTTCGGGCAGGCGGCGGGCTGATGTTCTCGCCTCTGCTGATCGAGTCGAACGCATGGGACGACATCGTGGTCAACGAGTTCGCCGGCAACGATCCGGGCATCCACAGCACCCCGCACCCGGTCGTGATGGGCGGCCCGACCTTTGAGTACTACACCAAGCTCGCCCACTTCTCGGTCGGCGTCGATGCGGACTTCATCTACGCCCTGAACTTCGACTTCGGGGCCCAGATCTCAGGGGCGCTGAAGTACACTTTCTGAGCGCCGCCCAACCGACGCAGAGAGCCGCTCCTGTTGGGGCGGCTTTTTCGTTGGACTTAACGATTTTGTTACAGGTTCAGTTCGGCATCGTCGGCTGCGAAGTTGGATGGTAACCTTGTACCGATACCCCGAAGAAGGAACCGAAAATGCGTCTGTTCCCTGTGTTGATGTTTGGTCTCGTCGGTTGTGGCCTGTCCCCGGAAGCGGGTCAGGACACCGGCGGTCTCGCAGTCGACACCAACATCTTGATGATCGGCGACGTCCAGATTTCACCTGCGACGGTGTCGTTTGGTGCGGTGAAGCCTGGCGGAAGCAGCACCGTCGACGTGGTGCTGACCAACCTCGGCGATGATGTCGTCAACCTCAGCAGCGCTTATCTGGAAGGCGATCCGAACTTCACCATGGCCGCCACGGCCGCGCCTGCCGATCTGAACGCAGGCGGTGAGCTGGTCCTCAGCGTCACCTTCGAGCCGGAAGAAGAGATCGACTACACCGGCGGGCTCAACCTGCTGATCAGCGGCGAAGCGGACTTCGCCGTCCTCCCGATCGACGGCACCGGCGCGGCCGACGTCGGCGGGTCGGAGACGGGCAACGACGGCCCCCAGCTGTCCGTCAGCAACACCAACCTGAGTTTTGGCGAAGTGAAGGTCAACGACGCGGCGACCCAGCTGGTGACGCTGAGCAACAGCGGCGATGCGCCGCTGACGATCTCGGGCGTGAGCAGCTCCTCGTCCTGGTTCGAGCCGACGCTGGACGCGACACCGCTTGAGCTGCTCCCCGGCGATGAGACAGCGCTGCAGGTGCGGTTCGCGCCTCAGGACGTCAACACCGCCAGCGCCCAGATTACAATCGCCAATGACGCTGGCAACAACGTGATCGTCAACGCATCTGGAAAGGGCGGCGACGACTGCACGATCTGCAACCCGGTGATGGAGATCAGCACCTCGACCGGCGATCCATCTGAACTGAACATTCGCACGTGGCTGTTTGAACCCGCCAAGAACGAGACGGTGACGATTCGAAACCTGGGTGATCGGGATCTGGTCATCTCGAACATGTGGGTCACCAACAACACCTACGATGCGTACTATGACCCGGACGTGTTGGCTGGGATCTGCGGAAACGACGGCACGTTTTCGATCACCAGCGGCGGCAGCACGCTCACGGTGCCGCCCAATGAGATCCGGGATGTCACGATCCAGTATTCGTACAGTGGGGCCTTCAACTTTGACTCTCTGATCTGTTGGGACGCGGTGCCGTTGTTTGAAGACAGCTTCCTGAACATTGAGAGCAACGATCCGGGCGGCCGAGTGAACCTTACCCTGGTCGGTCGCTACAGCATCGTCACATGGTGATTCGACGCGATGCGTGATTGGCGATAAGGGTCATGGAGCCGCTCACGATGGGCGGCTTCTGCAATTCGTAGCAAACCACACCGAACCCGTACGCCGCCGCTTCAGGCGTCCAATGCGGAGGAACCATGGCAAACGAGATGATCGGCCTGTTGGGCCGAAAGCTGGGCATGACCCAGCTCTACAACGACAAGGGCGCTGTACAGCCCGTCACCGTCGTCGAAGTGGGCGGCAACGCGGTGCTCCGCGTGAAGACCGCAGACGGGCAGGACGGCTACAATGCCATCCAGCTCGGCTTCGATGAGAAGAAGGAAGCCCGCGTCAACAAGGCGGAGAAGGGCACCTTCGACAAGGCCGGCGTCGCGCCCCGCAAGTTCATTCGGGAGATCCGGCTGAGCCAGGACGACGTCAGCAAGTACAAGATCGGCCAGGAGCTGGGCGCCGCAGACGTCTTCACCGAAGGTGAGCTGGTCGACGTCACCGGCATCAGCAAGGGCCGCGGCTTCGCCGGCGTCATGAAACGGCACAACTTCCGTGGCTTCATCACCTCGCACGGTACCCACGAGTTCTTCCGCCACGGTGGTTCGATTGGTACCCGCCTGACCCCCGGCCACGTCTTGAAGGGCAAGAAGATGCCCGGCCACATGGGCTCCGAGCAGGTGACCGTCCAGAACATCCGCCTGGTCAAGATCGACAAGAAGCGCAACCTGCTGTTCGTCCGCGGCGGCGTCCCCGGCCCCACCGGGGCTTATGTGACCATCCGCAAGGCGATCAAGGCCAAGAAGCCCAAAGCCTGATCGTTCTGGTGCCGTCATCCCCCCCCGCCGATGGCGGGGGGGTCTGCATTTCAGCCCTCTCCAGTGGCCATCACGTCCCGCCGCAGGATTCGCCGCATCACCTTGTTGGAGGCGGTTCGCGGCAAGGCGTCCACAAAACGCACGGCTGCGACCTTGAACAGCGGGTTGAGCGCCGCCCGGATCGCCTGCTGGGCCTGTAGACGGACCGCCTCCGCGTCCAGCTCGCGCCCCGGCTCGGCCACCGCGACCAGCACGAGCCGCTCTGGCCCGCCTCCCGGCGGCGGCACAGCGATCGCGGCGACGTCGTGCAGCCCTGCGACGGTCTCACAGGCCCGCTCGATCTCCGCAGAGCTGGTCTTGATGCCGCCCAGGTTCATGGTGTCATCGACGCGGCCGAGGGCCCGGTAGTAGCCCCCGCCGATGTGTCGGATCTGATCGCCGTGGCGGCGCAAGGGCTGCTCATGGGGCCCTGTCGGCATATTCGCGAAGTACACCTGATGATGATCGCGATTGAGGAGCCGCTGGGAGCTGCCGAGGATGGGAGGGATCAGGGCGATCTCCCCGTCATCGGTCGCGGCGCCGTCTCCGCTGAGGATGGTGAAGGCGCAGCCCATCGTCGGAGAGGAGAACGTCGACGGCGCCTGCGGCTGCATCCTGGAGCCAGCGATGTACCCACCGCCGAGTTCGGTGCCGCCGCAGTACTCGATGATCGGGCTGTATCCGGCGCGCGACATCAGCCAGAGCATATCGTCGGGGTTGGAGACTTCACCGGTCGAAGAGAAGGTGCGGACGCTGGACCAGTCGAGGCCCTGGGTGGCATCGGTCGCGCGCCATGCCCGGACGATGCTGGGCACGACGCCGAGGACGTTGACCTTCGCATCCTGGACGAAGGTACAAAACCCCCGCCCGGTCGGCGCCCCCTGGTACAGCGCGATCGTCGCGCCGTTGAGCAGGCTGGCGTAGATGAGCCAGGGCCCCATCATCCAGCCCAGGTTGGTCGGCCACGCCACCACGTCGCCAGGTTGCACATCATGGTGCGCAAACGCATCCGCGGCGGCCTTGATGGGCGTCACCTGCGTCCAGGGGATTGCCTTCGGATCGCCTGTCGTGCCCGATGAGAACAAAATGTTGGTCGTCGCCGATGCATCGGAGATGTGCGGGGAGAGCAGCGCCGAGCGGCCTTGAGAGAGGAACGTGGTCCAGGAGACGTCGCCCTCCCGAAGCTGGACGGACAGGGTCGCCTCTGCGGGAAGAACGACCGCCCGCGGCCCATCGGCCGCCAAGACACGAGAATACAGCGGCAGTCGCCGCTCCCCGCGCACGATCACGTCCTGGGTGAAGATCAGGACCGTGTCGCTGATGCGGATCCGGGTCGCGATCTCCGCAGGCGCGAAGCTGTCCGCGATCGAGACCACCACGCCGCCGAACAGGACGATGCCCAGGTAGATGACCACGGACTCAACGGTCATCGGCATGTCGATGGCGAAGGCCTGGCCGGGTTTGTGGCCGAGCGCAGCCAGGGCGCCGGCGACCGTGCGGCTGCGCTGGTGCAGCGCATCAATCGTCATCCGGCCCAACGTCTCGTCGCCCTCGCGGCGCCAGATGAGCGCAGGGACATCAGCGCGCCGGCCGCGGAAGCAGCTCTCGGCGATGTTGAGCCGCGCGCCGGGCAGCCAGCGCGCCTGCTCCACCCCATCCTCGACCGAGAGGATCGATGACGGCGGCGTGTTGAAGTGGATCTGCAGCGCCGTCAGGATC
>JBCBLB010000138.1:0-16260 GCA_038520555.1 Myxococcota bacterium | reverse complement strand
CTGCTCAATGAAGGGAAGACGATCCAGATCTATGGCGAGATCGTCGGGACCTTCGCTGAGGCGGATGATGGGACGTCGGTGGCGGATTTCGCGGACTTCGACTATCCCGGCGGAAATATCGTCAACTACGGCGTCCGAGACACCGAAAAGGCCGAGTATGTCGTCGAGCAGATCCAGCAGGATGGGTTGGCAGACTTCACCTACATCCTGTTCCCCAACGATCACACCAACGGCACCACGCCCGGATTCCCAACACCAGAGTCGATGGTCGCAGACAATGACCGAGCGGTCGGCGTCCTGGTCGAGGGGATCAGCAACCAGGCCGAGCTGTGGGAGAAGACGGCGATCTTCATCCTCCAGGACGATCCGCAGGGCTGCAACGACCATGTGGCCGATACCCGAAGCATGCTTATCGTGGCCAGCCCCTATGCAAAGCGTGGCGGATATGTGAGCCACACCAACACCAACTTCCTCTCGGTGTTCGCCACGATCGAGCGGATCCTGGGAGTGCCGGCGATCGGGCGGCCGGACGCGGTCGCGGTGCCGCTGTGGAACACCTTCCAGCCCAAACCAGATACGACGCCGTTTACTGCGCAGCCGCTGGGACGCCCCGAACAGACCAACTCACGGACCGCCCTGGGCGCACAGCGCTCACGAAAAATGGACTTCTCTGGCCCCGATCGCAGCCCGGAGCTGACGCCGCTGTTGGACGCATATGGGCTGATGATCCTCGGGCGCATCTCTCGAGAAGAAGCCGAGGAGCGCCTGGCCCAGCCTCGACTGAGCGCCGACGAGGCGCTGTGGGAGGAGCTGGAAGAAGAATCCGAAGAGGAAATCACCGCCTATGACCAGGCGTGGTCCCAGTATGAAGCCTGGGCGAAGAAAAACGGCCGGCCTGCCCCGATCCGGCCGTTGTCAAAGACACCATCCCCCTGAAGGGTGAGCGCCAATTCTCGTTGACGAGCGCCAATTCTCGTTGACGATGTTCATTTTTGTTTTTATGTTGCCTAAGCAACAAGATGGGAGGAGATCGAACATGCTGGCCGCATTATTTTCGGTGGCGCTTGCGTGTCCGCCACATCTGGATCGTCGTGCGGACGCTGCGGGGGTGACCTTTTCCTGGCGGGTTCAGGACGATCATCTGGTCGGTCGGGTGTCTGCTCAATCGGACGGTTGGGTCGTGGTGGGCTTCAACGATGCGCCGGCGCTGGATGGGAGTCGGCTGGTCTTTTTGGCGGTTGATGACCATGATGGGATCGTTGCGGAGCAGCATGTTGCGCGTCCGCCGCATCATTTTCTGGTGGATGTGATCGCTTCGGATCAGGTGGCGGGGGGTCGGTCGGGGTCAGCGGTCTGGGCGTCGTTCGTGATGCCGCTCGACCATGATGCGCTGCTTTCCCTTCGATCGGGGCAGACGATCTGGCTCACGCTGGCCTGGAGCCACAGCCTGGATCTGTTCCATCACTCGGCCCGTCGCGAGATGGTGGCGGTTACGCTGTGAACAGTCGTTGTGATGGGGGCGGCGCGGTGGTAGGAAGAGGTCGTGCGATGGACTGCGTTGATGATCGTCGGGGCGCTGCTGGGTTGCCGTGAGGAGCCGGAACCGGGTCCTTTTTGCGGCGATGGCCTGCTTGACTCTGGTGAAGAGTGCGACAACGGGGACTTCAACGACGACACCACGGCGGATGAGTGTCGAACGAGCTGCCGCTTTCCGTCTTGCGGGGATGGCGTCACGGACTTCGGTGAGACTTGTGACGACGGCAACAACGTTGATTTTGATGGCTGCTCATCGAGCTGTGTGTTTGAGGGCAGCGGCACCGAGTCCGAACCCAACGACCGGCTCGATCAGGCTGAAGCGCTCGAAGGGACAGAGCGCGGCGGGCTGAGCGGCAGCGATCGGGACTGCTTCCGCCTCGACGTCCAGACCTGCGATGTGCTCTCGCTGGAGCTGAACGGCGAGTGCGCCGACGGGGTCCGGGTCGACGTCTTTGACGCCGCTCAGAACCTCCTGGCGGTGAAGACGGTTGGGTGTGAAGCCGTCGACTTCACCGACGTACCTGGCCCGGTCCTCGCGGGATCGTTGACGGTGTGTCTGTCTGCCGTGGGCGCGGATGTGCCCCGGTATGAGCTGTCCGCCAGCCTCAGCGGTGGTGTCGATGGCGATGCTGCAGACGACGATGCGGACGGTTGGCCGGACGTCTGTGATCGGTGCCCTGACGACGACAACAGCCTGGAACCTCGGTTTCCGCAAGGAAACGGCTGGATTCGGCCATGGCTGCTCTATGCGGCAGAGAACGCGGGCTCAGGCTGTACGCCTACCGGCGAGCTGCTCACCGGCGAGGCGACGCTGGCGCCCGCAGCTGGCGACGATCCCTTCGAGATCCTGCTGTCTGGCAACAACGCGATCAACCTCTCCTCCCGGTATAGCGGCCAGCTCTCCGCGCCACGAGAATCGTTGGCGGTGGTGTATGTCGACGGCGACAGCCTGCCGGAGTCGGTGACCGTCTCCTACGGCTCTGATGACGGCGCGCTTCTGTATTGGAACGGGGAGAACGTCGACACCGTTGACTCCTGCCAGGGCGTGCGAAACGATCAGTTCTCGGCGACGGTGACGGTGCAGCCAGGCTGGAACCGGCTCGCCTTGAGGATCCGCGACCAGGGCGGCGGCTGGGGATATACGGTCCGGCTGCGAGACACCGAAGGCAACAACCTCAGCGACTACGCCCTCAGCCTTGACCCGTTTGGCGCATGGCGACAGGACCAGCGGGACTCAGATGGTGACGGGGTCGCAGACGTCTGTGACTGAATCCGCACACTCAAGACCGAAAGTGTACCAGATCTGAGCATGTACCAGATGCTCAGTCGTTGCCGGCCTGATCGGCCGGGGCGGCGGTCCGAGAGAAGGTGTCCAGGTCGACGCCGAAGTCTTCAACGATCTGACGGGCGGAGTCCTTGGCGGTCTCCGGGTCGATGCCATACAAGCCGAGCAGGAAGCTTCCCATCTCGACGAACTGATCGGCGAGGTGGCCGGCGACGTCGGCGGTGGTGTCGATGGTGTTGATGAGCAGCATGCCCTGGCTGGCGTCGCGGACCTGAGCGGAGACCTGCTCGTTGCGGAGCTGCTGTGCGAGCTGAATGCCGATGAGGGGCAGGGCCATCTTCATGCCGGCGAGGAACGCCGGGTTGTCGAGCATCTCTGCCTGATCGGGGAAGCGCTTCTTGAGCTGGTTGATCGCCTGTTCCTGGGCCGCCTTGGCGACGCCAAGCTTGACGCCGTAGGCGAGCAGGGACTGGGTATCCGAGAACCGGGGGGCTGGATCCCCCCCCGATGCGAGGATGGGCGCCGGTGAGCCGGAAGGTCCGGGCTTCTTCATGGCCACTCCTGTACAAGGTAAACGGGCAATGTGTTGCCCTACACTCTCAATCTAGCCGATCTCCGCCCGCCTTCACCAACCCTGACGGACAATTCCTGACGCCGCTGGGGTTGGCGGGGGTGTATCCTCTGCATTCTTCGGTCTTATCGAGGTAAGCGATGTCCAAACCCCCATCCCGACGCACCTTCACCCGCCTCAGCCTGCTGGGCACCGCGGCCTTCAGCCTTGCCCCAAGCCGCGCGTTTGCGGTCCGGGACGACCTGGAGCCGCGGCTGACTGCACATGTGAAAGATGCCCACCTGATGGTGGATATCGCAGTGTATAACCCGGGCCGAAAGCCGGTAGAGGTCCAGTCGGCGTTCGGCGGTCGGTTGGTCGGGCGGTACAACGGCGGCCCCCGGGTCAAGGTTCGGCTCGACCTGTTGGTGGACAATACACGCCGCCCGCTGGAATTCTCGGCGGAGCACTACACCGATCTGCATGGCCGGAAGCCCGGCGAGCCGATCCCGCGCTCTGTGCGAACCCATTGGGTGACCATCCCGACACAGGGCGCGGTTTCGCTGGCTCGGATGAAGATCCCCTGGCCGGGTGGTGTGGCGCCCGAAGGTGCACATCTCGCGTTTGAGCTGTATGTTCCGACGCAAGAAGGGTATGTGCGCCTCGCCGATGAACGCCTCCCGATCGGGCCGGCGGAGCGTTGAACACAACACCATCGTTATCTGGAACATCGTTATTCTGGGCGGACGTCGCCTGGCACACGGTCAACGATCGGCTGGATGAGGACGGCCGGCCGCTCGGCGAGCATGCGTCACCGGATGCGTACGCCGTGTCGCCCCGGGATGAGCGACCCTGTCCGTATCGGGATGAGCGGCAAGGTCAGGTCATGAACGCTGCAGCGCTTCGCCAGGTGAGGGTGAACTGGCCGACGATCCGGACGACCCTGTGTGACTGGGCGACGCCGAACGCCACGGTGCGGCAGGCCTGGATGGTGACGTTGGCGGCGACGATGGCGCCGATGATGACGCCCGCTGGCTGTCCAGTACCCGTCGCCTGGTCGGCGATGTACAAGACCTGTATCGGCTTCCATCAGCTGCTCACCTTCCTGATCCTCGCCGAGGCCGCGGCTGCGGAGACGCCCCTGTCGGCGCTGGCGACGCCAGAAGAGTTTCAACGCTGGCTATCGCGGGAGGGATGGTTGGTTGGCCAGACACAGGTCTGCGCCGGACCTGCCGCGATGATCGCTGCCGGGTTCCAGGCGCTCTGCGGTGATGGAACTGGAGCTGGAGCCGGATCGCCTCTTCCGCGACCTGCAGAAGAGGCGGTTCGTCAGGTGGCGGGGTGGCAGGCGCTGACCCTCGCCGCAGTCTTGCGCGCCCAGGCGGTGGGAGGCCATCGGGAAGACGCGGTGTGTTCGCGGCTGCTGAAAACGTCGAAGGCGCCCTGGCTAAGCGTCGTGCGGCTGCGGCCGGGGTGGCCTGCAGTGGCGGCGCGGCGGTTGGTGGTGGATGAAAAAAATCGCGCAGGGTTGGACAGGTTTTTATCGAGTCCACACCAGACCCTCCTGGAGATCGATGTCGCCCTCTCCCGGGAGACCGAAAAAATCCTGGGATGAAAAGTCACCGATCAGGACGGCATAAAGTGCCCCGATAGGGGGTCCGATACGATGGATAGTGAGAGCAATACAGCGAAACGCGCCCCCTGCTTGTTTCGTTGAATCGGAGGACGTGCGTGTACCAGCTCGCTTCGCGGTGGTTGAAGTCGTATGTGTTCGCCCAGGTGATGACCGGGGTTGAGGTCGGCGTGTTGGCCGCGCTGCTGGTGGTTGGGGTGGAGGTGAGCCTGCCCGCCGCCCTGGCGATCACGTTCCCGCTGGGGCTGCCCCTGGTCGCGCTGCAGACGGCGCTGTCTGGATGGTGGCTCGGACGCTCGACGGTTGGGCTTCAGCAGCGCCCCGCCTGAGCAGGGGCATATCGTTCCAAGCGTCTCGGTTTCATCGCCATAATCGATGATTATGGGCGACGATGACGCGACAGGAGCGCGCAGGCTCAGCTAACATCATGGGGTGGACGTCCAGGTTTCCCTCAAGACGCTGTTTCAGCAATGTGATCCCGAGCAGATCGCGCAGGGCCTGGAATTGTTGCAGATCCTCCCCGGTTTGTCCCGCGGGTTGGACCTGAGTAACACGTCGTTGAACCAGATGACCCTTCGTGGCGCGATTTTGCGGTGGAGCCGGCTCATCAACGCCCAGTTGGTTCAGGCGGACCTCTCTGATGCCGATCTGCAAGGCGCGATGCTCTCTAAGGCCAATCTGTCTCATGCGGTACTGGATCGGGTCAACCTGCGACGCGCGCGGCTGATCCAAACGCGGATGACCAATGTACAGATGCATGGCGCCTGCCTGCGAGATGCGTTTCTCATCCGTGCGCAGATGACCAACGTACAGATGCATGGCGCCTGCCTACGGGACGCGCATCTCAATGAGTGTATCCTGGTGAGCGCGTCGCTGGTCGGTTGCGATCTGTCTGGAGCGTCGCTGCCACAGGCTGAGCTGTGGAAGGCGGACTTGCGTGACGTGGATCTGTCCAACGCGGACCTGCGTGGTGCTGACCTCATCGGCGCGGACCTCACCGGTGCCAACCTCACGGGCGTCCAGCTCGGCGGCGCCCGCTGGGATGCGGACACCCGCTGGCCTGCCGACTTCCGGCTCAGTCGGTTTGCTGGGCCCGTGCGCGCTTGACCAGCGCCACCATCGCCTTGCGCACCGACATCGACGTCGACACCGGCTCATCAAACGCCACCCGGATCGGTCTGGGGCCGTCCGCCGTCACCGCAGACATCTCAAAGCCGTAGCGGTCGACGCCAGTCATCGTCACATCGTCGACCATGCCCGCCTCGCTGAATGCGGCGACCATCAGCTGCATCGCGTCAACATGGTCTTCGTTCATATGCGAGATGATGCCTTCGGCGCCTGGGGCGATGGGATCGGGGCTCGCCGCGATCCATTGTTCCCCCTCCACCCAGGACATCCGCCCAAACCCGCCGATATACCGGGCCGACGCCACCGACATCTGCCAGAAGCTGAAGTCCCCGAAGTCCGCATAGAACGATGCCGACGGGTGTCGCGATAAGAAGGTCTCGCGGGCGGCTATTGGATCGGGCAGCCGCTCCGCCTGCCCCACCAGCGTCACCCGTCCCATCGCCAGCGGGTTGTCCCCGCCCTCTGCGATCAGCAGCGAGCACCGCGGATCGGACTGCAGGTTCTGGGTGTGCTCGGCCAGGGTGCTGATCAAAAAGACCGGCGCGCCCTCATGCAAGGCGAACAAGACCAGTGATCCATACGGATGACCCGCCGGTTGTGCCGTCAGCGTCGACAGGGTCGCATGACCCACCGCGGCGGACAGGGTCCGCGCCCGCTCGGCATGCGTCGGCGTCGGAATGTTGGGGTCGTAGAGCAATCTCTGACGGCGACCGCTGCCGCCAGTGGCGTGTCCTTTCTTCTCAGTCATGCCCCCGAAGATAACCGTCGATGTCCAGCCGTCATCCAGATAAAACAGCTGCGCAATTTCAGACCAGGGATGTGGGGATGGGGGCGCTTGATGGGTTGCGGGTCCTGGAACTGAGCCGCTCAGCGGCTGGTGTGCAGCTGGGGATGTTGCTCGCCGACCACGGCGCCGATGTGCTCCGGATCGACCTCGGGGGACCGACGCGGTCTGCCGGGCCGGTCTGGCTGCGTGGCCGACCCGCGCGTGCCATGGACCTCGCGTCTGCGGATGATCAGCGCCGGCTTCAGTCCCTCGCCGATCGTGCTGACGTCGTCATCGATGATCTGCCCGCTGGCGGCTGGGCGCCCGCGCTGCCCGCCACCGCCATCCGGGTTCGAACCCCCGTCTCCCGGGGGCGGTATGATCTCGTGGGCTTCGATGGACCCGCCGCCGCCGCTGGCGGCGGGTATGCGGCGCCCCTCTCTCGCAAGCCCGACTACTCGCCGCTGGCCCTCGCCTCGACCGTCACGGCCCTGTACGCGGCGGTCGGCGTCGCGGCGGCGCTCCTCGCTCGACAGCGCGATGGACGTGGGCAGGACCTCTTCATTGCGCAGGAAGACGCCGTCCTCTCGGTCCACGAACTCACCGCCCTCCTCTCTGTCCGGTCGCCCACCCGGTGGTCTCCCGTCCAGTGGGCCGCCTCGCCGTTCATTCGCGCCTGGAGCGGCGCCGACGGCCGCGAGGTCTTCGTCCACGCTGGGATGCCGAAGCACGCCGCCCGGCTGATCGAGATCCTGAAAGGAGCTCACGCCGACGCCATGACCGGGCTGGACCTCGACGCACAGACCCGCGACGATCCCTCTGCAGTCGCCTCACCCACAATGGCCCGGCGGATCGTTCAGGCGTTCTCTGACGTGTTTCAGACCAAGACCGCCGCCGAGTGGGAAGCCGTGCTCTCCGCAGCGGGGGTGTGCGCGGTCGTCGTGCGCTCCGATGAAGAGTGGCTCGCCCATCCCCATCCCCTCGCTGCTGGGCTCCTCGTTGAGGTGGATGGGATCCGGCAGCCCGGCGTTCATGTTCAGCTCCAGAAGACCCCTGGACAAGCCCGGCCAGCACCCGATGAGCACGCGTTCCTCTGGAGAGGGACCTCACCGTGGCATGTGCCGCTGAAGCCCGCCGTCACCGAGCCGCCCCTCGCGGGGATCTCCGTCGTCGACGTCACGCAGGTCATCGCCGGACCCACCGCCGCGCGGACCCTCGCAGAGCTGGGCGCCACCGTCCTTCGCATTGAAAACCCCACCCTCAACGTCGCCTGGGTCGAGCCCTTCCACGTCGCGTATAACGCTGGAAAACAATCGACGTTCCTGGATCTTTCCGCTGAGCAAGGCAAAGACACCTTCGCAAAGATCCTCAAGGACCGCGCGGTGGATGTCCTCGTCGAGAACTTTCGGCCCGGCGTCGCGGAGCGGATGGGGCTGAGCCAGGGGCTCGGCGAAGACGCGGTTGTGCTCTCCATGTCTGCCTATGGCAGCCGCGGGCCGTGGGGCGATCGGCCCGGATGGGAGCAGACCGCGCAGGCCGCGTCCGGGATCATGCGACAGCACGATGGGTTGATGCCGCTGCCCATCAATGACTTTGCCACTGGGTTATCTGGCGCGTTCGGTGTGCTCCTCGCGCTGGTTCATCGTGCCCGCGGCGGCGGCGGACAGCGGGTTGAGACCGCCCTGGCCGGCACCGCCACACTCTTGCAGGCGCCGTACCTGTGGACCGGCGCGCCGAGGCCTCCGGACAAAGGCGAGATGGGACAGGGATCGCACCGACGGTTCTACCGCGCGCGCGATGGGTGGTGTTTCCTGGAAGCGGCGCCCGGCGCGCTTGATGGTGTGGATGGGTTCCCCGATCAGGTCGGTGACGCCGATGCCATCCAGGAGGCGTTGCGGTTCGAGAGCGTTCACACCTGGCAGAACCGGTTCGCAGGGCGGGACGCAGTCATCATGCCCTGGCGGTCCGCGAGGAAGGCGCTCACCGACCCCACACACCGCGCACGCGGCACGGTGTTTCAAGAAGCCGTCGAGGGCGTCGGGCTCGTGACCCGGACCCGGCCTGCCCTCCGGATGTCGGCGACGCCGCTCGTCAAGCTCTCCCCGGCACACCCAAGGGGACGCGATGCCATCGATGAGATCCCCAATCCTCAGGGCCCAGATGCGCCGCACGCTGAAAGAAACCGGCTCGCCTGGGCGTGGCTTCAAGCGCGATGGGGACTGTTCCTGGCGAGAGGATGAGCGTGCCGTAAAGCCCCGGTCCCAGGTCGCTGAGGGTTTTCTGAAGTCGGTGTCGTCGTCTTCCCCGTCGTTGGTTCCGTCTACTTCGTCGTCGTCGCCGGTCTAAGCGTCCGGTGTGGTGTGGTGTGGATCGATGGGGAGGCCGAGGGAGAATGTGGCGCCTTCCTCGACGTTGTCGCATTGGAGGGAGGCGCCGATCCGCGCGGCGAGGGTGGCGGCGATATGGAGGCCGAGCCCAGCAGAGGGTTCGCCGGCCGTCGGGCGCGCAGACAGGCGGGCGAACCGATGGAAGAGCCGATGTCGATCGGTGTCGCTGATGCCGGGGCCCTGATCACAGACCCGGATCACAGCCTGCTGAGGTTCGGTTTTCACCTCCAGCCAGACCGCGCCGCCCGGCGGGGTGAACTTGATCGCGTTGCTGATGAGGTTGTCCAGGATCTTGAGCAGCGCGGCTCGGTGTGTCCAGACACGGGGACCGTGTGGGGGCGGGCGGCGCATGATGACGCCCTTTTGCTCTGCGACGAGGCGGTATGTGCGCCACATCTGGAGCAGCTCGTCGGCAAGGTTCACCGCTTTGGGGATCAGCGGCCCCTCAAGGGTTTCGATCTGGATTGAGCGCAACAGCGAGCGGACCATCTCGCGGATGCGGAAGCTGTTGTGGAGCGCTTGGTCGATCAGGGGGTCTTGTGTGGTGTGGGGCCACTTTATCCGGAGCAACTCCAGGCTGCTGACCACAACCTGGAGGGGGTTCTGGATGTCATGGGCGACGAATTCCAAGGCCTCCTGGCGCGCCTGCATCAGGCCGGTGAGCTGCTCTCGCTCGCGCTCCAACCGCGCGGCCCGCTGCTTCGCCTCGCTGGCTTCCAGCTGTGAGCGGGTCAGCCGATGTTCGACCTCCAACGCAGCGATGTGGGCGTCATACCCCAGCCGGGCCTGCTGCTGTTCCAGCGCCCGCACCGTCCGCATCGCCTGAAGGGCGCCGTTGAGGTCGCCGTCCGCTTCACAGACTTCGAGCGCCAGGGCATGGTAGGCGAGCTGATCGCGGAGCGCGGCGCCTTCGGGCTGCGGCCATGCCTCGGCCAGCCGTTGACGGGCCAGCGCCACATCACCTTGCGCCAATGGCAACCGCACCGCCATCCGTGCGATGTCCAGCTGGCCGAGCCGCTGGTAGATCGGGCGCGCCCCCTGGATGGTCTCACGTGCCGCGTCGAGGTGTGTGTGTGCGTCGTCGAAGCGCGCCTCGGCCAGCGCGAAGCGTGCCATCAGCAGCTTCGCCGCGGTGGCTTGCTGTGGAGACAGGTCTTGTTGCCGGATCTCGGCAAGCTGGTCGCGGAGCGCCCCCCACCGCTGTCGCGTGAACATCTGTGAGGCGGACTCCAACGCCAGCTCATTGCGCCAGGGGGTTGTGGGAGTCATCATCGCGCGTGCGCGATCGAGTTCCTGTGTGGCTTCATCGGGTTGCCCGATGAGCCGGAGCACGCGTGCACGGGCGACCCCCATCTCGATCGCCCGGTCCGTCTTCTGCATCGCCAGGCACAGCTCAGCGGACTCGTTGAACGCCGCCATCGCCCCGGTGTAGTCTTCCATCTGTTCCAACGTGTAGCCCAGGTTCCCCAGGGAGACCGACATCCCGCGGCGGTCTCCGAGGTCGCGGCGGATCCGAACCGCCAGACGGGAGTAGGTCAGCCCGGCGGCCGTCTCATCGTCCTCGGCCAGCAGAGCCCCCAGACTGTTGCAGGCGTTTCCGCGAAGGCTCTCGGTGATCACCCCGGCAGGGAGCGCGACGATCGACTCGAAGACTGCGCGGCTCTGTTTGGGGTGTGTCCGCTCCTTCGCCCGCGCGAGGTTGAACCGGAGATGGTAGATCTCTTGCTCATCGCCGTTGGCTTCCACGATCTGTAGGGCCCGCTCCAGCGATGCGATGCCCGCCATCGGGTCACCATCAAAGAAGGCGATGAAGCCTTCCGCGATCAGCACCGCCGCGCGCGCCTGTGACAGGGGGTTCGCGCGGATTCGGGGGATCATGCGGCGCGCTCCGTCGACGTCCCGGTTGCGGCAGCGTCCCAGGACCACGTGGTGGAGCACCCGAAGCTCCAAGGCGGGGGTCAGATCCGCCAACAACAGCGCCTCGATCCGCGATCGGTGCTCATCGACGCTCTCCGCCATGCCCTGTATGAAGAAGGTGCTCGGAAGATGGTCTTCACCGAGAAGCTGCGGAGAGGGACTCAGCATCGCCTTTGACACAGACAGGAGTGGGGGGAGATTTTCGCCATGTAGGGTACAGGATCGGGCTGCTTCGCCAACCCCGAAGCCTGTGGCTGCCGCCATCCTCTCGTCAGAGTGTCGGGCAGAGCGGATGAATTGTTCGGCGATTTCCAGCCACCGCGTCATCATCAGACTGCGCTGGTCGGAGCCCAAAGACGACCTCGGCGCGGGGACGCCTGCTCAGGAGATCCGAAGAATCCTGGATCGGGCGAGCGGGTCATTGAGTTTTCGTAGGCTGTGAAGGTGACTTTTTATCGTCATGAAGCTGACACAGGGGGTGGGTTGCCATCTGGGGTCCCCTTGGGTGTCTTGTAATCGAGAGAAAGTGATCGCAACCCTTCGGCGGGAGTACACTCGCGCTGTTGTTTAGGAGGATGAATGGAATACCCCCGTATATCTGGGGTCGCAGAGCAATTGGCGACCCTTCAATCCGGTGAGAGAGCGTGGTTCTGGTTCTGTCCGGACCTCGAACCGATGTTTCCCCAGCTTCTGGTGACATCGTTTCAGTCCGACCCGCGCTCATCGCATCTTCAGGAGATGGCTGGCCAGATGGACCTTCCCATCGGGACGCGTGCGGTGATGGGCGTGGCGTTTGTCAACGAATCGGGACGGCTTCAGTTGGGGAGCAACGGCCTTCTGCCCCACCACCTGCCGATGCTGGCGGGATGGACCGCCCGACACGCCCCCACATACCCTGGGCTGGCGCGTCTGAAGAACGCCCGCTTGATTCAGATTGACGCTGCTGGCGTCGTCGTCGATCGGTTCGAGGAAGAGGCCCTCTGGTCTGCCCTGCCTGATCCGGTCGTTCCAGGGACGCTGGCCGAGACCGCTTCGCTGATCGAAAAACTCCGCCCCGGGCGGAGTTACTGGTTCTGGATGAGCAGCCACGGCCCCGGTGGCCAGCCGTTCCTCCTGCTGGGCTCGCAGAAGCGGGACGCAGACGGGAGCGCGTTCGCCCAGAAGGTCCAGCTCCTCCGGCGTCGCATCGATGGGTCGGGGCCGGCGCTTCGCGGCATCCTCCGCATCCAGGGGGAGCAGATGCTGCTGGTCACCACGCAGCCGCTGGGCGATGGACCCCAGACGCTCGCCCGTCTTCAGCAGCAGATCCCGGCGCTGGGGAGCGCCCGGCTGCTTCAGATGGGTGAGGGGGGGGCGTTGACCATGGCGCCGTTGGTGTCGGCGGGGCCCGACCTCAGCCGGCAGTCCGCGGCCCTCCAGGAGCTGACCGAAGAGACCGCGGTGCTCTACTGGTTCACCGATGCAGGCGCCGATGGGTCGCCGCTTTTGCTGCTGGACACCGACTCCACCGCGCTGCGCGTCGCGGCGAAGGCTGCGGCCGGGGCGGGCACGTTCAGCCGTGGCAAGCTGCTCCGCTCGCCGAAGGGCTGGCCGGAGTTCCGGACCCGCCAGGCGCACCCCGACTTCGTGGCGACCCTCGCCGCCTGGGTGAGCGCGAACATCACGGCATGGCCTGAACTCGCCCGACTCAACGGCGCACGACTGGTTCAGCGTGATGAAAACGGTGAAATCGTCGATCGTCAAAAAAACCCGGCGGCCTGGGCGTCGCTCAACCTCAAGTAGGAGAGGGTCATGGCTACAGACCTGAAACCAGACAAGAAGACCGTGACAGCCTTGAAGCAAATCATCAAGGGCAACGGGAAAATCCAGGGCTACTTCTACTTCGCCGGGGACAAGTCCGCGGCGAACGCGGCCCTCGTGGTTCGGACCGCCAAAGGCGGCGACAACGACCCGGCGGCCTCCAAGGTGGCCTCAGAAGGCAAGAAGCTCCGAAAAGCCATCCCCAACGCCAAGTTCGCCCGGGGGAAGCTGGTCGGCAAATCCAGCGCACCGATCTTCGAGCTCCACGGCGGCAACGCCGACAAGGGACTGCTGAAGAAGGCCTTCAAGACCAACCTCAGCACCCTCGACGGGCTGCGGTTCCTCAAAGCCGCGGCCTTCGTCGCGAAGGGCGCCACCGATGAGGCTCCAGAGCTGGACACCGCGGCCCTGAGCGAAGAAGAACAGCAGGCCATCGCTGCAGACCTCGAGATGAACGAAGAGGAGCTGCAGGCCTTCACCGCCGAAGCCGAGGCGGGCATCAAGGCTCTGGATGCGGCCTTTTTGGACGCCGACGAGGAGATGGAGGAGATCCTCCAGGAGAAGCTCCAGAAGATCGCGGAGCTGGAGAGCGGCCCCCGCCCGCTCTCCGAAGAAGCCGCCCAGGCCGTCCAGGAGGCCCGCTACGAGCTGGCCGAGCAGACCTATGTGGGCAGCGATCCGTTCCCCGAGATCGGCGCGCCCCTCGACGCGCAAAGCATCCGCCTCCTTGAGGCTGCGATCACCAACGCGGTCCAGATCCTTGAGCGCCAGATCACCAAGACCCGCGACGAGATCGCGGAGAGCCATAAGCGGGTCCTCTCCATGTCCCCAGAGCAGCAGGTCGCCTTCGCCGCCGCCGAGGTCGGCAGGCTTCGCGGACACCAGAACGCGCTCCGCGACTACAGGGTCCAGATCCAGAACCTCCAGACTCAGCTGTAAGGAGCTTCAATGCCACTTCAGATTCACAAAGACTTTCAGCAGCTCGACTCGGCCCTGGATGAAGCGACCGCTGCGCTCGAAGCGCTGGCGAAGCTCGCCGGACAGGACGTTGACCTCCCCGAGTGGTTCGATGACCTGGGCGATCTCAAGACCGCCGTCCAGTCCGTCGAGGGCAAGATCAACGCCCTGGCCAGCCACCTCCAGTCATCAGACAGCGAGGTCCTGATCAAGATCGGCACCCACGCCCTCAACGACGTCCTCAACCCCATCAGCGGAAACCTGGTCGCCCTCGCCGCCTCGCCCGGCGACCTCAACGCCGCCCGGGCCACCCTCAAGACCATCGTCGCCGACTTCACCTCGCTGCTCACCACCGATGAGGTCGTCGCCATCGACGGCAACCCCTTCAAGATCACCGTCGGCGTCAACGCGGCGCTCTCCCCATCCCTCACCGCGCTCAGCGGCAAGCTCTGATCCACCACCGGAGGAACAATGTCCGTTACCTTAGACCGGTTCACCCGGATCTTCTCAAGCGTCGTTCAGCGGCGAGAGGTGCTGCGCCAGCGCGTCGAGAAGGCCCGAAGCGACCTCATCGACCTCCAACTCCTCATCGACCGGTGGCGAACGACCGGCGGCCAGCAGGACCTGCGCTGGCAGCTCTTCGACGGGGACCTCGCCAAGAACGTCGACAAGCTCATCGAGCTGGAGGCCGAAGGCGAAGACAACCCCAACACCGCCGCCGCCCACGTCAAAGAACTCCAGGGCAAGATCACCAAGCTCCTCGACGGCGCCCGCAGCGAGTTCGAGACCGACGCGTCCGACTCGCCGTATACGACCCTTAACCTCGTCGACACCACCATCATCGAAGCCGGCAACGTCCGAAAGTGGCTGTCTGGAAGCAACCTCCAGATCATCGTCCGGATCGTCGCACCCAACGAGATGCTCGACTCCTTCGAGGGCGAAGAGCTCTCTGATGCCGCACGGGACGCGGTCCTCAGGGTCCGACAGGACATCGTCGACAACATCATCATCCCCCTCGATAACGAGATCGATGCCGCGTTCTCGACACGCATCTCGACCTCACCGACCCGCGAAGAGCTCGAAGCCGCCGCCGACGAGCTGAAGCCCAGGGTGATCTCCCTCCAGGAGAAGATCCGGCAGGCCAACGCCCAGATCCGCATCAAGGCCCTCGAAGCCGAGACGGCTGGAATCGAGGCCGCTGAGAACAAGATCGCCGCGGTCATCACCGATCGGGCCACCCGAGAGAAGTACAAGTACAGCTTCAAGCGGACCCTGGTCCTCGGATCGCTCGCCCTGGGGGCCGCCATCTCCAGCCTGGTCCTGTCCGCCGGGGCCGACGGCTTCGCATGGTACTCCGGCGCCATGGCCATCTCAAAGCTCGGAAAAGAGATCTATGACCACTTCCGCGCAACCATCGCCATCCAGGAAGAACTCCAGGGCCACATCGAGAACCTCGAGGGCCGAATCGATGAGACCACACAGAAGCTCAACGACTTCGCCGCATCCGGCAGCGAGGCGACCCAGGCCATCCTCTCCGAGCTCAAGATCCCCAGCAGCATCTCCGGAATGTTCCTCACGACCATCAGCTCCGCAGAGCGCGCTCACACCCAGTTCGTCAACCGGCTCCAGATTGTCCGCGAGAAGCTCAAGGAGATGCACGGACTCCTCCTCGACGGGCTGGCCGACGCGCAGGCCCTGAAGGCATCGCCGGTCGTCGATGACACCAAGGCGCAGGCTCTCGAAACGGCCATCTCAGAGACCATCGACAACATCATCGACCTGTACTCGTCGAAGATCCCCGAGGGCTCCAGGTTCGCCAACGACGCCCACCGCGTCATCAAGACCTACAAGGAGAACCTCATGGGCATCGACGCCCTCTCCAAGTACAAGAAATTCTACAAGTACCGGGAGTGGTGGCGGGCCGCCGTCAACGTCGACAAGATGGCCACAGAGCCCCTCGGCATCGGCGTCGTCCCCAACACCCTCTATGATGGGGTCAAAATCGCTGTGAAGGCCCTCATATAGGATCCCCTCGGTAGAGGGCGCGCATGGCCGAGGTGTGGGCGGCGACCGACGGCATCCTCGGGGCCAGGGTTGGCTGGCCTGTTCGCGATGTCATTGATGTGGGGGCCTCGTTTTCTCGTGGAGGGCGTCAGCGATGCCCCTACTCGGGCTGGTGTGCTTCATCAAGTCCATCCACCACAAAGGTTACACGCCGGTTTTTTGCCCACGCCTGCTCGTTATCGTTCGCATCGATCGGGTTGGCTTCACCGCGCCCGATGCTGCGCAGCCGCTGGGGTT
>JBCBLB010000853.1:0-3629 GCA_038520555.1 Myxococcota bacterium | reverse complement strand
GTCCGCAGGCAACGGGGTGTCCCGGCGAGACGCGAATGTCTGGCTCGAAGTGGAAACACCGGGCGTTCATCTGATTCAGTTCGGGATGAGAGAAGACGGTGTGGCCTGCGATAAGTTCGTGCTTGTCAGCGATCCCGACTACGAACCCTCCGGGCACGGCCCTGACGCCACCCGGCCCGAGTAGGCCGGCTTTCGTCTTTGATGGGCGTGTCATGGTTCAATCATCGGATTGGTCGGGGCCTCGCAGACCGCTTACCCTCCCACAGCGACAGGGAGAACGAATGATACGACGGCTGCGAGGGCTGAAGGCGCTGGTTCACGACGCCGTCGACGCGACGACCGAGCTGGTGTGGGTGGGGCACTGCTCCGCCTCGTCGGCGGTGCGACATGCAACCGACCCTGTGCCGGGTCTCCGCGAAACAGTGGGCGCGATCGAGCACGCGCGAATGGCGACAACCCGCGGTGTGCTCGATACGATCTGCGTGGTGAACCGCATGGTGGAAGGGGTGACCGACGTCGCGCTCGATCTCTCGGTTGGGGAGCCCCCGACGACCCCAACGCCGGTGATCCTGCGCTCGGACGCGGGCGGCGCTGCGTTGCTGGGGGATGCCGCTCTTGGGGCGCTCAATGCCTCTGTCGGTGATTACCTGGAGCGCGAAGACAACCGGCTGGCCGTCGAAATGGCGCTCCGTATCGGTGATCGGTATGTCACGCGCGCTGATGCGCCCGGCGCCCTCGCCAACGCAGCCCCTCGGATCGCCATCTTCGTCCATGGGCTCGCGACCACCGAGTGGTCGTGGTTTCTGGGCGCTGAGCGGTTTTATGGCGATCCCACCGTCAGCTTCGGCACCCAATTGCACGCAGACCTTGGGCACCAGCCGATCTATGTTCGCTACAACACCGGCGTGGCGATCGAAGAAAACGGCGCAGCGCTGGCGGCGTTGCTCGATGCTGTGCTCACAGATGCGCCGGTCGAACAGGTCGTGCTGGTCGGCCACAGCCTCGGCGGGCTGGTGCTCCGAAGCGCAGGCCACCACGCCGATGCGCAGGGCCTTCGCTGGCCACAACAGGTGCGCCGTGTCGTGTACCTGGGAACGCCTCACCGTGGCGCGCCGCTCGCCCGGTTCGGGGAAGGGGTGACGCGAATCTTCGGCCAGATCCCGCATCCAGCGACCCGGATCATCTCGCGGATCCTCGATAACCGCTCACAGAGCGTCAAAGACCTCCAGAACGGCGCATTCCCCACAGATCGACTCCCCATCCCCCACGCACAGCACTGCTTCGTCGCCTCGACGATGACTGCGGATCCAGAACACCTGTTCGGCCAGATCTTCGGGGACCTGCTCGTCCCGCTTCCCAGCGCGTCAGGTTCGGCACAGGGCAGCTATCACCGCTTTGGCGGGATCCTGCACCACGAACTCCAGAACCATCCCGATGTGTATGCCACGCTGCATGCGCTCTGCGCAGAGGATGCGGTCACCCCAGGCTGATCGCAGCGGTCCATTGTTCACCCACGCGAATCAGTGCCAACAGGACTCCGTTATCTTTTGACGCCGCCTGGACTGGCAGCCAAACTGGTATTCCTGAATCCGGATCGTGCCCGAGCATTGCTGGGCCCCCTTGCGCCCTTCAAATTTGAGGCTGCCATCCAGTTTGCGAGAGAAAGTGATGGTTGTATACCCCTTCTGTCGAAGGATCTGTTCAGCCTCTGAGATGTCCGTGCAGCCCGTTTGGGGGAAAACCATGAGCAACACCAGCATTATCCGAGTTTGCATATGGGCAGTATACGCGATGGCGGTTGGTGACCCCCCCTGTGCTGAGAGGCTGATGGGTTGAGCGGTCTCGCGTGTGCGGCCTGCCCGCATGTGTTCTGGCGGCTCTCATCTTCAATCTGCGTTCCGACCGGGCTGTCCTTCATCCAGGATGAAGCCGTCGTCTTTGTCGAAGTACATGTCTCCGCTGGAGAGATTGCGTCGAAACTGTTCTAAGAAATCAGTGAACGAGATGGCGGCGATGCGCTGTGGACCCACCGCCACGTCCCAGGCGATGAGCACAAACAGCGCCCCCGGAGGGAGGGCGTCTGCGCTGACGGTTCTGAAGAAAGAATTGATGCGATCGCTGATGTCTTCGATGATTGCCGTCGGGCGTTCACAGCCAGGTCACGATCTGGACATCACCTCCTGGATCTGCTGGCGCAGCAGCGTATCGAGGTCATCAAACTGTGCATCCGTGAGGCGGTGTCCATTGAGCGGCGGAGACACGCCGAGGAAGCTCATCCACAGCGCAACCGAGATCATGTCTCGGATGGCGGTGTCGTGAAACGACGAGCCCATCGTCTGGATCTCTTCTACAATTGCGGGGTGAAGTGCCAGGAATGCGCGGCAGTGATCCTCGCTCATCTCGATGCGGAAGAAATCGAGCATCGTATAGGCGACATCGTCGATCACATCCGGATCGACAGCGACGAGATCATCTCCTGTGAGTGCGGAGAGGCGCTGCCAGTATTCCTCTCGACATTCAGAGAGACGCGCCTTGAAGCGCGCATCGTCGTTCCGAAGCCCATCGAGGAGCACCAGATAGGGGGTCTGATCGAGCGGCATGGCGAAACTCCTGAATCCGACAAGGTCCTGTTGGGCTCTCCCATTGTTGCCCCTTGGCGTGAGCATATAATGCCCGCCGGAGATATAGGAGCGTTGATGGCCACCAAAGAAGAGATTCTTCAGAAACTTGCGCGCCGCTCGATCGCTGAGCTGTCTTGCCTGCTCCCCGGCGAAGCGAATATTTCGTCTTCATCCCCGCAGCCGTCCCCAGAACCGGTAGAAAAGGCCCCTCCCTCGCCCCCGACCGCGAAGCCTCGAACAAGCCTGGCTTCAAGCACGGTGGCGGGAACGGTCTGCGTCATCCTCCATGATCATGGGAGCCGTAAAATCGCGGTGATCAAAGCGATTCGCAGAGCCCTGGGCCTCTCGCTGCTGGTGGCGAAGCGATACTCCGAGACGCCGGGCCAGATTCTGCTCCAGACCAACTCTGAGCGAGACGCCCTCCAGCTTCGGGACAGCATCCAGGAAGCAGGCGGGCAGGTCGAAGTTACCGGACTCCTTACGCGAGAGAGCGCGCCGATTCCCGACGTCCGGGATGGTGAGACCCTCCACCTCGTGCTCGTGAGGCACGGCATCCGAAAAATCCAGGTCATCAAGGCGATCCGCAACACGACCGGAGTGGGGCTCAAAGAAGCCAAGCAGCTCGCGGAAACCACGGGCGCAATCCTGCTCTCTACATCGTCTACCCAGGCGCTTCAGACGTTCCGGGACCAGCTGGAAAAGCTGGAAGCCGAGGTGAAGGTGCTCACAGACGCGGAGGTAGAGCTGGAACAAAACCGACAAGACACCACATACGCCAATTCGGACAACAGATATCGGGTGAGGCTCCGCGCGATCGGTCCGCGGAAGATCCTCTTGATCAAGCACGTCCGGAGCCTGGCCAACCTCGGCCTTCGGGAAGCAAAGGCGCTGGTTGAATCCAATTACCCGCTGCTGATGAAGGATCTCAGCCAAAAACATGCACAGAATTAGCGTAAGCACAGATCTGACTCCTGAAGGATCAGGAGAACGGATGGCGAGGACAGATAT
>JBCBLB010000809.1:0-4006 GCA_038520555.1 Myxococcota bacterium | reverse complement strand
CGTGGGGTCGATGAGGTGTTGTTCGAGCGTCAGGGCAGCCGGGTGCGGGTGATGTATCTGATGGATGGCGCACAACTTGAGGTGCTGTCGATGCGCGCCTTCCAATTCAGGGAGATTATTGATTGTATCCAGAAGACCTGTCGTTTCGTGGATGGTCAGCATCCCAGGGGCCGTCATGGCAGCCACCGTGTGGGGGTGGGCAACAATCGGCTGGCGGTGCTGCATACCTGCGTCGATGAGGACCAGATCTGGATTCGACTCGTCGGCTGCCGTCCGGGCGAGGAATAGCACCACGGCGTCGCCCCGAACGACCGGGGCCGATGGGATTGGTGGGTATGGCGTAAGGTATTCGGAAATCCGACCGATAATGACGGTGGGTTCAGTCCATTGACCCGGTCGCGGTAGACGTGTGAGAGAAGAGGCTGAGAGGAAAGGGGTTAGGCTTCCCCACTGTCACCCTGACGTCCGCTACGATGTCGTGGGACTCTCACCTGCAGGAAGGATCGCGCAATATGGCCAGGAAAAAAGACCGCCTCGGTCAGCTCCTCGTCAAAGAACAGCTGATTACCCCCCTTCAGCTGAAAAACGCCATCAACTCACAGCGCTCTTCTGGCGGGCGCCTCGGCCATGAGCTGACTCGCCTCGGCTATATCGAAGAGAACGAGCTGACCGCCTTCCTGTCCTCGCAGTATGGCGTCCCGAGCATCAACCTCTCTGAGTTTGAGATCGACCCCGATGTCCTCAAGCTCATCCCCAAAGAGATCGTCACCCGCCATCAGGTCATCCCCATCAACAAGACGGGCAACACCCTGATCGTGGCCATGGCTGACCCTTCGAACATCTACGCCATCGATGACATCAAGTTCATCACCAAGTATATGATCGAAGTCGTGGTCGCCTCTGAGCAGGCCATCGCCGAGACCATCGAGAAGTACTACACCTCGGACATCAACTTCGAAGACATGATGCTCGACTTCCAGGAGGAAGACGACGAGGACTTCGAGTTTACCGATGATTTTGAGGAAGAGGTCGACCTGCTCGACCTCCGGAAGTCCGCCGATGAGGCCCCCGTCGTCAAGCTCGTCAACCTCATCCTCCTCGACGCCATCCGGAAGAGCGCCTCCGATATCCATATCGAGCCCTACGAGAAGCAGCTCCGCATCCGATACCGCATCGACGGCGTCCTGTACGAAGTCATGAAGCCCCCGGTCAAGCTCAAGAGCGCCATCACCTCACGCATCAAGATCATGAGCAGCCTGGACATCGCCGAGCGCCGGCTGCCGCAGGACGGCCGGATCCGGATGAAGATGGGCCGAAACAAGCAGATGGACTTCCGCGTCAGCGTCTGCCCGGTCCTCTGGGGCGAGAAGATCGTCCTCCGGCTCCTCGACAAGAGCAACCTCCAGCTCGACATGACCCGGCTCGGCTTTGAAGAAGACGTCCTCGTCGGCTTCCGCGAGCAGATCTACAAGCCCTTCGGGATGGTGCTCATCACCGGTCCGACCGGCTCGGGCAAGACCACGACCCTGTACTCGACGCTCAGTGAACTCAACAAGGCGACCACCAACATCTGTACCGCCGAAGATCCCGTCGAGTTCAACCTGTTCGGAATCAATCAGGTCCAGATGAAGGAAGACATCGGCCTGAACTTCGCCAGCGCCCTGCGAAGCTTTCTGCGGCAGGACCCCGATGTCATTATGGTCGGCGAGATCCGAGACTTTGAGACCGCTGAGATCGGCGTCAAGGCGGCGCTGACCGGCCACCTTGTGCTCAGCACGCTCCACACCAACGACGCGCCGTCCTCGATCAGTCGACTGCTCAATATGGGCATCGAGCCCTTTTTGGTGGCTTCGTCGGTCAACCTCATCGGCGCACAGCGCTTGCTGCGGCGGGTCTGTAAAGAGTGCCGCGAGCCCGCAGACGTGCCCCGGTCCGCGCTGCTGGAGCTGGGGGTGCCCCCCGATCAGGTGGACGACTTCCAGGTCATGCGGGGTGCGGGCTGTCGTGTTTGTAATAATACAGGATATAAGGGTCGTGTGGGTGTCTATGAGATCATGATCATGACCGAAGAGCTGCGCGAGTTTGTCCTGAACGGCGCCTCGACGCTCGAATTGAAGCGTGAGGCGGTCCGTCAGGGCATGAAGACCCTTCGGATGAGCGCCCTGAACAAGCTGCGGGACGGGGCGACGTCGATCGAAGAGGTCGTTCGCGCGACCGCTGCAGACTGATGTTGCAGACTGAATTACGGAATCATCGGGGGGAAGACCATGGCTACGTTCGCATATGAAGGTCGCGCGACCAGCGGAGAGGTCCGGAAGGGTCAGATTGTCGCCGACAATGAGACCGCCGCCCGTGCAGAGCTTCGACGCCGGAACATCACGCCGACCATCGTAAAGAGCTCCGGCGGTCTGGCCGGCATCAATATTGAGATCCCGACCCCGTCGTTCTTAAAGCCCAAGGTGAAGACCAAAGACCTGGTGCTGTTTACCCGACAGTTCGCCACCATGATCGACTCGGGGCTCCCGCTGATTCAGTGCCTTGAGATTCAAGCGAAGCAGGCGCAGAACCCGACCTTTCGCGAACAGATTCAGCACATCAAAGAGCAGGTGGAGAGCGGGAAGACCTTCGCCGATGCCCTGCAGACCTATGAGTCCACCTTCGATCCGCTGTATCGAAACATGGTGGCCGCCGGTGAGGTCGGCGGGATCCTGGACACGATCCTGAACCGACTGGCGGTCTATCTGGAGAAAGCGGACAAGCTGCGCGGTCAGGTCGTGGGCGCGATGATGTATCCGACCCTGACGATCATCGTTGCTGGGGTCGTCGTGACACTGCTGCTGCTGTTCGTCGTTCCGTCGTTTGAGACCATGTTCGCAGATATGGGCAGCGGGTTACCGGCACCGACTCAGTTCGTCATCGATCTGTCGGAGTGGCTGCAGAGCAACGTGCTGATCATCATTGGGGTGATGATCGCTGCATTCTTCGGGGTTCGATACGCCTACAATAACGACCAGGGCCGCGAGATCATTGATGGCCTTCTGCTCCGGGCGCCAGCGCTTGGGGATACGCTCACCAAGGTCAGCGTCGCACGGTTCTGCCGGACCATGGGTACCATGATCTCATCAGGCGTACCGATCCTCGACGCTCTTGATATCTGCAGCCGGACCGCTGGCAACCGGGTCGTGGAAAACGCGATCATCAAGGTTCGCAACAGCATCCAGGAGGGGCGGACCATCGCTGAGCCTCTGATGGAAGAGAAGGTCTTTCCGGATATGGTGGGTCAGATGATCAATGTCGGCGAAAGCACAGGCGCGTTGGACACGATGCTCAATAAAATCGCAGACTTCTATGAAGAAGAGGTCGATCAGTCCATCGAATCACTCACCAGCATGCTTGAGCCCATGATCATGGTCTTCCTCGGCGTGGTCATCGGCGGAGTGGTCATCGCGATGTATATGCCGGTCTTTTCGATGGCATCCAACGTCGGTGGCTGAGTCGGCCACGAATCGACAGTTCATTGACTCTCCGATTGAGATATATATTCTCGTTCGGCTTTGTCTGGCCTTGAGCCTGCTGGTGAGCGCTACCTTTGAGACACGCGGGTTGCCCGCTGTTCAGTGGGCGCCGTTCATCATCTCCGGTGTCGCCTGTCTGGTGATGTGTATCTCCGCAGCGATGGTTCGCCGGTATAAATCCGCGCCCTGGTTTCTGTGGTCGCAGATGTTCGTCGACGTGGTGTTCGTGACCGGGCTGCTGTCGACGGCCGATGGTCCAGAGAGCGCCTACTTTATGCTGTATTTTATGAGCATCGTCGTCGCCGCCCGTCTGCTCCCCTCTCTTGGCGTCTTCTTCGTCGCAGGCATCGACGTGGTCGCGTTTCTGGGCCTCAGCGTCGCGGGCCTGCTGGGCTTTCTGGGGTGGGACCTCAGCGACGGCTGGCTGGTCTATACCCAGGTCCTCGTCCGCACCTTCGCGATGTTGTTGGTGGGCTTGTTGTCCCTTGGGT
>JBCBLB010000577.1:0-6403 GCA_038520555.1 Myxococcota bacterium | reverse complement strand
CTCCCCGAACTTCTTCGCCAACTACCTGGTCTACTTTGACGAGGCGCTGACCTATTACCTCGAAGCTGTCGGTGTCCCCTATGGCAGCTTAGAGGATGAGGAGGGGGTGATGTTCGTCTATCGGAAGTCGGAGTGCCAATATTATCAGTCGCTGAAGTTCGGGGAGCCGCTCCGGACCGAGGCCGCGATCGTGCGGTTCGGAGAGAGCAGCATGACGACGGCGATCCGGGCGCTTCGGGGTGACGTGTTGTTGGCGGAGGGTGCGCTGATCAGCGTCTGTCTGGGGCTCGATGATCGGACGAAGCGCCGGATTCCGAACCGGCTCCGTGAGGCGGTGCGCCGGTACGAAGCGGCCTGACCGGGAAGAAAAACATACGCCAAACGGTTGATCGCGTCATCAAATCTGATAATCGGTTGCGCCTCGACGTATGGAGGTCCGAAAGATGACGAATCGCATGATGCTGCTTTGCAGCTTCCTCGCCTGTGCAGCGTGCAAGAAGACCCCGCCCCTGCCGGCCACGACCAACACCACGACCGATGCCGCCGTGGAAGCGACGGAGGACACCCAGGAAGAGGCGGTGGAGACGATGAAGGCCAACTTCCAGCGGGTCTACTTTGACTTCGACGCATCCGATCTGAACACGGACAGCAAGGACGCGCTCAGCAAGAACGCCAACATCATGCGCCGCTTCCCGGACATTCGGATTGAGGTGCAGGGCCACGCCGATCAGCAGGGCACCACGGACTACAACCTGGCGCTCGGGCAGAAGCGCGCCGACTCCGTCGAGCGCTTCCTCATCGATCGCGGGGTCGCGCCCAGCCGCATCCGTACGGTCTCTTATGGGGAAGAGAAGCCCCTGGACAGCAACGACTCCGAGTTCGCCTATTCCAAGAACCGGCGCGCAGAGTTCCGCGTCTTGACCGGCCAGACCTCAAAGGTGGAAGGCACCATCGAAGACTGACAGCGGTGCGTTACGCCGTCTTCCCGGCGCCGCGCGGCGCCGGGGCGAGATGTCTCCAGAAGCGAGCGAACGTCTCGACCAACGTATCGTACTCACCGGACACCGATGGCCGCGGCAGGTGTGCGGTGGCGCCGGCATGGTAGGCCTGCTCCAGCTCGGTGGGATGGATCAGGGTTGACATCAAAAAGACCGGCAGGTCTGCGGTGATCCCATCTTCTCGGATCGCGCGGATCAGCGCGAAGGCGCCTGGGTTGTGGTACAGCGTCAGCCAGACGGCGTCGTAGCGGCCGTGCCGCAGCGTGTCCAGGGCCATGTCCGGGTCGGTAAAATGTGCCTTGAGTGGGATCCCGCTTTGCCGAAGCGCGGCCTGAAGGGGCTGGCGCTCCTGGGTGTCCGATGCGATGATCAGCAGCTGGATGGGGTGCGTCACAGGCAAACTCAGGGAAGGGTCGCGGTGCCGAACCAGTAGCGCCCCAGATCTTCAACGGCCTTCATGTATGCGGCCAGCGAGAACGGCTTCTGGACGTAGCTGTTGGCGTGGTTTTTGTAGGCGCGGTGGATATCCCGGCTCGCGTCTGAGGTCGTCAGGATGACCACCGGGACAGTTGAAAAGCGCGGATCGGACTTCAGCTCCTGGAGAACCTCCAGGCCATCCTTTCGAGGCATGTTCAGATCGAGCAGGATCAGATCGGGCATCTCGTTGGCCGTGACGGCCTGGTTGAGGTAGTTCATCCCATCGACGCCGTCGGTCTTGATCGTCAACGCGACGTTGTATCGGGACTTCTTGAGGGCGCGCTGAATCAGGAGCGCATCCGCGCGATCGTCCTCCATCAACAGAACCTGGATTTTTTTTTGGAAGCCGTGAGGGGTCTGCGCTCGCAATGTATAGACCTGTGCGTGGTGAAAGCTACGGCTTCTTACTGACAACGGATCGGACCAGTCGCAACGAACTGAAGCGAATTTGCTGCACCGCCCAGCGTCCGGATGGGGGCTTTGGGGGGTGTCGGACGATCTCAGAGAGCAAGGGTGTTGTGACGACATCGAACGCGGCCTGATTTTCTGCGAAGCGCTCTCCTTCAGGGCTGACGATTATGGTGGGTTCAGGCAGCAGATCCAGGACCGCGAGCAGCGCGCGCCGGGTGTCCAGCTCGGAGCGTTGGGGTTCATGGGAGAGCTGGTCGAGCAGCCAGTTGACGTGAGCGCCCATCTGGATGATCTCATCGGGTCCGGTGAGCCTGGCGCATCGCCGCTGGTTGTCGCCGCCGCGTGCGGCGTCGAGGGTGGCGTCCAGCTCAAGGATGGGATCTTCGACGCGTGTGCGCAGCCGCCGGATCACGCCGACGCCGACGCCGAAGGCGCTGAAGCCGAGGAGCACCGCGGCCCAGGCACCGGAGACGCCGATCCGCTGTGCGGCTTCGTCGGCGCTCTGCATCGAGCCCCGGTTTACCGCGGAGAGCGCCTTGAGGGCGAGGATGGCGTCTCGGAGCGCCTCTGGCTCGTCTGCCATGACGCCGTCGCGGTCGGCGCGGAGGCGCGCCAGCAGGGGGCGTTCGTCCGGGATGGTGATGTTGCGCTCGGCCCGGCGGAGGGCGTCGTCGAAGGCTTCTGCGTCGATGCCCCCGGGCGTCGCCAGTGCGATCAGCATGTCCTCGACCGCCTCAGTGGAGGTGACGTTCTCTTCGAGGATCTGCTCGACGGCGGGGGAGACCCGGGACAGCAGTCCGACGGCGGCGAAGGCGGTCAGCAGCTGCAGCAGCAACAGCACGCCGGCGCCGAAGGTGATCTCAGAGCGCAGCCGGGTCATCGCCGATCCGCGAGCGCGCGCGCAGCGGCCGGGGTCGAGATGACCAACAGAACGTCGCCGTCCTCGATCAGCTCGTCTGCGCGGGGCATAACCAGCCGGCTGTCCCCGCTGCCGCGGCGGCGGCGCATCGCGACGATGTTGACCTCGAAGCGGCGCGGCAGCTCCAGCTCCCGTAGGCTCCGGCCGACCAGCTGAGGCGGTGCGGTGATCTCAGTGACCGCAAGATCCTCGCCGATGGGCAAGACACCGAGGATGCCCTGGTAGGCCAGCCGCGCCGCGAGCCGCTCGCCGAAGTTGCGCTCGGGGTTGACCACCTCATGCGCGCCGACCAGCCGAAGGATCCGCTCATGGAGAGGCTCGGTGGCGCGGGCGATGATGCGGGGGGCGCCCATCTGACGCAGCAGCGCGGTCACGATGATCGAGGACTCACGAGAGTCATCGCCGATGGCGACAATGGCCAGGTCACGGCTGGCCGGGGCCAGCCGCTGGAGCTGCTCTTCGTCCATCGCGTCGAGCTGGACGGCCTCAGTCGTTCGCTCGGCGGCCAGGGCCACCCGGTCGGCCTGGAGATCGATGGCCACCACCTCGACGTCGTTCTCTTCGAGCGCGCGGGCCAGGGCCAGGCCAAACTGACCCAGACCGATGACCAGCGCCTGTCGACTCTGTTTCACCGAAGTCTCTCCCTGCGGCCGCTGGGATCAGCCAATGGCGACCTCTTCTTCAGGGTAGTGTAGCGGAGCCGCGGAGCGGCTCTGGGTCAGGAACAAAAACAGGGTGATCGGCCCGACCCGCCCCGTGAACATACAACCGATGATGATGACCTTGCCGACGCTGTCCAGCTCCGCTGTGCCGCCGACGCTCAGCCCGACGGTCGCCAGGGCGCTGACGACCTCGAACAAGGCGACGGGCAGGGGCAGCGGCTGGGTGACCAGGATCGCGAGGGTGGCGCCGATGCTTCCAATGGTGGCGACGGCGACGATCGCGTTGGCCCGGTTGAGGGTCCGCTGTGGGATCCGACGGCCGAAAGCCTGCACCACCGACTGGCCCCGTATGGTCGAAAAGACCCCCATCAGGAGCACTGCGATGGTCGTTGTCTTTACGCCACCGGCGGTGGAGCCGGGGCTGCCGCCGATGAACATCACCACGATCATCACGATCAGGGTGGCTGATGAAACGGCGGTGAGGTCGACGGAATTGAAGCCTGCAGTGCGAAGGGTGACCGACTGGAACACGGCGTTGAGGAGCCGCTGGGACGGCGTCATCCCCGCCAGGGTGTTCGACCACTCCAGCGCGAGGTACATCAGCGCCGGGACCACGGTGAGGACGAGCGAAGCGATCGCGACGATGCGGACGGTCAGCGAGACCCGACCGCCGCGTATCCACTGTGGGATCCCGACCGTGGCAGCGGGGCCGAGCCCGCCGACGATGATGACCCCGCTGATGATCGACATCACCAACGGCGCGTCGGCGTAGCCGGTCAGGCTGTCGCGTTGCAGGGCGAAGCCCGCGTTACAGAAGGCGCTGACCGAGGTGAAGATCGCCCGCCATGCGGCGGCCAGCGGGCGGTCTCCGTCGAGCCAGAACAGCGGCGTGAGCAGCAGGGCGCCAACAAACTCGGTGATGAGCGTCACCGAGAATACGCGCAGCAGGGCGCCGGGCAGATCTGCGCGGGCAGAGGCGCCGAGCAGGTCGCTGGCCGCGGCCTCTTCCCGCAGGGTCAGCCGTCCACCGCTGCCCAGCAGTGCGGCCGCCGCGAAGGTCATGATACCCAGCCCGCCGACCTGAATCAGCCCGGCGAGGACCAGCAGGCCGAACAACGAGAAGTCGTTCGCGGTGTCGAGGACGGCGAGTCCGGTGACACAGGCGGCGCTCACCGCCGTGAAGGCTGCATCGATGAGAGCGTGTCCTTCACCGCCCGCGTCCGCGAAGGGCAGGGACAACAGGACCGTGCCGACACCACACAGCGCAAAAAAGCTGGTCACCAGCAACCGCGACTGATCGCTGATCCAGAAGGACAGCAGCCACCGCAGCCGCGCAGACTGTTCTTCGTCCCGCACCAGCAACAGCGGCCCGAGCAGCAGGGGGATGGGGCCGGGCGCGGGGTCGAAGCCGAGCCACTGTGGGGTGAAGACGATGGCGGGGATGAGCAGCGCGGCGATCGCCGTCGGGCCCGGGGCGCTAAACGCAGCGGGCAGCATGGCGCTGAGGGTGAACAGCCCGAGCTCGAACAGATCGACTCCGCGTCCGAGCAGCCAGCCGATGCTCAAGGTGAGCGTGACCCATCGGGCGGCAGAAGCACAGGGGGTGGCGGGGACGATGGAAGCGGTGGGCCAGACGCGCGTCAGTACACCGCCGGCCCACAGCAGCATGATCAAGGCTGCGCCGGGTCGGTCGAGGTGATGGGTGATCCAGCCGAGCGCAGCGAGGCTGACACCCAGCGTAGCGACCATGCGTCCCAGGCGCGGTTGCGCCCCGAGCAGGGCGGCGCCGCTCGCCAGCGCGGCGACCACAGCGACGCCGATTGGGCCGATGGTGCCGAGCGCAGCGGCGGCGGGGGCGAGGGCCAGCAGGACCGCCCGCAAAGCGCGCCGCTCTGTGTCCATGGTCGTCAGTCGGGTCGGTTCATCTGGCGGACGCCGTCGACGTCGGCGATGAAGGCCACCTCACACAGGTCCAGGAAGAGCCCATGGTCGGCGACCCCGGGGCGTGCAGACAGCGCCTGAGCAAGCCCGGCCGGATCGGCGATCCCGTCTGCGAAGTGGCAGTCGATGATCACGTTGTTGTTATCGGTCATGAACAGCGCACCGTCGGCGGTTCGGCGGATGACCGGCGCGGCGCCCTGTGCCCGGAGGAAGGGCAGATGCCACGCCCAGGCGAAGGGCACGACTTCGACCGGGAGCGCCGAGCGTTCGCCCAGACGCGCCACGACCTTCCGGGCATCGGCGATGACCACGAACGAGCGGCAGGCGCTGGCGACCATCTTCTCGCGGAGCAGCGCCCCGCCGAGCCCCTTGATGAGCCCGAGATCCGGGGCGACCTCATCAGCACCATCGATGCCCAGGTCGAGATCAGGCATCTCATCCAGGCCCCGGAGGGGGATGCTCAGCGACCGACACATCGCGGCGGTGCGTTCAGAAGTCGGGACACCGATTATGTCGGTCAGCCCGCCGTCCTGAAGCTTCGCAGCCAGCAGCGGCAGAAGCTGTTCAACGGTCGAGCCCGTTCCCAGGCCAAGGGCCATCCCCGAGCGGACCATCGGCAGCGCAGCAGCGGCGGCGGCGCGCTTGCGTTCGGCGTTCATCGCTTCTTTTTCCGACGTTTCTTCTGCGCTTTCGAGCGCTTGTTGGACGGCGCCCGGAAGCCGGGGCGGTTCACCGCGTCGGTCGGCCGACTGAGCGGGTTGGTCGGCCGCTGCGGCGTCAGCGCATTGGGAAGCTGCGGCGCACCGGCGGGGATGGCGTCCCCTGCCGAGGCGTCGGTTTCCGGAGATGACGTCGCATCGTCTGGAGTCGGTTCCATGTCATTGTTCTGTTCAGGCATCGCCCAGATGTAGCCTGTTTGATAAATGGTCGGCCAACCAGACCCGCACCGGTGCTATGCAGAGGCGGCGGCAGAGGCGGCGGCAGAGGCGATCAGG
>JBCBLB010000902.1:0-3088 GCA_038520555.1 Myxococcota bacterium | reverse complement strand
CCCTCGGCCTCCCAGGCATCCGCTGCGCGCAGCGTGAACACGTCGACGATCTCGCCGTCGCAGTCGTACAGCCGCATCACCGCGCTCAGGTCGACGTGATGCGTCGCCGTGTGAATGATGACTTCGCGGTTGACAGAGCGGTTGCCGATCTGTTCCGTGACCACCTCCTCACGCGTCGTGAAGTCCCAGTCGTCGGTCACCGACAGCGCGCGAAGCGACACCACACCGTTGGCTGCGCTTCGTTCACAGTAAGCGCTCAGCGTCTCGGCCGGGATGGCGCCGCCGTCACCCAGACTCCCCAGCGACGAGGCCGCCGCCACGGAGCCACTCCGCGCCGCCAGGGTGAACCGGGGCGGATCGATGATGTTCACCTCAAGCGCAGCGGTCAACGAAGACATCAACTCCGCAGAGCGACTGTCTTCGACCCGATCCACCAGCGCGAGGGCCGTGATCGCCTGGTTGATGGCCACATCCGCCGGTCGGGTGACCTGAAAGGTCAGCGATGGGCGACATCCGAGGATCAACAGCAGCAGCGACATCATCTCAGCACTCCTCTCGTTATGATCGCCGCTACCTTACTGAGCTTCGGTCGTTTGTGCTTGTTCATTCTGGGGCCGTGCGGCACCAGTGAGCAAAAACCGTGCAGCTCGTTCCAGCACAGCATCGGTTCGCTCGCGGTGCGGCGCGTGCCCGCAGTCATCGAGGATCTCAACCATACACGGTCCCGACACCTGTGATGCGATCGCGTCGATCTGCGCCAACGTCCCATATGGGTCTGCCCGCCCCTGGAACAACAGCACCGGTGCGTGCACCCCCGCCAGGACCCCTTCCAGGTTCCAATCCCCGAAGCCTGGCGCCCGCCAGGCATCGCTCCATCCCCAGAACGCACCATCCACGTTGTCGCCATGGTGACGCATCAGCCGCGCGCGGAGATCGGTGGTCTGGTACGCCCGTGTGGTCTCCTCGATCGCCTGTAGGGAGATCGCCTCCCGGAACACATGGGGTGCCTCCAGGATCATCGCCCGCGTCGATACGTGGCCCCCGCCCGCCGCGATCAGGGCGATGCTCGCCCCGTCGCTGTGTCCATAGAGGATCGGGTCGGCCACCTGTAGCTGCTCCAATAGAGAAGGAAGCACCACCTGTCCATCAAGGTGCATATAGGTCAGCGGCCGCGGAAGCGGGATCGGATCGGAGCCGCCGTAGCCCTGCCGGCTATAAACCATCCAACCGCAGCCGCTTCGCTCTGCCAGACGCTGTGGATATGCTCGCCACATGGAGGCAGAGCCAAGTCCCTCATGGAGGAACACCAACGTCGGTCGGCCTGGGCAGGGGCGATGAACCACTTCAACGCCGACGCCAGACACCACCACACGGATCGCGCCGTCAGGGACTCTTCGCTCCGTCATCATCGGTCAGTGTTCTATCCGATATAGAGGCGCTCATGATGGATGCATTTTATGTTCAAGACGGCGCGGCCTTTCACGCCAGCCCGCTGACCCGTGGCCCCTGGGACAGCCGGTTCCAGCACGGTGGCCCTCCTTCGGCTCTCCTCACCGGCGCCATGGCCCGCTTCGGTGAAGACGCCGAGCGGTTCTTCCTCGCGCGGGTCACCATTGATCTGCTCCGGCCGGTTCCCATCGCCCCGGTCCAGGTGACGGTGGAGCCCGTCAAGATGGGGCGGACGGTCCAGCGGCTCCATGCGCGGCTGACCGTTGATGGGAACGCGGTCCTCACCGCGACCGCGATCCGGATTCGGCGGAGCACCCTGTCCCGCCCGCCTCCATCAGAGGGAGGGGGGTGGCCGGAGCCAACATCTCTTCCGCCCTTCATGTTCTCATTCTTCATCGATGACGTCGGCTATCATCAGGCGGTTGACCTGCGGATCGCGCGCGGGCGATGGGGAGCGACGCCCATCCGGTTCTGGGGGCGAGCCACCATCCCGCTGGTCGCGGGTCGACAGACCTTGCCCCGGGAGCAGGTGATGATCCTCGCCGATGCACAGAGCGGGCTGGGCATCGCCGTCCCGCCTTCGGATTTTACCTTCGTCAACCCCGATCTCACCGTCTACTTTGAGCGGGATCCGGTCGGACAATGGCTCGGCCTCGACATCCGAACCACCGTAAACGAGGCGAGCGTCGGCCTCGCGCAGAGTGAGCTCCGCGATAGCCGCGGAGTCATCGGGCGCAGCGCTCAGAGCCTGCTCGTCGCAGCCCGCGGCTGACGCTCAGCCGGTCGACCCCTTCGCGGACTGGATGGCGTTGTGGACGAACTGGAGCAGCTGGTTGCGGTCGAAGGGCTTGGAGAGCAGGGCGGCGCCCTCGACCGCGAGGATGTCGTCGCGGATGTCCTGGTCGGCGTACCCGGAGATGAAGACGATGGGCAGGTCCGGGCGGATGTCTCGCAGCTTCTGGGACGCGCTCAGACCGGTCATCCGGGGCATCACCACGTCCAGGAGCGCCAGATCGATCTCATCGGCCTTCTGGTGCGCGATATTGACCGCTTCGAGCCCATCGGCGGCTTCGAGGATGACATAGCCGGCGCGTTGGAGAATGTCGCGGGTGATGCGCCGAACGAGGGGCTCATCCTCGGCGAGCAGAATCACCGCGGCCTCTGTGACGACACGCTGCGCGACGATGGGCTGCGGGGGAGTGGGGGGAGGCGCCTGCGCGGACCTGGGCCACAAGGCGGTGAAGGTCGCCCCCGCCCCCAGAGCGCTCTCTGCATAGATGGTGCCGCGGTGCTGGGCGAGGATGCCGTAGACCGTCGACAACCCCAGGCCCGTGCCATGCCCGAGGTCTTTGGTCGTGAAGAACGGGTCAAACGCTTTCTTCAGCGTATCCGCGCTCATCCCGATGCCGTCGTCACAGATCTGGAGCTGGACATACCCGCCAGGGGGAAGCTGGAGGGCCTCCCCCCGGGGTGGGTGGATGGTCTCACGGCTGACAGAGACGCGAATGGTGCCCCCTGGCGGGTATGTCCAGCTCCAGATCTGTGACGACGGCATCGGGATGAGCGCGGATACGCTGAAGAAAGCGTTTGACCCGTTCTTCACGACCAAAGACCTCGGGCATGGCACGGGCCTGGGGTT
>JBCBLB010000703.1:0-4923 GCA_038520555.1 Myxococcota bacterium | reverse complement strand
GGACTGGGGCAACGCCTGGAAGAAGCACTTCACCCGACTGGTCATCAGCCCTCAGCTGATCATCTCGCCGCCGTGGGAAGCGCAGCCCGGAGACATCGTCATCGAGCCGGGGATGGCCTTCGGCAGCGGCGACCATCCGACCACCCGCGCCTGCCTCGACAGCATCGTCCGGCACGCGCGACCCGGCCAGCGCTGCCTCGACGTGGGCTGCGGCTCAGGCATCCTCGCCCTCGCCGCCGCCAGGCTCGGGATGGTCGCGGCTGGAATCGACATCGACGAAGACGCCATCCGCGTCGCGAAGGAGAACGCGGAGCAAAATGGCCTCAACGCCACCTTCTCCACAACCCCCCTCGCCTTGGTCGATGGGATGGCCGATCTGGTCGTCGCAAACGTGTATGCCGAAGTGCTCGTCGACCTCGCCCCGGATCTCGCCCGGCGCTGCAGGCGACGCATCGCGCTCGCAGGCATCCTCGCGACCAAAGCGGATGGGGTCATCGCCGCGTTCCCAGGATTCACGGTCAGCCGGCGCCAACAGGACGGCGAGTGGGTCAGCCTCGAGCTGGAGCGCCCCTGATGCGGCGGTTCCTCACGCCCCGGTTGCCCACCTCCGACGCCCCCGCGACCCTCTCGGCTGCGGTCTCCCACCACCTGCTCCGGGTCGCGGGCATCGCACCCGATGAGATCGTCGAGCTGTTCGATGGCCAGGGCGGCGTCTGCCAGGCGATCCTCCAGGATGTCGCCGAAGGACGCGCCACCTTGCGCTTCGTCGCCCCTGTGCAGCCCCCCCAGCGACCTGCGCGGTGGCTGCTGGCAGGGCTCCTCACAGGACCTGCCTTTGATCAGGTGGTGCGGATGAGCACCGAGCTGGGCGTCGATCACCTGTGCCCGGTCCTGCTGAGCCGCAGCATCGCACGCGGAGATCGGATGAAACGGTGGGTTCGGATATCTGAATCCGCGGCCGCACAGTCTGGGCGCGCGATCTTCCCGACCCTCTATCCCCCTGCCCCCCTCACCAGGGCTCTCGACCGGCTTCCACACAACATCGACGGACGCGTCTTTGTCCCCGGTGCATCCGCTGCAGCGCCCGCGCCCGGCCCCGCCGCGGCGCTCCTCGGTCCTGAAGGCGGGCTGACCAATCCGGAGATCGAAGAAGCCCTGGACGCAGGGTTTCAGATGGCCGGGCTGGGTCCGCTGGTGCTCCGCGCCGATACGGCAGCGGTCGCAGCGTTGGCCCGGCTGATCCCATAGTAAAACCGCCGCCCCATCGGGCGGCGGTGATTTGGTCAATCGACCCGTTGAGGCTCAGGCCTGCTCGCGTCGGCGCCGGGTGAGGGCCAGGAGACCGAACAGCGGGCCGAGCAGCAGCGCCGCTTCGCCGTTGTTGGAGCACCCGGAGGTCCCCGTTGAGGCGGTCTCAAGCTCACCATCGCTGTTCAGGGACTTGTCCACCGTCTCGACCAGGGGGTTGTCCTCGGTGTAGACCGTGATCTCATCCGAGCACCAGTCCTGACCGGGGCTCTCGGTGATCTCACCGTCGAAGACCAGGGCATAGACCAGGTAGTCGCGGCTGATGTCGTTGCTGCTGAACGTCTCGATGTCGATGTCCCAGGTCAGCGTCGTGAAGCCGCTGTTCGGGCTGCTGACTGTGACGTTGGCCTCAGGGCTGACGACCCAGTCGAACCGAAGACCTTCGGGCGGGGTGTCCGGGTCATAGATGAACATGGTCGCCGTCGTGCTTTCCCCCGCGTTCAGGGCACGGTCTTCCAAAATGCAGCCGCCGATGACCTGCGGCTTGGAGGACGCCGCCTCACAGCCGTCCGGATCCGAGCGGTTGATGTAGCCGTTACAGTTCTCATCGACCTGATCGTCATCACACAGCTCTGGCTGGCCAGGATTGACGGTCGGATCACGGTCGTCGCAGTCGCCCTCATCGTCGCTGAAGCCGTCCTGATCGTCGTCGAACAGTGCGGTGCCTTCGTCAACAATGCCGTCACAGTCATTGTCTGCGCCATCTGGAAGCTCGGGCGCGCCAGGGTAGGTCGTCCGTGACCGGTCGTTGCAGTCCCCATCAAACTCACTGACCGAGTCGCCGTCATCGTCCGAGAAGTTGGTGTCCTCGTCCGCGAACCCGTCGCAGTTGTTGTCCAGGGTGTCCGGCCGCTCAGCAGCGCCAGGGTGGATGTTCGGGTTGGTGTCGTCACAGTCAAACAGCGCACCAGCATCCGGGTCATCCCCGAAACCGTCGCCGTCGTCGTCCCCTTCGGGGATGGGCGCGTTCCAGGTGAACGAGATGGAGTCCGCTGCAGACAACCCACCGAGGTCGGTGACCTCAACCAGCAGCGCCTCCGGACCGTCCTCCAGGATCGCCGGATCAACCATCACGGTCACGAACCCGTTCTCCTGCTCCGGTGAGCACAAGGAGAGCACACCGTCGACCTGTGCAGACGCGCGAAGCGTACAGGCGAGAGACGTCGCCGGCTGGTTCGGATCATTCATTCGAATCTGCACTTCGAATGGATCTGTGGAGTCGTGGACGTAGCCCTGCTGCGGGGAGACGATCTCCACCGTCGGCGGCTCGTTGATCGGATCAGCGCCGAAGTTGCCGCGGACACGAATCTCAACCACGTCTTCGACCGGGTCGTCGGATTCGATGGTGACGAGGCACTCTGCCGCATCCGTCGAGAAGGGCGCATAGTTGATCTGGAACAGCGTGCTGTCCCCAGCCGGAAGGAGGCCGTCTTCCGCGAACAGCTCCAGATCGAGCTGGAATTCCTCAGAGCAGTCCGCGCTGCGCTGGGGCGGCTCCAGCCGAAGATCGCCGTCGCCGCGGTTCTCGATGAAGACGTAGCGGAACTCTTCGTCGAGGTTGAAGACGTCGCCGAAGTTGATCAGGCGGGGCGAAACATAGATGTTGCCCGTGCCCCGAAGCCCCTCACCGTGGAAGATGGTGACTTCCTTGTAGTTCCGAGGATCGGCGAAGTAAGTGGGATTCTGACTGGTCTCATTGACCGGCTCGGTCACCGACTGCACTTCCATCGCCGCGAACAGATCACCGCGCGCGCTGGGACGGAAGGTCACCGTGACAGGCAGACGACAGCCACCATCGAGGACGATATACTCAGGAACCGGCTCCTCACCGCCAGTGTCTGCGGTGTCCGCACCGGTATCGCCAGTGTCACCGGTATTGCCACCCGTGTCGACGGCGACGTCCTTCGACGTCGCCTTCGCCTGGCACGAGATGTCTTCTTCGTCATACTCCAACGAGAAGTTATCGGGCATCCCCTTCTCTTGGAGTTCGATGGACTTGATGCCCATCGGAAGGTCGCCCAGGTTCTCCACCAGGATGACCCGCTTCTTAATCTCATCAAACGTCGATGAGCCGAACTCCACAACATCCATGCCGCTGACCGACAGGTGCAGCTCAGGGTAGCGTTCGGTGACGAACTGGGTCTCCCCCTGGCACGCCGTCAGGGTCAACACAGGGAGCGTCAGGAATAGCGCTGTGCTCCGAACCATTAGATCTCTCCTCGAGGTTCCGGACATCGGCGCTCGCACGTCGGCGCCGTGGTACCCCGAAGTTGTAGCCGCGTTGTCATCCCAATGTCAACGCTAAGCCATCTGCACCACCACAAGGCACGGTCCCAACGGACTCACAGCAGGTGGCCGCTCTTGACCTTCTTGGTCCGCAGATACTCCACATTGTGAGGATTCGGCGTCATCTGCAGGGGAATGCGCCCCGTCACCGTCACCCCATGCGACTCCAACCCCTGCCACTTGCGCGGATTGTTGCTCAACAACCGGACGCTCTGGATCCCCAGAAGACGAACGATCTCAGCTGCGACATCGTACTCACGAAGATCATCTTCAAAACCCAGCGCCGCGTTCGCTTCGACCGTGTCCAACCCCTCATCCTGAAGCGCATACGCCCGGATCTTGTTGACCAGGCCAATGCCCCGCCCCTCCTGACGGAGGTAGATCACCGCGCCGCGCACCGATTGGCCCACAAACGTCAGCGCCGCCTCAAGCTGGTCACGGCAGTCACACCGAAGGCTGCCCATGATGTCGCCCGTGAAGCATTCGCTGTGAAGACGTACCGGTACGTCTTCACAGCCATCAACGTCACCGTGAACCACAGCGCCATACTCTTTGCCGTCGGTGGTGCTCAGGAACGCATAGACACGAAAATCCCCAAACCGAGAAGGCATCGAGGCTTCCGCAACCATAGAGATAAGATCGGAGGCAGACACGTCCGCCGCTGCGTTTTCTGTCGTCATTGATATGCTCCTGGCGACTGCCAGGGGCAGTCGCGTGGGTAGTTGAAACCCTTCTCAACCGCTCTTGTTGGTTGATGGCCACGCGATGTGCCGGGGTAGGGGGCAGGGAGTGTTGTGAAGCCCTGTAAGCCACTCTTTATCTAGTGCGCTCAACAAAAACGTCAACACCGACGAAAACGAATCAACAAATGAAGAGCCGCGTCGGCTTCAGCCGACGCGGCTCTTGAATCGCTCAGACCGGTCAGGCGTTGAGCGCTTCCTTCATGCCCTTGCCTGCGCGGAAAACCGGGATCCGGCGGGAGGGAACCTGAATCTCAGCGCCGCTCTTGGGGTTGTGACCCGTGAACGCCCGCCGCTGAGACACCGTAAAAGTTCCGAAGTCCGAGATGGTCACTTTCTCATCACGAACCAGCGCTTCGCTGATGGTCTTGGTGATGATGTTGATGTACTGCGCAGCACGGACCTTGGGGATGCCCGCTTCTGCGGCCAGCGCTTCGGTCAGATCAGCCTTGTTCATGGTGTGGATCTCCTCGAGTGAGTTGAAGAAGGTGGTTTTAAGAAATCCAGATTGTGGGAATAGTTCAAATTCCCCAATCCCAAATTGTCCGTTTTTTGTGACAGCTTCATCCGAAAGATGAAACACCCTTGG
>JBCBLB010000685.1:0-5080 GCA_038520555.1 Myxococcota bacterium | reverse complement strand
TGGAGCCGGACGCGCGCCGCCGCCTTCCGCCCCGGGAAGAGATGGGCGCGGCCGATGTCCGCGCGCTTGATCTGGACGACATGGGCTGGCCGCCAGACAGCGCCGCAGAGCGGCGGGCGAAGGTCGCCGCGTTGGAGGCCCGCTGCCGCGAAGTCGCCGCGGACGCGCCGGTCCGCTCGCTGAGCGTCAACTGGTGGGACGGCCGCATCGACAGCGGCATGGTCACCAGCAACGGCTTCTCAAGCCGCTGGCAGCGGACCAGCATGGGCTATGGGGGCTCGATCACCCTCGAAGAGCCCGGCGGTCGCCTGCCGGAGGGCTACCAGTACTGCGCCGCCCGGCACAGCGAAGACCTGATGAGCTTCGACGACGTCGCGACAGCGCTGCTGGAGCAGGGGACGCGCCGGATGAAGAGCACCGCGGCGCCGTCGGGGCGCTATGCGATGCTCCTCGACAAGCAGGTGGTCGGCCAGCTGATGCGGGTGCTGATCGGGCCGCTGGGGGGAACGGCGGTCTATGAGGGGCGCAGCTGCCTCAAGGACAAGCTGGGGGCGCGCATCGCGCCCGAAGGCTTCTCGATCATCGACGATCCGCTGATTCCGCGGGCGCTCGGCAGCCGCCCCTACACCGGCGACGGCTTTCCGTCGATGCAGCGGGCGGTCCTTGAAGATGGGGTCCTCCGAACCTTCTTCATCAGCCTGTACAACGCCCGCCGTTTGGGGGTGGCGCCGACCACGGGGGGGGCTTCGAACCTCGTCATCGCACCTGGCGACCAGAGCCCCGAAGCGCTGATGAAGGCCGCTGGACGGGTCATCCGGGTCGAAGGGTTTCTGGGAGGCAACACCTCGGAGATCACCGGGGACTTCTCGTTCGGCGTCAACGGCACCCTGTTCGAAAACGGGGAGCCGGTGCAGGCGGTCAGCGAGATGAACATCTCCGGCAACCTGTTCGAGCTGATGGAGCGATGGCAGGCCGCCGCGGACGACGTCTGGACCTACAGCGCATGGCGCAGCCCGTCGCTGTTGTTCGACGATATCCAATTCTCAGGAACATAATCACCGCCATGCTGCCCTCGCTCGCCCTCACCGCTGTCTTCACCGCTGTCCTCTCGACCGCCGCTGCACAGGACGACTCCGAAGAACCGGAGGACGAACCCGTTGAAGTGCGCGTCGAAGACGACTCGATGATCATCTATGGAGAGCTTGAGGAGCGCCGCCGCCGACAAGCACTGGAGCAGGATCTGCTGGACCTGGGCTACACCCGCAAGAAGAGCCGGGACGGCAAGACCATCTACCGCCCGGAGATCGCCTGGCACCCGACAGTGATCGTAGACGACGATGGCTACGTTATCCTCAAGCGGTCGCCGGTACGGTTCGAGCCCTGGGTCAACGGTCGGACGAACCTGAGGTGGATCAGCTGCATCCCGCCGTTTACGATCATGTGCATCAAGCTTAGCGGCCAGCTGGTCAGCCCTGCGAAGCTCAACCCCAAAAAGCAGCTTGTGGCCGAGACGATTGATCCAGAGCTGGATGCGTGGCGGGCAGTGGTGGTCGCCAACGCGATGAACCGCCGCATCGGCGAAGAGATCCCGGACATGCTGGAGAAGATCTGGCTGGAGGGGCAGCCGATGAACCCGAGCGCGCCGGCGCTGACCAGCTACCATGCGCGTCGGGCGGCGATTTTGGAGTTCTGGTCGTCTCGGGCGTGTACGCCCGAGGGTGAAGAGGTGCGGGAGCTGACGGCGGACTTCGTACGATATGTGATCCAGCTGTCGGACGAGCCGGTGACCGAAGCAGAGCTGGCAGAGGCGAACGCCCGGAACCTGTGTGGGGCGTCGCTGGTGTTGGACCCCGAACGGGACGGTGGGTTGGAGCTTGACGAAGAGGGCGTGGGGCAATAGGTTCTCGCGAACAAGCCTCGAAATACTGTCGGGGGAGTGGCCGCTGGCCTCTCCTCTTTTTTTCTGTCTGCAGAAACCATTCCGATGAATCTGAACAATCCGCGTGCGCTGAAACAGACCCTCCGTGAGCTGCTGGAGCCGACGATCCATCGGCTCGGCTACCGCCTGTCGGCCATTGAGCTTCTCAACGATGCTCGGGGCGGGGTGGTGCGGTTGTTTATCGACGCGGACGGCGGGGTTGGCATCGCCGACTGCGCCCGAACCAGCCGTGAGCTGTCTCCGGTCCTCGACGTTGCCGATCCGATTCAGGGCGCCTATCACCTCGAAGTGTCCTCTCCGGGGTTCGACCGCCTTATCGAGCTGCCGGAAGACTTCGTGCGGTTTTCGGGGTTCTCGGCAAAGATTCGGCTGCTTCCCGGTGAGGGTCGTCGTCGGTACTCTGGGACCCTGCTCGGGGTCGCGGGGGACGGCGCGCTGGTAAAGATCAAGGTGGATGGGGAGACCCATCTCCTCTTGCGGGATCGCATCGGGCAGGCGCGGCTGAACCCGACGGCGGATGAGTACGAACGGCTCCGAGACGTGTCTCTGGGGCGCACAGGAGAAGAGTGATGATCAGCGATCTGGCGCGACTGATTGATGTGGTGCACCGTGAAAAGAAGATCGATCGCGATGTTCTGATTGAGGTGCTGGAGTCGGCGATGGTCGCCGCGGCCCGCAAGCGCTACGGCCTCGATCGGGACATCGAAGCGCAGTACAACGAAGACCTGGGTGAGGTTGAGCTGTTCGAGTTCCGTACGGTCGTCGATGAGATCGATGATGAGGAGCTCCAGATCGAGCTGGACGAGGCGCGCAAGGCGGACCCGGACTGTGAGGTGGGCGACTCGCTGGGCATCAAGATGAACATCGAGGACCTGGGTCGGATCGCGGCGCAGACCGCCAAGCAGGTCATCATCCAGAAGATCCGGGACGCTGAGCGGGAGCGGACCTTCCGAGAGTTCAAGGATCGGAAGGGCGAACTTATCACCGGCATCGTCCGTCGCTTCGAGAAGGGCAACATCATCGTCGACCTTGGCCGGGCAGAGGCGATCCTGCCCCGTCGGGAGCAGGTCCCCAACGAGACCTATCGCCAGGGGGACCGGATCCAGGCGTATGTCCTGGACATCACCCGGGCCAGCAAGTCTCCACAGGTCGTGTTGTCGCGGACCCATCCGGGGCTGCTGATGAAGCTGTTCGAGCTGGAGGTGAGGAGATCTATGAGGGCATCGTCCGGATCGAGGCGTGCGCCCGCGAGCCCGGGCACCGGGCCAAGATCGCGGTCAGCAGCGTGGATCGGGACGTCGATCCGGTCGGCGCCTGCGTCGGGTTGAAGGGCTCTCGGGTCCAGGCGGTGGTCCAGGAGCTTCGGGGCGAAGCGATCGACATCATCGCCTACCACCCCGACCCGGCCCGTTTCGTGGTCCAGGCCATCGCGCCGGCGCATGTCAGCCGGGTGTATATCGATGAGCACACCCACAACATGGAGCTGATCGTTCCCGATGATCAGCTCAGCAAGGCGATCGGTCGTCGGGGGCAGAACGTCCGGCTGGCGGCGCAGCTGACCGGCTGGCGGATCGACATCCATTCGGAGACCCGCCACGAAGAGATCAACCTGCAGGCGCAGGAAGAGCTTGGGCACATCACAGAGTTTGAGGATGAGGACATCGATCTGCTGATCCGACATGGGTATCGGAGTCTGCAGGAGCTGTACGACGCGGATCCCTATGAGATCGCGATGATCCTGAACATTGAAGAGGAGGAGGCGGAGTCGCTGTGCGACCTCGCCGGTGAGGTCTACGATCAGCTGATGGAAGCGGCTGAGCCGGAGACCGTGGATGAAGAGGAGCTTCCTGCAGAGGCGTGATGGTGGAGGTTTGATTGGCCGTCAGCCGCACCGAACCGATGCGCACCTGTGTGGGCTGCCGCTTACGGCAGCCCATGTCTGGGCTGCTGCGCCTCCAGGTGGATTCGGAGGGGGTCCTGGTTCCGACGTTAGGTGTTCGGGCGCCGGGGCGTTCGGCGTGGGTGTGCCCGACGCCGAAGTGTGTGGGGCGAGTGCAGAAGAACCCGAAAGGGTTGTATCGGGCGCTTCGGCGGAAGCCGGCGCCGAAGGTGGTTGACCTTCAGGGGCGCCTTCTGGCGGCCTTGTGGGTGCAGGTGTGGGCGCGTGTGGAGCATTGTCGGCGGTCGGGGTTGGTGGTCAGCGGCGCCCAGCGGTTGTCGGAAGTGGAGATTGTGGTGTTGTTGGTGGCGTCAGATGCGTCGCTGTTGACGCAAACGCGGCTGCGTGCGCAGGTCGGTCAGGGCGTATGGGTGAAGACGGGGGTTGACCGTCGCGCGCTTGGTGCATTAATAGGTAGGGGACCGCGCGCTGCATTAGGGTTTCGTGATGGGCGTCCGGTCAGGCTCCTGCTTGCGATCTTGCGGCAGTGCATCGCCCTAAGTTAGTGACAAGCGGCGGGCGGTGTTCCAACCCTGAAGAAGCTGTGTCTCATCCAAATCCGGTTCTGGTTTGGTGACATGCGACACAACTCCCTTCTTCAAATCTGACACTGACGTCTTCGCTTGCGCTCCCCTGTCTCAGTGGTCATTGACCACGCCCTGTTTACAAAGGACTTGCATGTCGACGAAGGATCTTATCGATCGACTCACCCGGACTCCTGCACGATCTTCTCAACGCAGCCGTGGCAAAACGAGCGCTGAAAGCAGCGACGATGCCGCGAGTGCGACCAGTTCTGGCCCTCAGGCCCAGACCCGCGTAAATAAGAAAGTCATTCGGCGTCGTCCGAAGACGCAGCGCCGTCGTGCGCAGTCCAACCCGAACCTGCCCAACGCGGGTGGTTCATCGTCCTCATCTGACAGCAACGCCAAGGGCAACGCATCGCAGGGCCGTCAGCGGTCTGGCGGTTCGCAGCAGCAACAGCAGCAGCGGTCCAACACCCCGTCAAAGTCGGCGTCAAAGTCGGCGTCTTCGGGCAAGCGGATCATCCGCCGTCGCCCGCAGAAGTCCTCGCCGCCGCAGAAGGCGGCGGCTGCGGCGTCACGTGAGGCGCTCAAGAGCGCGCCGCGAGCCGACGGGTCGACCGATTCGGGCGCCCAGCAGCCCGAGCAGGAGCGCAAGAAGTTCCGTGAGATGGGGCTTGG
>JBCBLB010000791.1:0-4127 GCA_038520555.1 Myxococcota bacterium | reverse complement strand
GCGAGGGCGAGGGCGAGGGCCGCCCGCTGACGCTCACCGCCGGAGAGATCGGCCCAGGGGACATCGAACCGCGCCGCGGTCAGCCCCCATGGCTCCGCGATCATCCGAGGGTCGTCGAACCGCGTCCCACGATGCACCGCGAATCGCTGGATCTCATCGAGGGTCTGCTGCGGCGTCTGGACGCGATCCGGCGGCTGCTGCGCGACGAGGCAGACGGCCGCCCGCCATCGGGTCGCCCCCCAGTCCAAAAACGATCGCCCCTGGAGGGACAGCTGCCCGACGTCGAGCGGGTCCAGGCCGGCGAGGAGGCGAAGAAGGGAAGACTTTCCACAGCCAGACGGCCCGGTGATGAACACCGCCTGCCCGTCTCGCAGCTCCAGGTCGAGGTCGTCGAACAAGACCCGCGCGTCGACGGTTCGCCGGAGCCCGCCGGCCTGGAGGAGAATCGGCATGCTCAGCGCCGACGCCGCCTGCCCACCAATCCGGCTGAGAGGGCGAGGATCATACTGGAGGCGGGCGCAGCGGCGGCGATATGGCAGCCGCCAGCGGCGGGCTCATCGGCGGGCTCATCGGCGGGGGCGTCTGTGAACAGGGCGTCTACCAGCGCCTGCCCGGAGATCTCGCCATATCCATAAATCGGGTGGTGCCCGTCCTCATCGTGGGTCACGATGGGGGAGGGCTGCGCGGCGTCGATGAGGACCTGTCGGAGGTCTTCGGCGCTGAGCTCGGGTCGAACGGACAGGGCCCAGGCAGCCATGCCGCTGACGACCGGCGCAGCGGCCGAGGTCCCCCCGAAGGTGGTCAGGACGTCCTGGCCGGGGGCGATGGTGACGGTCGCAGAGGGCGCTGAGACGTCGACGCTGTCGCCCTGGTTGGTATAGGCGGTCGGCTGCCCATAGCGGTCGGTGGCCGAGACACACAGCACCGACGTCAGGGCCTGCAGCTCATTGTCGGCGATCTCGCGGTTGTCATTGCCCGCAGCGAAGATCACCACGGCGCCGAGGCCGCCCCGTGGTTCGGTGGCGGCGCGGTCGATGACGTCGGCGAGAGGCTGCGGTACGGGTATCGACTCGACGAACCCCCACGAGTTGTTGATCACCGCCGCGTCGGCGGCGATGGCGTGTTCGAAGGCGGCGATGTCTGCGGACAGGCGCCCATCATCGCCGTCCCCGAGCAGCTTGATGGGGATGAGGGTGCACGCAGGGCACAGGCCGACGATGCCCTCACTGTTGTTGGCGCGGGCGGCGACGACGCCGGCGACCGCGGTGCCGTGGTCGTCACAGATCCCGTCGCCGTCGAAGCAATACTCGCCCGGGTTGGGGCTGGGATCGTCATCATCGGACCATGCGTCGTAGGGGTCATCGACGGCGTCGACGAGGTCCGGGTGGTTGATGTCGATGCCCGAGTCGATGACCGCGACCCGGATCGCCGGATCGCCCAGGCTGCGGTCGAACATCACCTGGGCGTCCAGCTCTTCGAGGTACCACTGCCCGGGGTAGTGGGGATCATCAAAGGAGACCGCGGCCCGCACCCGCGGCAGGATCACATCCGGCCAGGCGGTGTCGACGCCGTCCCGACCCGCCCACAGCAGCGCCGCTTCGATCGCGGCTTCGGGTGAGGCCATGGGGAGCCGGTACGACACCCCGCCGAGGTGCTGTGCGCCCACGGGCGGCACCGTGTCCGGCGCCAGGGTGAGGACCACCGCCGGCAGCACCCGGAGCGTCTGGTCCGCCTGTGGGAAGAAGAACCGCTCCGGATCGACCGTGGCGGTGGGCGGACGCTCAGCGGACAGCTGCCACGGGGAGGGTGCAGCATGTGCGGTCAGAAGCGATGAAAAAAGGAGAGACGTCCACATGAGGTGACCTTTCCGCCATTGGGAGGACTGGAGAACATAGGATAACGGCTACCAACGGTCACCGATGAGGAGTTCTGATGCGTCTGTCTTTGCCTGTGTTGTTCTTCAGCCTCGCCGCCTGTAATGGCAGCGATACCGACTCTGCAGACCCCAGCCTGGGGGACAACCCAGACGGTGACCCGATCGAAGCCGTGTGCACCGATCCGACCCCGGTGTCGTGTGTCGACGATCTGATCCTTGATCTGTCCCTTCAGGACGATGAAAGCTCTGAGGGCGCGGTCGACAACGCCGTGGACGGTGACGGCTTTTTGACCACCGTAGACGCCTCGGCAGGCGGCTTCAGCGCGGCGACCAACAACCCCTGGGTGTATATCCGGTTCACCGATGACGGCGCAGAGCGCGTAGACATCGACGATGAGACTGCGCTGGAGAGCATGGACTGGGACATGGCGATGCGCCGCTTCATCGTCCGGCTCAACGGCGGCGCTTCGGGGCCGTCGTGTGTGGGGGCGGTGTCGTTTCTGGAGTCCAGCTACGAAGATCTGGACACGGTCCCCGACGGCCTGACCTTCCGTCAGGACGACTTCTACACCGACGACTGCACGATCATCAACGATAGCTCTGGCTTGCCTGGCAGTCCGCAGGTCGTCCTGGGCACCTGGTGGGAGTACCCGGGGTGTGTGGCGACCACCGGGACGCCGCACCTGATCCAGCTCGCCAACGGGCGCATCCTCAAGCTGGTGCTCGATAGCTACTACGCCCAGGGCCAGGAGAGCTGCAACGCCTCCGGCCAACCCGGTGAAGGCGGCGGAAACCTGTCGATGCGCTGGGCCTGGATGAACTGATGTGGTGGATGATCGTCGGGGCTGCGTTCGCGGATCGTCCAGACGAAGGCAGCGGGCTGTTCTCCTTCGATGCTGCGGACGTGTTGGCCTATACGGATGGCCCCACCGGCATGGTGCGGGTCCACTATTCGATCGACGGACCCAACGTGACGCGGCTCGACGACGAAGACGGCTCGGGCGCACCGGATTTTCCGGAACTCATCGCGGAGACTGCGGAGGACGTGCTCCGCTTCTACGACGAGCAGGGGTTCTTGTCGCCGCTGTCTGAGGCAGACCTGGGCCTGGGAGAGCTGGGCGGCAGCCCAGCCTTTGACTTCTATCTGGTCGACTTCGGCAACAGCTCCACCGGCAACTTCGCCATCGACGCCTGCGCGGGATCACAGTGCGCCGGCCATATGCTGATCGAGAACGACTTCGCGGGCTTCGGCTTCTCCTCACTGGCGTTCGCCGCTCGGGTGCTATGCAGCCATGAGCTGTTCCACGCGGTGCAGGCAGCGTACATCGCGGATCAGTCGATCTGGTTCTCTGAGGGCACGGCGACCTGGGCGGTCAACCAATATGATCCAGGCAGCCGGGACTTTTTGGGGTTCGCCAATGCCTACCTCGACGAGACCGATCGATCCCTGGATCGGCCGCCTGCGGCGCCGGTCCCCGCGTTCGCCTATGGGACGGCGCTGTTCTTCCAGTACCTCACCGAGCGGTTCGGCCCGGGGACCGGACCAGACCTCCAGCAAGCCCTCACCGACTTCGGCTCAGATGGCGGCATCGATGCCATCATTGACGTGATCGCGCAAAACGGCTCGACGCTGGAGGCGGAGTGGCCCCGCTTCGCCCGCTGGAACCTGGCCACAGGGTTTCGCACCGGCGATGAGAGCTACCCCTTCGCCGATCTGCTCGGCGGCATCCGCACCACAACGTCGGGGGAGACCGCCCTCGTCGATGACAACCGCTTCTATCCGCTGGCAGCGAGCTACTTCCGCCTGGAGCACCCGGGCGGGGACGTGAACTTCGCCTCAGCAGAGGACCTGACCGGGCTGACCTTCTCGCTGCATCCTGAGAACGGCGCAGCGCTGGAGATCTGGTCCCCCCAGGGCCCGGATGCCCGCACCTTCCCCTCCCTGGACGCCGGCCGATACTGGCTGGTGGGCAGCTACCCCGCGCCAGCAGCGCAGTCGGTCAAGGCAGAATTCTGCCTGGGCCGTGACTGCGACCTCAGCGTGATCGATGACGCCAACGCGGACTCGGGCAGCCCGGACGCGCCCGAACCACAACCGCGCAGCGGGTGCGCGACCACCGACGCCGCCACCGCCGGTGGTCGCGCACCCGCTGCGCGGTTGTGGTTCGGGCGCGTCCGGGCTGCCCGAGTCCGCGTTGGCGTCATCGATCACGCTGAGGTCGCAGTCACGGCCCAGGCAGAATTCTGCCTT
>JBCBLB010000413.1:0-8971 GCA_038520555.1 Myxococcota bacterium | reverse complement strand
GATGAGACCACCAACGCCGTCGTCATCACCGGCGGCATCATCGCCAGCCTGCTGTTCCCCTCCGCCGCGCGGCGGCTGCTGAAGGCCGCCGCCGAAGACATGCAGATGCCCGATAAAGACGAAGAAACGGCGCAAGCGGCTGCACACTGAGTCCACCGCCGATAAAAGAAGCGTGATGATTTCCCGGCATGCCACGCTCTCCTTTCAAGCCCCCGCACAGGCGATCGTTCGCCAGGTGTCGACCAGCTACAACCGGTGCATTCGGCAGGATGCCCGCCCGATCAACGTCGCCCGCGCCCGCGTCCAGCACGCCGCCTACGTCTGCGCCCTCAAAGAAGCCGGCGTCCGCGTCCGCGTCCTGCCCGAACAGCCCAGCATGCCCGACGCGTGCTTCGTCGAAGACCCCGCCCTGGTCCTCGGTCGGCGGGCCCTGATCACCCGCTCGGCCGCCAGCAGCCGACAGCCCGAAGCCAAGACCCTGCGCACGGCCCTCATCGACTGGTGCGACCTCTCGACCATGCCCGCCCCGGGAACCCTCGACGGCGGGGACGTCCTGCGCATCGACAACCGCCTGTTCGTCGGGCGCTCCGCCCGCTCCAACGACGAAGGGATCGCATGGCTGCGGTTCGCGGCAGCGGCCGAAGGACTCGATGTGATCGAGGTGCCGCTGTCCGACGGGCTGCACCTCAAGAGCGCCGCCACCCTCGCCGCGCCAGATCTGCTCGTCTACCACCCTGACATGATCGATGCGACCGCCTTCACCGGCGTTGAACGTCTCGCTGTCGAGGAACCCCACGGCGCCAACGTCCTCGCCCTGGGTGACACCGTCCTGGTCTCCGCCGACGCGCCCCGCACCGCTGAGCACCTCGCCGCCCGACGGCTCCGCGTCCGGGTCCTTCAGGTCGACGAATTCCACCGCGGCGACGGGGCGTTGACCTGTCTATCCCTTCGCCTACCCCGCGCCGGGACCTGGGTCGCCTGACGGATCAGGGGCGGCCCGGCCATGCGCCCACACAGCGCCCGTCCTCAATGGCGATCGCGCTGGCGAAGTGGCGACGCGGGATCTCAACCGGCGGCGGATAGGCGCGCTTCAGCATGTTCATCGTCGGGTGGTGGCCGACGCAGACCACCACCGCAGGGGGCGTGTGGCGGGCAGCCAGGCGCTCGACGAGGTCCTGCCAGTCCCGATGCAGGTCGGGCAGGTGGCGCTCCTCGACCGGGATCTCGCGCTCAAGGACGATGCCGATCTCTTCGACCGTCTGGCGGGTGCGGTGGGTCGCGGTGGTGATGATCAGATCGGGGATAAAGTTCTGGGTGACCAGCCAGCGACCGGTCTCAGACGCCATCTGGCGCCCCGCCGAGGTCAGCTCCGGATCGGACTCGGTGCGACGTTTCTCTCCATGTCGGATAAAGACCACGACCATCGGCTACGCTCAACTCAAGGAAGGAGGGGGAGTGAAGGATCTGCGCGAACAATTGGCGGCGCGCTTCGGCGCACCTGCAAAAGAACCCGATGCCCCCGCTTCGTCAACCAAAGACGATCCGCTGGGCCCCTCGGCGCACCTCCAGACCGACTGGCTCGCCCGGCTTCGTGTCCTCGGGCCCTCTGTTGGGATCCCGGTCAAAGCGGCGCCCTCGCTGAACGCCGCGAAGCAGCTGACCGACAAGACCCTCAAGGCCCTCAAAAAAGCCGGAAAAAAGCACGACAAACGCGACCTGGAGAAGCTCCGCGGCGAATACCTCAAGAAGCGTGAGAAGCTCGCCTGGTCCGCCATCAAAGAGCAGTTCACTGCGCTGAACCTGTCCCAGAAGACCTATCGGGCCCTCAAGCAAGACAAGAAGGCCGACCCCGAGAAGATCCTTGGTCGGCTAAAGAAGCTCGATGCCCAGCAGGCCGCCGAGATGGGGGCCGCCCGACTCAGAGACGCGTTATTGGGTTAGCTGGTCGCTCTGCTCGCAGGTCTCCTGATGCAACCGCTGCATGTCCTTGAGCAGCCGCTGCCCCACCTTCGTCGGCCGCCCCTGCTCGAGAAGAACGGCCAATCCGCGATCATTGTTCTCCCACACCTCACGGCGGCGGCGCTGAAAATGCGGTCCCTCTGCCAGCGGGTGGTTCATGGCCATCATCCGCTGATGCATGGCCGCGACCGGGGTGAACGCATGCACGGCGAGCAACACCCCGGACAGCGGACGCAGATCGGGACGCACCGGTGAGCGGGTCCAGGTCGATCGCCCGTTCTCCAGCGTCGGGTCCAACCACATCAGCGTGTTCAGCCGGCTATGCTGGATCTCATGAATGACCGCCTCAGCGAGGGTCAATACGCTGGGGTGCAAGGTCAGATACGCCACCCCGGGCGCCTCCTGGTAGGACGCCGACAGATGCATCTCCGGCGCATACCCGACCGGGATCAGACGCTCTGCCGACACCGACAGCTCCTGCCACCATTCCGGCAGCGTCTGGGCGATCAGCGCCAACGCCTCGCCCAACGCCGCCGTCCAGTCCGCCACCGGCCGCCCCCCCAGATCGATCGCGTTCCCGGATTTATCGGGATGTTCCTCATCCATGGAGAGGGGATTGGTGTCCACCGTCGCCAGATGCAGGCGGGCCAGCTGAGGATGGAGCCGATGGTAGGCAGCCGTCACCGTCACCCCCGGCGGCGGAGGCGCACCGAGGGCCCACTTCTGGCCGTTGGCGAGGGCAAAGCTGACCCCAGACGGATCGGCGAGCATCGCGGTCGCCGCCGGGGTGAAGGAGACGGCGACGCCGCGGGTGGGCGCAGCGATCGCGGGGACGGGGTGTTCCCAGAGGATCGCTTCGGACAGCGCGCTGGGCGGGAGGGCCGCGATCAGATCGGTGGCCGCACCGGCGAGGAGGGCATCGGCGGCGCCCAGCCCGCGCTCCAGGACCAGCAGCCGGGCGATCACGTCGGGCAGGGCGATGGTGGAGAGGAGCGCCCCGGTCCGGCGCCGGGCCATGGGGACGAGGATCCGACGGAGGTTGGCGAGCGCAGCCCCGAGCGGCGCCGGCAGGCCGTCGAGCGGATGGCTGAGCAGGCGTCGAAGTGCGAGCAGGCGGACCTTCCGCTGTAACCTTGCGAATGACCGATCAGAGGCATCGGGCAGGAGCAGAAATCCAGCAGGCATCGGGAGCAGAGACATAGACCGATACAATAATCGGAAGACCATGTCCGTTCGACTCCCTCCACCACCGCATCGCGTCTTCCTCGGCGGCGCGCCGCGCCAGCCCGGCCGTCTGGACCAGACCGCCGCGGCCCTCCGATCCCTGGATGCGATCGGGGCGGACCTGCGCGCCGCCCCCTCTGGCGACCGGATCCTGCTGGCGGGCGGCGAGCCGACCCTGCGCAAAGATCTGCTCAAGGTGCTGTCCGCTGCTGGCCGCCCGGCGGGGCTGCGCACGGATGGATTGGCCCTGACCACCGCACAGAACCGCGCAGCGGTGAGACGGGCCGGTGCCGGCTGGCTGCGGATCCCCCTGCACAGCAGCCGCCGAGACGCCCACGACTGGTTGGTCGGGCGGGACGGGGCTGCCCATCGGACGATGCGAACGATCCGAGACGCCGCCGCCGAAGGCTGGCGGGTCGAGGTCGAGATCACCCTGACCCGCCCCACCACGCCGCACCTTCCAGAGACCGTCGCCCTGGCTGGGCGGCTGGGCGCCCGTGGGGTGTGGCTGCGCCGGTTGCGGGCCGAAGGCCCGGCCGCTGACGATTGGATCGCCCTGTCGCCTCGGCTGGGCCTGATCCGAGCCGCCGTCGAAGAAGCCGCTGTGATCGCCGCGAACCAGAACGTGCACCTCTGGATCGCTGGCCTGCCCGCGTGCTTCATCCCCGCCGCGGCGGACCACATCGTCCCGACGGCTGAGCATGGCAAGCGCTGCCCACGGTGTCCGGGATCGCCTCAGTGCGACGGGGTCGGGCAGACCTATGCGGAGCGGTTCGGCTGGGCCGAGGTCCGCCATCTGATGCCGCCGCCCACGCGCGCGTCGGTGACGCTTCGGATCGATGCAGATGAGCCGACGCGGGCGGCGCGGCAGCGGATGGTCCTCGCCGCCCGAAGCAAGCCCCAGCGGCTGCGGCTGATCGGGGTGACGACGCATCCAGAGATGCTGTCGTTGCTCCGCGACGCCCTGCGGTTGTCGATTCCGACCGTCGAGGTTGAGGGACCGGTGGGCCAACTGTCTGCGTTGACCGACCGGGATCTGTTCCGGTTACGAGGGCTGTCACAGGTCCGGCTCACTGGGGATGGACCCGCTGTGCAGGCCTTCATGGCCCGTGCAGCCGGGACGTTGTCGGTCGTCTCCGGGTTCGCCAACCCGGCGCAGGAGGATAGTGCCGATCTGTTGCCCTGATTGGATCTGAACGCTGTGAGGTCGCCAGGTAATGAGCGCTGAGGGAACTGTCTCTTTCGAAAATACCACCATCGCGTTCGCGCGAAAGTCCAATGAAGACCTTCGGAAAGCGCGCTGGCTGTTCCGGCTGATGGGCAATTCCGCTGTGGTGGACATCGGCTCTCACCTCGCCCGGATGGCCCTGCGGGTCGGGCTTCCCGTCACCGGTCTGGTCAAGCAGACCATCTACTCGCAGTTTTGCGGCGGGGAGACCCTCGACGAGTCGACCCCCACCATCGATGATCTCGCGGCATACAACGTCACCACGATCCTCGACTATGGCGCCGAGGCCAAGGAGACCGAGGAAGACTTCGACGCCACCGTTGACGAGCAGCTCCGGGCCATCCGGTTCGCCGACGGCAACGCCGCGGTGCCGTTCATCAGCTGCAAGGTGACCGGCTACGCCGCGTTCGAGCTGCTGGAGCAGCTCCACCGCGGCGATGACCTCACCAACGCCCAGGCCCGCGCTGCTGAGCGGCTCCGGCAGCGGCTCGATCGCATCTGCGCCACGGCCGTCGACTCGGACGTCGCCGTCTATATCGACGCCGAAGAGAGCTGGATCCAGGACGGCATCGACGCCCTCGTCCAGGATCTGATGGCCCGGTATAACCAGGACAAGCCGGTCGTCTTCAACACCGTTCAGCTGTATCGGCACGATCGGCTGGCCTTTTTGAAGCGGTCCTTCGCGCACGCCCGGGAACACGGCTACATCCTGGGCGTCAAGCTGGTCCGGGGCGCGTATATGGAGAAGGAGCGCGATCGGGCCGCGCAGATGGGCTACCCCTCGCCGATCCATAAGGACAAAGCATCGGTTGACCGGGACTTTGACGCCGCGCTGCTGTTCTGTCTGGAGCGGATTGACCGGATCGCGTTCTGTGCAGCGACCCACAACGAGGACAGCTGCCGAATCCTGGCAGAGGCGGTGGCCACGCAGGGGATCGACCCCAAACATCCACACCTTCAGTTCGCCCAGCTGCTCGGGATGAGCGACCATATCTCGTTCAACCTGGCGGATGCGGGGTACAACGCGGCGAAGTACGTTCCGTATGGCCCGGTCCGTGAGGTCGTGCCGTATCTGATTCGGCGCGCCGAGGAGAACCGATCGGTGGCCGGCCAGATGGGCCGGGAGCTCTCGCTGATTCAGCAGGAGATCGACCGACGAAGGATGGCAAGGACACAAAAAAAGTGATCCCTTGTCCGAGAAGACGAGATGATGCTCGTAGAGCGCCAGGAGAGGAATGAGCGCTACGCCACCGCTGAGCCTGTTTGAAGCCGTCGAGCGCGGCGAAGCGGGCGCGATGAACCAGTTGATCGCAGCGTGGCTTCCGATGGTGATCGCCTGGTGCGGTCGCCTGGGGGGGCCGAAGATCAACCGGGAAGACGCAGCCCACGACGTCATGATCGTAGTCATCAAGCGGCACCAGAAGGTGGACGGCGCCTCAAAATTCCCCGCCTGGTTGTTCTCGGTGACGCGAAACATCATCTCTCGCCACCGCAGAAAAGCATGGCTCCGGCGCTGGGTGCCCGGGGACGTGCCAGACGCGGCGGATCCCATCTCTACGCGACGTCCGGAATTTTCGGACACCGCCCGATGGGTATGGGAGGTGCTGGAGGAGCTGCCGGATGCCCAACGGGAAGCCTTGATCCTATGCGACCTGGAGGGCCGGACGAGAGAAGAAGCTGCAGAACTGCTCGCGGTCCCGGTCGGAACCGTCAAGGGGCGGCTGCGGCTGGGCCGAAAGCGATTCCGCAAGCTGGCCCATGTCCGGGGATACGTCACATCGTCTGTTGAGGTGGGAGGATGAGCAACCAATCGTATGATGACGGACCGCTGAACACGGACTTCCAGTGGGAGCTGGAGCAGCTTCGGGACGGCACCGAAGCGACCGCTGCCGAGGTTGCATCTGTCCAACGTCTTCTTTCGTCGAACCCGTCGTCCGAACCCCAATTTTCCCTTCGGTTGATGCTCGGTGTGTCTCTGGTTCCGTTGTTTGCCATGGGGTTGCTGTGGGTCTCCGGCGCCTTCGCGCCCGTCGCTCCCCAGCAGGTGGACCTCGCCGCTGCCGAGTGGACCACCCTCGAGGCTGGGCGCGATGTTCAGCTCACCTTCGAAGGGGTTGGGCACCTCACCTCCCTCGATGACGATCATGACATCGACTGGCGGGAGGGCCAGCTGAAGGTCGCGGTCCCCCCCGCGCAGGGCATCGATCTGAAGGTGCACACCCCGGAAGCCCTCATCGCCGTCGTGGGCACCGCGTTTGAAGTCAACCGGGATCTGACCGGGACGACCATCACCGTCGCTCATGGACGGGTCGCTGTGACCTGTGCAGAGGCGGAAGACATCGTCTATATCGAATCAAGCGACGATCCGCTCCGGTGCTGGGCGACCACCGCCGCTGCGCGGGTCAATCAGGCTGAGGCGCTGATGGCCGCCCGCAAAGATGCTGATGCCCTGGCCATCATCGATAAGGGGCTGGCAGCCGCCGAGCCACACAGCTACGAGCAGGCGACGCTGTACATCCTCGAAGCAGAGGTGCGCAACCGACGCCCCGACGTAGACGCACCTGCGATGCTCGCAGCCGCAGAGGCTGCGCTGGCGACCGGGCACGTATACTGGCAAAAGCGAGGCCATCGGCTCGCCGCCATCGCAGCCACCCGCGACAAGAACTGCGCCGCCGCCCGACCGCACCTGACCTGGATGGCCGAGCAGGATGCCGCAAGCGTCGGCGAGCTGGCCATCCTGGCCGACTGCATCGCCGACGACGATCCCAACACGGCGGCCCGCTGGCTCGATGCCGCGATCGAGCGCGCCGACGAAGCGGACCTGAAACGCAAACTCCAGCGACGACGTGCGCTGATCCCCTGAAACAGGCCACCCCTGTGGTGATGGACTGCTTCAGGGGATCAGATGGAGATCGTGTGGGCCCCGCGTGACCGGGATCCGTTCGCCGGTGGCGATGAGCCGGCCCGCCCCACGATCAATGCCCCAAAACTCGATGTAGCCTTGCTCTGGCAGATCCTCGCGGAGGTGGAACAGGGTGACGGCCAGCGCATCTCCGTCTACATCAAACACAGCATCTTCCGGAAGGATACCGTCAAAACGGACCGTATCGATCTCCTCAACCTCACCCGAGCCCCGATCGACTCGCAACAGACTCAGCGAGCTGCGGTCCTGACCCGGCCATACACCGGTCACCCCGCCGTCTGGAAGGTACGTTCGCCGCATGTTTACCGTGACTGCGAACCGTTCGTCCGGCCCCACCGCCATCCCCTCCGGGCTGCGCTCTACCCGCGCCTGTGAGACCACGTCGTGTGCCCCGCCGGCGTCAAAACGGATCGAGACGAGACGCCCCGCACCGTTGAACAGGTACCCCGCCGGCGAGCCTCCCCATCGCAGATCCGGGATCAGGAAGAACGCGCCGTCACCGATAAATTCTCCCGACGATAGATGACGACCCGCTTCGATGGGCTCACCGATCGGTTCAATCCCAGCAGGCTCTCCGCTTGCAGAAAACACCACCCGGAAGAACCCGACATGGGTATCATCCAGGTTGGCGGCGAACACCCCATCATCATCACGCCAGCGGAGGGCACGCGGCGTCATCTCTCCGGGCAGCGGCAACGACCACTGCCCATGGAGCGGATCCGACGCATCGAGCACCACGACCTCTCCCCCCACAACATCGGAAGAAGTCAGCAACCATGCGCCCCCCGGAGACACGCTGATCGATCGGGGGTTGGTCCCCACCGCCAGCTGCTGAAGCACCGAAGGGGTACGCGGATCGGTGAGATCAAAAATCGACAACATCGATCCAAACGGCATCTCTTCGATGTCATCATACGCGGATACGCTGTCGGGCGGGCTGCTGCGGGCCTCAACCACATAGGCCCGCTGACCATCGGGCGACGTCTCCACCACCTGCGGCCACGACATCACGGAGTTGGGCGCTGGTATCGTCGCCACCGACATCTCCGGGTCAGCCAGATCGATGACGCTCAAGGTGTCTGATGTGCCGGCCAACGGCTTGAGGATCCCGTCCGCATAGGCTGTCCCCACCATGTCCACATCGGACAACGCCAACAACGCCGTCCCGTCGAAGTCGGCGCTCCCTGCCGGCCGAGACACACCCCCCACCAACAACAGCGAGAGCCCGCGGAGCGTTCTCATCTCTCCCTCCTTTCATAAAGTGTACGTATCATTTTACCATGTAACATCGAATGATACCTTGGGGTTCATGGGGTTGAAAGAGTATCGGGAGCGGGTGCAGGCAGAGAAGCGGGCGACGCTGCTCATCGCTGCTCGCGAAGCCTTTCTGGAGCAGGGATACGGTCGCGTGACGGTCGCCTCGATCGCGAAGCGGGCGGGAACCTCGTTGGCGACCCTGTATAAGCACTATGATGGCAAAGCGTCGCTGTTTATCGCGGTCATTGAAAATCTCAGCGCGGGCCTTGTGGCAGAGCTGAGCGCGATCGACCTGAGCGGGCTGGCGCCAGCGGCGGCGCTGCTGCAGCTCGGCCGGTTGTATGGGCGGCTGCTCCAGCGGCCGGATGTGGCCGCGCTGG
>JBCBLB010000006.1:0-38103 GCA_038520555.1 Myxococcota bacterium | reverse complement strand
TCACGTTGCGGCACCCATCCAGTTCCAGCGTGTGCAGCCCGGTCAATCCAGCAATGGGCGTCAGGTCATCGATGGGGGTATGGCTCAACGTCAGGTTTTGCAGCGTCGAGATCTCGGCCAGCGGAGACAGATCCGGCCATGGCTCCACATGGATGGCGCCCAGATCCAGGGCACGGAGGACCGGCAACGTGGTCAAGGCGGCGAAGTCGGTGAAGCCCTGTGTGCTGTTGAGGTCGAGGGTCTCAAGCCTTTTCAGCTGGTCCAACCTGGGGATTCGAGCCAGCGCTTCACACTCCCGGAGGCACAGAGACACCAGGCCGGTCATTCCTTCAACGGCGTCTGCGTTGATCAGCTCGATGTTGTCGGTCAAATCCAGCGCGCGAAGCTGACTCAGGCCGGCCAGAGGAGACAGGTCTTCGAGTCCCTCGCATCGATACAGCTCCAACGATCGCAGGTTGTGGAGCCTCGCCAGGGGAGAGAGGTCTTCCAAGGCGAGATTATCGCTGAGGTCGAGCGCGCGAAGGGCATGCATCTCGGCCAGCGGAGAGAAGTCCCTCAGCGCCGCGCACGCCGACAGCGACAGGCGCTGTAGGGCAGGCGCTCTCGCCAGCGGGGAGACATCGGTGAGTGCTTCATTCTGGCCGAGGTCCAGGGTTTCCAGGCGGGGCAGGTCCGCCAGCGGAGAGACATCATCGATGGGGTTGATGTTCAAGATCAGCCACTCCAACGTCTGCACATCCCTGAGCGCCGAGAGATCGCGTAGCCGCATGCGACGCGCGGAGAAGATGCGCAAGGCCGTGGCCAGACGCAGCGGTGTCAGATCAGGCGCCCGCTTCATGGACTCCAGGCTGAGCGATTCCAGGCGTGGGAGGTGCTCGACAAACCGGAGATCCACAGCATCAGCGATGCTGACCCGCAGGCTCCGGAGGGCAGGGAGCTCGACGAGCCGCTCCAGCAGGCGAGGATCGCGGAGTCGTTCGAAGTTGAGCCGCTCGACGCCGTCGAGGTCCATCAGGGTGAGCAGCACCTGATGCCGATGTGCCCGCTGGACGCGCTCCCGGAGCCGCGTCCCGGCGTTGAGGTAGCCGTTGGGATCGATCTTGCTGCCGGCGAGCAACCAGGTGAGCAGCGCCCGATCATCGAGCGACTGCAACAACTCGCAGCCCTGCGAGACGACGCCAGCGTCGTCGCTTCCGAGCAGCTCTGAGATTCGTCGCAGGGCGTGTTGCTGTGTGGGGCGCAGCGGTGACGCGCTCATCCCTCCCCTCCCTCTGGGAGGGGCCCTATCCTACGCAGGCCCCGCGCTGCGTCACTGCCGCATCGGCAACGTCCTGGGCAGCACCAGCGCGGCACGGGTCCAGGAGATGCCGAAGTCCAGATCGACGTGTAGGGTCGTCGTCTCCTCGTCCTGGTCGATGACCGTCAAAGCACCGCCCGTATGCAGGATATCAATGTCCCATTCGTCTTCCACATGCCCACCACAGCCCAGCCCGTCGCTGTAGGTGTAGGTCATTCCATAGACGAGGCCGTTCAGATCGAGCACCTCCTCGAGATGAAGCGAGGAGAAGTCGAGGCCGTGCACCGTCACACGACTCATCACCACGCCGCGGCCCCGCATATCGATCGTGAAGCCGGTCTCGCCGGTATCACCGTCGGTCCAGGCGCTCGCAGACCCCCACCCGCTGCGGGTGCGGGTCTGATATCCGCCGATCTCACCGACAAGCTGTACGTCATACAGCGAGCCATCGTCGTCAATCCCCGTTGACGGATCGGCCAGGATCCGATCCACGCTTCCCGGAAGACATCCCCACAGGAGCACAGACACACCACTCACCACCGCCCGCATCATCACCTCCCCGTCGAAACCCGCCTGGAATACGCAACGAAGAACGGTTGTATTGCACGCTCGCGACCGCGCAGCCGCACGCGATTACGGTGTGGTGAGCGTCTTGAGCAGCGTCTCTGCATCGCCATCCTGGCCGGGCAGGAGGGTAAACCGACCGCTGGTGATGGACTCCATGATCTGCGGCGCCATGTACACCTCACCGTTGACGACCAATGCGATCTGTTTGCCGACGCTGGCGGTCGTCAGCTCGGTAAACCGCGGCGCACAGTCTGCGGTCAGGGTGGCGCGAATCTCCGATCCATTGGTGGCGTTCTGCTCGACGCGACTGGATTGAATACACTCCCCATCGAGAGCAGCAGGGCCAACTCGCAGTGGGGTCTCATGGCCGCGATGCGGCATCAGGGTGCCGCCCTCCTCCACGACCGGGTGAATCGTAAACCCCTTCCAGGGTCCCGACACATCATTCGAGGACGAACAACCCAATATGACCGTTACCATCCAGATCATTGCACGCTCGTTGTCTTTGGGGGTGAGGACTGTCTTGAACATGTCAACACAATCCGGTTCAGGATAGCCCATTGTCCTTCGCCCCTCTCCGAAGAGCGTCTTGATGAGTCTGCCCACCACCCCGGAGCTGGTCGACCGCCTGTGGTCTTTGCTGGAGCAGCGAGACCCTGACACCGTGCGACAAGGCATCGAAATGCTGCGCAGCATGTCGGGCGCGGACGCGGTCCATGCGATCGCTGAGGGATGTGCGGTGAACGCCCTCGGCACCCTCCAGATCGGCCCCTCCTTGCAGGCGAGAGCCTATCGCCCGTACCAGGAAGTGCTCGCCCTGGTGCTCCTCTCTGTGCAGAACCGGCTCCGGGGGTTGGAGCTTCTCCATCTGTACAACAGCGATCTCATCACCAACGTCTCCATGTTCAGTGGCGCGACGGATCTGACCAGCCTCAGCCTCCTCCAGACCCGACACCTGACCGACCTGAGCGGCATCGGATCGTTTCCTTCGCTTCGCGCCGTAGAGATCGAAGGGGCGCGGCGCCTCACGGACTTCACTCCGCTCGCGTCGGTCTCCACGCTTCAGTCATTGACCCTGCGGCTCTGCACCGGGCTCCAACGGCTCTCCGACCTCCCCACAGGGCTGCAGGGGCTGTCCATCGAGGACAGCCCCGCATTGACCGATCTGTCCGCGCTTCCACGGCTCCAGGCCTTGAAGCGCATCACGCTGCATCGGGTCGGCGTGGCGGATCTGTCCGCGCTTCGCGGACGCCCTGGGCTGCAGATGGTCTCCGTCCAGCGGTGCCCCGGCTTCGACACCGTGCTTGCGGCCCTCTCGGGGAGCCGCATCGAGCACCTGGACCTCTCCAGCAACCCGATCGTCGCGCTGAACGGGTTCGCGTTTCCCAACCTCCACGCGTTGAACCTGAACAACTGCCCACGGCTGACCTCGCTCGGGTTTCTGGCGTCCAGTCCGTCGCTGGAGGTGCTGTCCCTCCACGACTCCCCTGGCCTGAACGTACAGATCCTGTCCACGCTGCCCCGGCTTCGCCGGTTGGACCTGCATGGCTGGCGCGCGCCAACGCTCACCCTGGCGCAGCTGCCAGCGCTCACCCACCTCATCGTGCGGCAGTCTGCGTTACAAACGCTGACGCTGCGGCAGCTGCCCGACCTCCAGGAGCTGGATCTGAAGGCAGAGCGGGCGCTGACGTCGGTGACCCTCGAACAGGTGGGGATCTCCGATCTGCAGCTCGCCTCGTCCGATCTGGCGCACCTCCACCTGTCCAGCCTGCCGAAGCTTCGCAGGCTCCGGATCCTTCGCGGCGGACAGCCGGCCGTCACGCTGTCGGATCTCCCAAAGGTGCGCTCGCTGAAGCTGCCCGCGGCGACGTTCTCCGCGCAGCCGCGGCGGTTCCATGTGCTGAGACTGCTTCGACGGCTGGAGCTGACCCGATGCAGCGAGATGACCGCGATCCCGTCGCTGACCGCGTTCCCAGCCCTGGAGACCCTGGTGATGCGGGAGTGCACCGCGCTGCGGAAGCTGGCGGCGATCCCGAAGATGACCGCGCTCACTGCGCTTCGGCTGCATGAGGCCCGGAGCCTGGAGCGGCTGTCCTCGCTCACCCGCTCGACGACGTTGACCTCCCTCACCCTTGTGAAGGCATCTGCGATGCGGCGCCTGTGGGCGCCGCCGAACCTGAAGCAGCTATACCTGAGCCACTGCCTGCAACTCACTGATATCTCAGCATTGTCAGACTGTACGGCGTTGGAATATGTCTCGATTGAGGGCTGCCGACGGCTCAAGGACGCTTCGGTGCTGACGACGCTGCCGAACCTGAAGACGGTCCGGATTCGGCGATGTACCGCGCTGGATCTGCGCCCGTTGCATCAAGCGGGCCTCTTGTTTCGCTGAAGTCGGCCGCCTCCGCGCGGGGCGTGGCGAAGGACCCGGCGAGGGCTCTCCAGTCGGCGCGTTCGGGCTGACCGGGCTTGCGGACGCCGAAGAACCGCACCACCACCTCGCCGGCGTCATCGAACAGCTCGACGCTGGTGACGATGCCATCGACGGTGGGCTTGCGCACCACCCAGGCCTCGGCCACCGCCGCCTGCCGCAGGTGCAGGTTGAACGCCGGGTCCATGACATTGACCCAGTCGCCGGTGATCAGGATCCGCTTGACGGGCCCGGAGTGGATCTGGATGCAGCCGCGGTTTCCGACGAAGGCCATGATCGGCACGGCCTGCTCGGAAGCCCGGGTCAGCAGCGCCTCGGCGACGGTCACCTGGGTCCGGGCGGTGAAGTCGCCTTCGACGAGGGCGACGGCGTGGGTTCGTGAGACCTTGTGCTTGCGGAGCATCCCGAAGAAGTCGTGGGTGTCCTTGAGGGTGGACCAGTCCTGGCGGAGGGCATCGGCGTCGACGAGGTGATCGGTCGAAATTTTCGGCGTGACCGGTTCGGGTTTGGCCTGAACGGGGGACTGGTCATCGGCGGTGAAGTCCGTGATGAGTGCATTCCACGCGGCATCATCGGTCTTGTCCGTCACATAGATCTTGTGGACCGCCTGTCCGTGGGCGTCGAAGAACTGGAGGCTCTTCCGGGGGCCGCGGGGGGTGTGGACGGTGACGGCGAAGCCATGGACCCAGTGGCGGAGGAACAACCGAAGGTCGATCTGTTCGCCGAGGGCGAGGCCCATGGCACCGTGCATCGAGATCTTCTCATAGGGTCCGGTCTTCTCGTGGACGCAGTGTTGGTTTCGGGTGAGCCCCATGAGCGATCCGATGCCGTCGAGCCGCTTGAGCAGTCCGGCGAAGGGGCCCTGGAGGCGGATGGCGGCGTCTCCGCAGCCGAGGGCGACCAGCTCCAGCTCGCTGACCGAGAGGACCTGGGCGGCATCGCGGATGCGGATGTTGGGCTGCTGTTGTTTGACGTGACGGTACTGGTCGTGCAAAGAAGTGCTCATGATTCAATCCCTGGGTGAGTGGGGGTACCGGTTGACGGGTGGGTGACCACGAGGGCGCCCGCGCCGGCAGGATGGCGAAGGATGTCGACAGAGACGCCGAAGGTGGTGTGAATGGTCTCGGCGGTGAGGACGGCCTGGGTTCGCCCGCGGGCGACGGGCTGGCCATCGCGGATCAGCAGCAGCCGGTCGGTGTACATCGCGGCGAGGTTGAGATCGTGGAGGACCACGACCACAGCGACCCCTTCTTTGGCCATCGCCTGCGCGAGCGCGAGGATGTGGTGCTGGTGGAGGAGGTCCAGGCTGGCGGTGGGCTCATCGAGGAGCAACAACCGTGGGCCATCGGTGTCGAGCTGCGCGAGCGCCCGGGCGAACTGGATCCGCTGCTGCTCGCCTCCGGAGAGGGTGGGGTACGAACGCTCGGCGAGGCCTTCGGCGCCGACGCGCCGGAGGGCGGCCCATGCCCGGCGACGGTCTTCCGGGCGCTCGCTGCGGCGGTAGTGGGGAATCCGCCCCATCAAGACGACCTCGAAGGCGGTGAACGGGAACGACAGGGCGACCTTCTGAGAGACGACCGCCCGTCGGAGGGCGAGGTCTCTGGCCGACCAGTCGCCGAGGGGCTTGCCATCCCATCGAACGGTCCCCGCGGAGGGCGGGGTTCCGGCGAGACAGCGAAGCAGCGTGGACTTCCCGGCGCCGTTGGGGCCCAGGATGCCCAGCACTTCGCCGGGGTGGACGCAAAAGGTCAGGTCCTCGATCAGCCATCGACCGCCGCGGCGGACGCCGAGATGTTCCACCTCAATCACGTGGAAAACCCTTTGTTTCGAGCGAGCAGGAAGAGGAAGAACGGGCCGCCGAGCAGGGTCGTGACCACGCCGATGGGGATCTCCGAGGGGGCCATCACGGTCCGCGCGGCCAGGTCGGCGGTGACGAGCAGTCCTGCCCCGAGCAGGGCGGCGCCGGGCAGGACGCCGCGGTGGTCGGGGCCCAGCCACAGCCGCATCAGATGGGGCACGACGAGGCCGACGAAGCCGATCATGCCGGTCAGGGCGACGGACACCCCGACCATCATGGCGGCCAGTCCGATCGCGGCGCGCTTGAGCTGGACGATGGAGATCCCCAGGTAGCGGGCCTCTTCTTCCCCGAGCAGCAGCGCGTTGAGGGATCGCGAGAGGGGCATGCTGAGGAGAACCCCGACCAACAGGGCGGGCCCCACGACAGCGAGCCCATCCCAGGTGGCGCCGCCCAGGCTGCCCATGGTCCAGAAGGTCAGCGATCGGAGCTGGGCGTCATTGGACAGGGTGACCAGCACACCGGTCCCCGCCCCTGCGATGGCGTTGACCGCGATCCCAGCGAGGAGCATGGTCTCAACGGACAGCTGCCCATGCCGCCGGGCGAGCCGGGCGACGAGCAGGGTGACCGCGGCGCCGCCGAAAAACGCGGCGATGGGCAGGCTGATGGTGGTCCCCAACCCGAAGACGATGACGCACGCCGCAGCGAGGGCAGCCCCGCTGGAGACTCCGATCAGGCCAGGATCTGCGAGCGGGTTGCGAAACAACCCCTGCATCAGAGCGCCTGAGACGCTCAAGCCGGCGCCCACCAGGGCGCCGAGGACCACCCGGGGCGCCCGGATGACGGTCAGTACGGCGGCCTGCTGTGGGGTGACCCCGTCAGCATCGCCGAACAGGATCGAGAAAATCTCGAACGGGCTGAGATGCACCGCTCCGATCCCGACCGAGGCGACCGACGCCACCAACAGGCCGATCGACAGAAGCGCCAACGCAGTCGAGCGGCGGTTCACCGGATGGCCTCCGACAGGGTCCGGGCGGCCTCGCCGGCGCGAGGGCCGAAGCCGAGCAGCAGCAGATCATCCATGACCACGATCCGACGGGCCTGTCCAGCGGGGGTCTGTGCGATACCGGGCTGTCGGAGCAGCCCCTCCTCGCCACCCAGCGACTTCAGGCCCCCCTCCGTGAGCAGAAGGACGTCCGGCGAAGCGAGGACAGCTCCCTCTGCGGTCAGCGGCTTGTATCCTTCATATGCATCGACGGCGTTCTCCGCGCCCGCGAGGTCGATCATCGCAGCCGCCGCGGTGCCCGTTCCCGAGACGTTCAGGGTGCCGGCGCCGCGGGCGTAGATGAACATCACCCGCGGCGAGGCATCCCCAGAGACCGCGCTCAACGACTGCTCCAGCCCCTGCAGCAGCGCCTGCCCCTGGTCATTGGCGTCCAACAGCGTCGACAGCATCGTGATCCGGCCGCGCAGTGGCGTCAGGCCTGGTGAACCGTCGAGGAACACCAGATCAACCCCGGCGGCCTGGATCTGGGCGAGGGTGGCCGGCGGCCCGGCGTCCTGGGTGGCGATGACCAGATCGGGGGACAGCGAGAGGATCCCCTCTGCGCCAACGTTTCGATGATAACCCAGCGTCGCGCGGGGCTGGAGCGACGCGGGGTAGGTGCTCGACGCATCAGCACCGACGATCTTGTCTTCGAGGCCGAGGGCCGCGACGGTCTCTGAGACCCCACCGCCGAGGGTGACGATCCGCTGCGGATCGTCGACGGAGACCGCGTTGCCCTGAGCGTCCGTGATGGTGCCCGCCCAGCTCAGCGACGCGGCGAGGATCAGGCTGAGCATCACTCCGCCTCCGCCAGCGGCGCAGACCGCAGCGTCAGGGTGCCGTCATCCCACGCTGTGACCTGAAGCTTCCAGGTGCTCCCATCGGCACCGCGGACCGCATGAACCCGGCCCGACGTAGAGACCTGATGGGTGTTGAAGTCATAGTTGAACCACGTCGACAGGGCGGCGCCGCTCTCCCGGGGGCTCGGCGGCTCCACGTCGGTGATCCATCCGTCGGTGGGGGCGACGGTGACGTCCTCCCAGTCGGTGCCATCGGGCCAGGTGTGCGCCTCACCCGCGCCACCACCGCTGACACCGCCGTTGACCCGAATCACAGTCCGCGCCAGCGACAGGTCCCAGTCCATAGAGGTCATCGGATCGGTGGGCGCAGCGATCCGGGTCAGCCCGTCCAGCGAGACATAGACCGGCGCGGTCGCATCCGAAGCATCGAAGCTCTGGGTCCAGTCCTGGATGTTCTCGATGGGCCGGTAGGCGAACTGAAGGTACCCGGAATCGCCGCTCTCGTTGTAGTAGTCGAGGATGACCATCGCATAGGTCGCGCCGCTGGCGCTGCGCACTGCCCAGGTCCCGTCCTTCGGGGTCAGCACATGGGTGGTCGAGTCATAGTCAAACCACTCTCCCATCGCGAGCGCTTCGTCGGTGTCTACGATCCACCCCGACGCCGGCGCCACGGTGACGTCTGCATACGCGGCATCCATCCAGGCGACCTCGACGCCGTCGTTCAGCTCAACGGTGTAGCGCTGCATCCGCATCGCCCAGTCCTCGGAAGCATCAACGAACGCGCCATCGTCGATGTCGAAGTACTCCCAGGTCTCCGAGGACGCGCCGCTGACGAAGACCGAGAACGTCCCGTCACCATCCGGCCCGGTGACCGAACTCTCGGTATCTGCATCTACATCCGTGTCCGTATCTGTATCTGCATCCGTGTCGGTGTCGGTGTCGGTGTCGGTGTCGGTGTCGGCTTCGTGATCGTCGTGGTCGTGTCCAGAGTCTTTGTCGTCGATGTTGTCGCAGGCAACGAGGAGGGTGAGCAACAGGATGAGGTTCATGATCTACTGTCCTTCATTTTCAGGGGAATCGATGTTGGCCCATCGGAATTGGAGATGGCCCGAGGTGCCGGCGTCGTTGTAGTAGTCGAGGATCTGGAAGCGGTGGTGGTTGACCTCGACGGATCGCACGACGTAGACGATGTCGAAAGGAGTCAGTACGTGGGTGTTGGGGTCGTAGTCGTACCAACCACCCAATGCATACTCGGGAGCGCCGTCTTCATCGGCATCGGGCTCATCGGTGATGTAGCCACTGGCAGGAGCGACGGTGAGGTCATCAAAGGCGACGTCTTCGACGGTGGCCGCTTCGACGCCGCCGTCTCCGCTGACGCCACCATTGAGCTTGACGTTGAACCGCTGGATGGCCACGTCCCAGGTCGCGTCCCAGGTCGCGTCCCCCTCAAGGACGATGTCGCCGGTCTCCAGGTCGAAGTAGACCCAGGTCTCATAGTCGGTGCCGTCGATGCGAACGGTGCGAGCCCCGTCCTCATCTTCCTCGACGACGTCCTCTCCGAGGCCGGTGTCGCCAGAGACAACCTCTTCGTCGTCGAAGGTCAGGTCCTCGGCACATCCCATCAATGCGATCGCAGTCCAGACAATCATGGTTGATCCATTGTTGTGCTCAGTAGCGAGCGGTGAGGCCGCCATAGATGAGGCGGGGCGTCAGGTTGACGAACTCGGTGTTGCCCGCGTTGAGGGCATTGTTGACGCCAGCGAATGCGCCGATATGAGCGCCAAAATCACGGGAGAGCCGGCAGTCCACTGAGGCGTAGGGATCCGTCTCGATCGTCTCCTCGACATCATCTCCATCAAGGTCAACGTAGAGCGGACCAGGACCAACCAGGCTGGCCCGCCCCGACAGGTTGGTGCGCAGCCGCTCCCATCGCCATCGCGCGCTGACGGTCCCCCGGTGCCGGGGGCGGCCGGGAAGCGCGCGCTCGGCCTCGACATCGAACGTGTCGGTGAACGCGTAGCCCAACGTCAGGTTCAGCCGTCCGGGCGTCCACCGCAGCTGCGACTCCCCGCCACGCGTCCACGCCGACGAGATGTTCTCATAGCCAAACGTGGTCAGCCCGACGTCGTCGCTCACCAGATCCACCACGATCAGGTCATCGACCCAGTTCATGTAGCCGCTGGCGTTCAATGACAGATCAGACGCAAACGACAGCTCTGCGTCCAGCGTCAGGTTGTGGCTGCGTTCCGGCCGAAGGTCCGGCGAGCCGGTCACCACATAGCCGACGCCAGGGTTCTCGAATCGCAGCAACAACTCCCGGAAGCTCGGCGCCCGAAACCCGCGGCCGTAGCCGCCCCGAAGCACCAGCACCCTCCATGGCGCCCACCGCGCAGAGAGCTTCGGCGAGAGCTGCTCGCCGAATTGGGAGTCCATGTCCCATCGCAGCCCCAAAAGAAGCTCCAGCCGGTCCGATAGCGTCCAGTCCTCCTGAGCAAACACCGCGATCCGCTGGCGGCTCCCCACGTCCGACAGACGAGGCGCATCGATGCCTTCAAACAGACCCTCGACACCGAGCGTCACCAGGTGGCGGCGGCCAATCAGCTGATCGTACTGTGCAGAGGTCTGGAGCAGTTGTTGGCGACTGTCTTCGAGCTGATCCAGCTCCGTCGAGCCACGCTGATCGCTCTGGTACTGGTCGCGGAAGAAGCTCAACGCGCCAAGCAGCGTCAGCTTCGACAGACGACCGGGCGTCAGCACCGGAGAGACCGAGGCCATCACCTCTTCAGTCAGGTTCTGCTGATCGAAGACCGCCCCTGAGGCGCTCTCTGAAACCCGCTGCGGGTTGCGACGGGTGTAGCCCGCCCGCAAATCCACGTCCGCGTTCGCGCCCAGCGCGATCCGCCCCCGCCCAGCCCCCTCAAAGCCCCGTCGGGCGCTGCCATTCGTCGTCAGATCCGATGGATCGAGATCCCAACCATCGGTCTGGTGCCAGCCGCCAGTCAGACGAACGGCGTGGCCAAGCGACACACCAGCGGTCACATCTGCGGTGTTGTAGGCCCCATAGCGGGCACGGCTCTGCGCCGAGACCCCCCGTGACGGCCGACGGGTGACGATGTTGATCACACCACCCAGCGCGTCCGAGCCGTGGAGCGCTGACCCCGCACCCTTGACGATCTCGACACGCTCGATCTCTTCGATGGGGTAACGAGACAGATCCAGGACGCCGTCTTTACGGCCAACGGTGCGAACCCCGTCGACCAGAATCAGGACATGCTCTGGCTCCAGCCCCTGGAGGCGGAGGCTCGCGCCCAGAACACCCCGTTGCAGATCGACGCCGGGATGGTCCTCAAGAAGCTCAGCGAGATCCTCTGCCCCGGATGCGATGATGTCGTCACGGCTGATCACCTCAACCGGGACCGGGCTCTCCCCACGCGGCTTCTCGGTCCGTGTCCCCGTGATCACCATCTCTTCGTCTGACGAATCTTCTGCTGAAGCATCGGCCACCACAATGAAGATGAAAGACAATACGATCAGCATTGATATTGATTTTCATTCTCATATGATGAAGAAAAAAACCGAATCATGACGGATCATCCTCGCAGGCGTCGGGTGAATGAGGCATTTTGAAAATGAAAATGAAAATCATTTTCATCAGGACCATCGTCATACCCAACTCCCAAAAACCCGTCAACGACTTCCCACGATCTGCCCCTGCCCCCCCCTCTGTGGGGCCTCCATCGCGACGGATTCGTCGATGATCTCTATTCGCAGGGCGCCAACACGTTTGATGCCCTCAAAGTTGGATTGGTGGCCATTGAGACGGCATCGCCAACCATCGAAATGGTGATGGAACGTTGATTTGCGGCGGTTATCGGCTGAAGCGCTTGTCGTACAGGTTTTCGATGACGGAGTCGCTGTAGGTGCTCGCCTTCTTGCCCTTGTTATCGAACTTGACGTAGTCTTTTTTGTTGACGTTATCGAAGTCGATCATCAGCGATGAGCTTGAGGATGACTGGGTCTCCTCTTTGTACTCATCTTTGAGGCGGTCGGTCATGGCGCCGCTCTCGCAGGCATCGGCGATGACCGATGCGTGGTATCCGCCAGCGACGGCGTCGGTGACGAGGGAGTTCGTGATGCCGTGTCCGAGGACCTTCATGTTCTTGAGCGTGGCGTTGGTGCCGAGGAGCCCGGTATCGATCCCATGTCCGGCGTAGTAGAAGACGAGGCTGTCGCCTTCCTTGAGGCCATCGCCCGCCTTGAACACGGCTTTTAGCATCCCCGTGCTGGACTGATCCTTGAGGTGTTCGACGTCGTATCCCAGCGCGCTGTACCGGCTGGCCATGGCGCCCGCGTCGCGCTCTGCGCCGGGCAGGTCATCGATGTCCGGATCGGTGTACTTGTGGTTGCCGATGACGATCGCGCGGCGGGTGCTGGGCGGGGTATACAGCAGGGGGTCAATCGCGTAGATGCTGTTGCCATCGGTCTTGGGGATCATCGACTCGTCATAGAGCGGTGCCGGCTCTGGGGCTTCCTGAACGGTGGTGAGCTGCCCGCTTTTGTTGGCGTCGTTCTTGATGGCGCGCCGCCACAGCTCTTCCTCGGAGAGGTTGGGGGACTGGCGCAGCTCGTTGAGGTAGCGTGAGGTCATCGAGATCTCATCGAGGGCGAACTCGCCGGAGTCCATGGCGTTGACGACCAGCCCGGAGCCATCCCCGGTGCCCTGCTTGAGGTTGATGTTGTTCTCGGTGCCGCCGGATTGGTACCGCGGCTTTGTTTTTTCTTCTTTGGTGGTGTCGTCGAGGGGTGCCCTCTGGAGGCCCCGCATCGCCATCTGCAGCCCCATGGTCAGCGGATTGGGGGCTTCTTCGGTCTCGGTCTGTTGGGCGGTGTCTTTCGGGCGCTCGCCCTGCTCGACCTCTCGGCGGACCGGCTTGTATTGGAAGGACATGGGGTCCTGAAGGACATCAGGCGGCGCGCTGCTTGAGGGGACCTCTTCGTTGTCCTGCCGCGTCATCGTCGCCCGATTCATTGCTCACTCCACCTGAATTGACCGATTCAACATAATGGTGCAGCGAGCGTTGGTGTGTGTCAAAAAATACGGGATTGCTGTCAAAAGCCGACGCGTCTGCTCAGGCTTCGTCCGACGCACGGGGCAACCGCTCCAGGATGAACAGTCCGGGGTAGATGTTACCCGTCTCGATGATACGGACATGAACGCTGGCCATCTGCTTTCCCCGCCGCCGCATGGCACGGTTGAAGGCGCCGCGGTGCCAGACGAGGGCCGCGAGGCGCCCGCCCGCTCGCAACAAAAACGCCGCATCAGAGAGCAGCCCATCATAGAAGACGTCAAAATCAAGCTTCTGCCCCAACCGGACGCCGAAGGGCGGGTTGGAGATGATGGCGTCGACGGTCGCCCGCCCTTCCGGGAACAGGACGCGGAGCTGCCGTCCATCCGCCTGGTGGACCGTGACCTGTTCGGTCAGCTCCAGGGCCGTCAGGTTCTCCTGAGCCCCCTTGAACGGCTTGTCATACAGCTCCACACCGACCAGGGCGGTGTCTGGAAACCGCTCAGCGGCCTCGATGAGGAGGGTGCCAGAGCCACAGAACGGATCGAGCAGCCGCCGCGGTGAGGGCTGGCCGTCGAGGGCCAGCCGGAGCATCGCATAGGCGACATTGGCTTTGAGAGCGGTTTTTGCGCGATACGGTCGCCATCTGCGCCGGCTGATGGCCTTCCGGGTGAGCTGAACGCCGACGTCACATCGCTGGTCCTCGACCTCGACGCGGATCTCGACGTCGAAGTCCTTCATCGAGACGCCCTTGCGGGTGCCGTCGACGATGCCCGCGCCGGCCGCCTTCTGAACGTCGATGCTGGTGAAGTCATGGCGGCCCTTCCGCACACCGGTCACCCGAAAGGTCGCGGCATCATCAAGCTCAGCGATGGGGAGCACCGCGAGCCGCCGCCGCATGTCCCCGAGGGGATCCTCCGGGTCGAGGGTGAACTGGAGCAGCGGGCGGAGGATGTGGTGGATGGAGCGCATCGATCGGGCGAGGGCGGCGCACTCCCGGGGCGTGGCGCCCAGCTCGACGCGGACGACGCCGCGGCGCTTGCGGTAGCCGGCTTCTGCCGCGCCGACGGACACGCCAGCGGCTTGCGCGACCTCTCTCAGTTCGGTGATGACGACATCCTCGACGCCGGGATTGGTGGTCAGGACCAATTCGGTCAACGCTTCCTCCCAGGCCTTCTTGGGTTGGGTTCCATCCTCTCAGAGGTACCGCACCCAGGCCTCAGGCGCCGCCCGTCGCTTGACGCCATCGAACCACCGGCACAGCGGAAACAGGATCGCCAGCCCGAGGATCCAGAGCGGCAACATCCCAACCACTCCGGTCCCATCGGGGCGAAACGGGATCGAGAGGGCCGCAAATACGAACAGATGGATCAGATAGAAGAACAGGGCGGTTCTTCCGAAGGTCCCGATCGGTCCCCTGCCCGGCGGCGCATGCACAAACCACCGCATCAGCAGAAGGTTCACGCCGACGGTGAGGAGCTGATACGCTACGCTGGGCGGATACTTGACCACGTTGAAAAAGCCGATCCAACCGTCTGCTGGCGGTCGCAGGTTCCCCACCCCGCCGAGCAGCCGAACGACGACAAAGCCCCCGATCGCGGCCAGGCCGAGCGGCAATGAGGCTCGCATCGTCTGCTCTGGCGCCTGGACGAGCCGCCGCCCGAACAGCATCCCCAACAACGCCAGCCCCAGCCAGGGCAGCGTCGGGTACCGCACCATCAACAACCCGGTCTGTCCCGGAACCAGCAGCAGCCGCAAGAGGGGATGGGTCCCCGCGTCTGCGGCGGCGCCGGTGGGCAGGAGGAACGCGACGCCAACCACACAGAGCAGGGCCAGGACAACGAGGGCCATGGCGGGCAGCCGTCGGAGCGTCGTCACGATCGCCATGGCAGACCCCAACCCCCAGAGCACACCGAAGTACAACAGCACATCGCCGCCGGTACCTGGGATATGACCGGCGCCGCCGCTGCCGCTGCCCGCCAACCACCCCAGGTTGACAGGGATCTGCTGAAAGATGACCAACAACCCTGCGCGAATCCAAAGAGCGCGGTTGATCGTGCTTTCCGACCACCCCCTGCGGGCCCGATCGGCGGCGAAGAGGGCCACGCTGGCGCCCATCAGCAAAAAGAACCCCGGCGCACAGAGGTGGGTCACCACCCGCACCAGGAAGGGCAACGGTTCAGTATACACCGGGAAAGACACGGCCCAGAATTCGCTGACCCGTTCCGGCGGGCGGGCGATGAACGCCGACGCATGATCGAGGGCCATCAGCGCCACGATGGTTCCCCGAAGGCCATCCAACGGTGCGAGCCGGCTCATCCTACCCTTCTCGATACGAAAATTTGCCGGTTCGACGCGGAGAGCGTCGCGAACCGTGATCTGGGCCATGGGGTCTGTTGCGTTCCACCGAAAGCAGGATCGTCATCATGGGTCTCCCTGTACCATGGTACCGTATAGAAATGGCTTTTCGAGCGGCAAAGACGGCGATAGTGCGCAGACAGATCGTGTTCTGGAGCACACATGTTGCCTGGCTTGTTGTGGACGCTTGTTACCTGGACATCGTCGTCATTGGCTGAGTCACCGGGAACGCTGCCGGGGGGCGCGAAGGTGGTCTACAGCGGCGTGGGGGTGACAACGTTCAATCGTCTGACCCAGAACGGGGAGGCGGTGCTGCGAGACCGAGAGGTCCGCTCTCGGCTGGATCTGTATGGTTCCTACGGGCTGACCGATCGTCTCCAGGTGAGCGTCTCGGCGCCGGTGGTTCACTCATTCGTGGTGGACGATCCCGACGAGCTGCCTTGCCCGAACCTCTTGTCCGCAGAGGGCTACTGCGAGACCTATCTGACGGTCGGCCAGGGCAGGTTGGACGCACGTTATGGAGTGCTCCGTGACAAGATCCCTCTGACGATCGGGGTCGCTGCGGACGTCGATGTGTGGAACCGCGCGCGCCGTGGGCAGTACAACTCCGCGGGCAGCGGCCGGACGATGCTGGAGGGCCTGGCGGTGGTCGGCGCGGGGACCGACGCTGGCGGCTGGCGGCTGGATGGGTTGCTGTTCGGGGCGTTCGGTTACTCGCTGGCGCCGGACGCGACCTCGGCCGATGGCCGCATCACTGTGAAGGCGCCCGGCGACACCGTCCGGGGCAGCCTGGAGCTGAAGGGCCGCAGAGAGTCGCTGACGTTCGAAGTCGGCGGACACTATACCCAGCGATTGACCGGGGTGGACCTGGACGGGCAGTGGGTCGATGACTGGTTCAACAGCAGCCTGGATCGATGGAACGTGCTGCAGTATCGGGGGATCGCGGTGAGCGGAAAGGCCAGCCTCGATCTGCCGAACAGCTCAGGGCTGCATCTCGGCGTATTTCGCCTGGTTTCGGTCGATAACGGGGCGAGCAACACCACCGATGTCTCGATTGGATGGCATCGATACTTCGCGCCGCGGTCGTAACGGAATACAAGACAGCCATGTCCGAACCGCTCCTCCTCACAACAACCCGTGATGGGGTCACAACCCTCACGATGAACATGCCCGCTCGGCTGAATGGGTGGACCGCCAAGATGATGATGGCGCTGCGCGGGGGGCTGGGCCAGGCCGCCGCAGATGACGCCACGAAGGTGGTGATCTTGACCGGGGCCGATCCCTACTACTGCGCCGGGGTCAACCTGGGGGCAGCGTTCAAGCCAGCACATCCCCGAACGCTCCGGGACTACATCGCCAAAGAGAACGCGGCGCTGTTCAACCTGTTCATCGACTTCCCCAAGCCCATCCTGATCGCGGTCAACGGCCCGGCGTTGGGGGCCAGCGTGACCTCGGCGGTCCTGTGTGACGCCATCATCGCTTCAGAGAAGGCGTCGTTCTCGACGCCGTTCGGCGAGCTGGGCGTCACCCCAGAGGGGTGCTCGTCGAAGACCTTCCCCGCGCTTTTGGGCCAACAGACCGCCGATCGGATCCTGCGGGACGAAGGATGGAAGCCCACCGCCCAGGAAGCCCTCGACATCGGCCTGATTCATCGGGTCGTCCCCCATGAACAGCTCATGGACGCCGCCCATGAGATGGCCACGGCGTGGATCGCATCGGGCCGAACCCGCACCTACCCGGCGGGGCTGAGCCCGGACGATCTGCACGCGATCAACGCCGAAGAGTCTCAGGCGCTGGCCAACGCCTTCTTGAGCACGCGGTTCTTAAAGGGCCGGTTCCAGTTCTTCTGGCGCAAGAACAAGCGCCAGACGGCGCTGATGTTCCTGACGCTATGGACCACCCGCCCGGTGTGGTCGCTGTTTCTATAATCCGTCCGTTCAGATGAAACGTCCTTCCGCGGCCGATCCCGGTTGCGCCATATCGGAGAGCGCTTACCCCCCAAACGATACAAAGGCCCTGGGAGGAGTGATGTCATCGATTCAGGCGGTTGTGTTTGATCTGGACGGGACCCTGGTTCAGACCGAGTCGCTGAAAGCCGACAGCTACCACGCGGTGCTGGCCGGGCTCCTCCCCGACCTGTCCCGAGAAGACGTCCATGCGGCCTATGCCGAAGTCGTCGGCCGCTCTGGAGAGGAGGTGGCGCGGTTTTTGGTCGCGCGGTTCGCCCTGCCTGACGGATTCGCCGAGGCGCTCGGCCCGCAGCCGGGAGAAGATCCATGGCAGACCTTCTACCGGGTCCGCAAGACCCGCTATACCGCCCTGCTCGCGCAGGAACACGCCATCCGAAAGGCCGCCTGCCCGTTCAGCCGTGAAGTGCTGGAGTGGAGCCACAACGTCGGACTGTCGGTCGGGCTGGCGACGATGTCCCACCGCCCGCAGGTCCAGCGGGTGCTGGACATCCTGGACATGACCGCGCTGTTCGACCGGGTCCTGACCCGCGACGACGTCACGCATGGAAAGCCCGACCCGGCGATCTACCACCTCGCCTTCGAACAGCTGGGGGTCCCTGCAGCGCAGACGCTCATCCTGGAAGACTCGCCGTCGGGAGCACGGGCCGCGGCGGCGTCTGGGGCGCAGGTGCTGGTGGTGGTCAACAGCATCACCCAACAAGCAGTCCACCGCGCCGGGCTGGAGCCAGATGTCCTGGCAGTGGTCCGCTCGGATCCAGCGCTGCTGGGGCGGGTGCGGGAGATCGTCGGCCGTTGAATCCTGGGGGGACCGGTGTCGCTGCTTGACCTTCTCGACGCCCCACCACGCGGCGTGACCGCCGTGGGGCACCTGGACGGGCTCCGGGTACGGTTCTCCATCCAGAGCGCATCCCTGCGTCACTACCTTCAGATCGTGCTCGCCCTGTTGACGATGTATGCGCCGCCGCTGGGGTTTGGCGTGCTCGCGCTTTTGGTGCTGTGGCCGATGTTCGCTGGAGACAACTTCCTGATCGGGCTGGGCGGCGTCCTCCTCGCGTTTGCCTGCGCGGTGGGGAGCGTGCTGGGCATGATCGCCTTCGTCCGCAGCCAACCCTTGTTGAACCGACTGCTGGGCATCCGCGACCTCGCCGAGGTCAAACTGAGCGGTCACATCGTGACGGTGGACGGCCAGGCCATCCCGCTCGGCGACATCCTTCATATCGATCATGACCACCTCGAAATCGTGTGTCAGGGAGGGCAACGGCGCCCCCTGATCTCGGATGCACGACCAGATGCGCGGGCATGGCTGGCAGACCTCCTCGACGCCGCCCTCCAGGAGTACGATCCAGGAAGCGAAGACGACATCCCAGCGGCGCTCCGACACCTCTCTGCAGAAACCCTGCAACACCCCCAGTGACCATCAGACGAAGACCATGGTGGGGCAGCACGCTCCCCATACCGCAGAGACGTTGAGACGATCGGGCCGATGCAGGTCGTGGCCAGCGCGTTGATGTCCGACGCTTTCAGAGTCGAGGGGAGCAGGATAGCCTGCCTTTACCGTGGGGAGGAGGACGCGATGACGATCGACTTGTGGATGTTGTTGGGGTGCGCCCTGTTGCAGTGGGTGTTGATTATGGGCGTCTCGGTGCCGCTGCTGGTCTCACACGGGCTGGCGTGGGGCGCTGGCAACCGCGATCTCCAGCCGACGACGACCGGGTGGGTTGGCCGAACCCAGCGCGCCAGCGACAACCTTCGGGAGAACCTGCCGCTGTTCGCCATTTTGGTCCTGGTCGCCCATGTCTCCGGCGCTGCAGACTCGATGTCCGCCACCGGCGCCGTCTTGTTCTTCAGCACCCGGGTCGCCCATGCGCTCGTCTACATCGTCGGCATCCCCTACCTGCGGACGCTGATGTGGATGGCCTCGATCGGTGGACTCGTCCTGATCCTGCTGAGCATCGTGACCTGACGGCGCCCCTGCCTACAGGCCGTCGACGCCGGGGAGGATATACAGCCGCCCCTGCTGATCCGCGCCGACCCGGGTGTGCGGTGCGCCGAGGGCAGCATCCGGCAGGCCGTCACCGTCCAGGTCTGCGCCCGCGCTCAGGGAGACGGTGTTGCTGAACCAGGGGATGCTCTCGGCGTGGAACGTCACGACGGCGTCGTCCTCGCTCATTTCACCCGCGGGGGGCGAGAGCAGCAGCCATGCCCGCCCATAGCTTTCATCGTCAGGGTTGTATCGGCCACCATCGGAGAACATCAGATCCTGATCCCCGTCACCGTCAAAGTCGAAGCTGGTGAGGGCTGAAGCCCCTTCTGTCTCGGTGTAGCCGGAATACGTGATGGTGCCATTGATGGCGCCGAAGGGGGTGAAGGTGGCGACGGTTTCCAGGACGAGCACGTCCCCATCGACGCTGGGCGAGACCACCCGATCGGCGAACATCGTATCATCGGCGCTGTCCCCATCGGTGTCCGTCAACACACCAAGCACCAGCTCACCAGCGCCGTCCCCATCGACATCTCCGACCGACTGCCACCACCCGCTGAGGTCCACCGGCGCCTGGACCGTCATGGCATCTGCCCGATCGCCGACCGGCCCCAGCAGTACGGTACCCGCCCAATCCGAGTAGTCGTCGATCCCGTCCCCGTTGACATCACCCAGCCGCTGAAGGCGGCTGACGCCGGGGTCTTCGTTTGTGAGCGAGCGCTTCACGAAGTCGCCGATGTCTTCAGAGAACCGATGAAGTTGACCGATCGTACCCACATCATCGAGGCCGTCCCCGTCTGCGTCGCCCAGCCACACCGTCCCATCCGTGGAGAGCTTCAGATCCGCGTCATCGAACGAGATGACATCGTCGACCCGCGAGGGTCCGAGGATCACATACGCGGCGTTCCAGTCGGGGTGGCCGGTCTCCCGGCGGATCAGCAGGTCATCGTACCCATCACCGTTGATGTCACCATGGCCCGCCGGGAACCGAGAGCGGGCGTAGAAGCCCTCCTCAGCGGGGCTAAATGCAAACGAGACGGCGTCGACGTCCATGGCCCGGTCGTGGCCAAAGGGCCCATACAGCAGGCGAACCTCATCGTCGCTGTCGCCGATGAGGATGTCTGCGTGCCCATCCCCGTTGTGATCACCGGCCAGGCGCTGCAGGGCGCCGAGGCTGTACTCCGGGCGATCGGTGCCGCTGTGGAGCTGCACCATCACCAGGGTGCAGCCGTCCTCATCGAAAAGCCCGTCGCAGTCGTTGTCGATGCCGTCAAAGCACAGCTCATCAACGAGCGGAGAGATCTCCGCGTTGGCGTCGTCGCAATCCCCGCTGAGCGCCACCCATCCTTCAGGGAGCTCGGTCTCACACCGCTCAGCCATCGCCCCATCATCACCGACGCCATCCCCGTCCACATCGCGATAGGCGGGACGCCGCATGAGGCCTTCATCAACCACCCCGTCGCAGTTGTTGTCCACCCCATCACAGGCTTCAGCGGCGTTCGGGTTGATCATCCGATCGTCGTCGTCACAATCCAGCTTTCCATCACCGCGCTTGATGAAGCCGTCCTGTCGATGGCAGGTGGCGCCTTCGAGGACGCCATAGCGGTCGTTGTCTGCGTCGCGCTGCCAGACCGCGGCGAGCCCTTCGTCGATCTGACCGTCACAGTTGTTGTCGATCTGATCGCAGGTTTCTTCTGCTCCGGGGAAGATCGTGTCGTCATCGGGCTCGCAGTCATCTTCATCCTGAAAGCCGTCCCCATCGGCGTCGATGAAGTTCGCGTCTTCAGGGGGAACGCAGTCCAGGTTGAAGCGGGCGCAGATGTCTGTCGTCTGGCATCCCGCCATCATGGTGATGCACACCATGCTCAAACCGAGGCGCATTCATCCTCCAGGGGAGTCCCCTGAATGTATCATGCAGAACAGCTCATTGTTCCCTGGGTTCGGCCTTCTTCCCAAAATCGAGGCAGCATCGGAACGAGAGCGTACGATCCGCATACGTATCGGACTCATCGACGGAGAACGCGCATCGGGTTCCACGTTCATTGTTGGCGCGCATGCCGCCCTTCACCACACGACGCTTGCCGGAGCTGCCCGCAGCGGAGTCGGTCCACTCCCGGGGCCCACCGCTCATGCCCCAGACGCCGTAGCCGCTGACGCAGGTGTCCAGGGCGCCGATGGTGTAGTCCTTCTCATCCACCCCGCCGCCACACATCTCCGGATCGTAGGTGTCCCCATAGCTGTAGATCCAGTTCCCAGGACCCTTACAGGCTTTCTCCCACTCCTGCTCGGTGCACAGCCGCTTGCCGACCTGCTCACAGGCGGCCCGGGCATCCTTGTAGCTGACGCGCGCGACGGGCTTCTCTTTGAGGCGGTTGGGGAACTCAAAGCGATCGATATAGAACGCGGCCACCTCAGCGATCTGGGTGAGGGGCTCGGACTGACTGGCGACCGACAGATCTTCCTGGTTGAGCCGCCCCATGATGACCGGCCCGGCAGGGATATAAAGCATCTCCGGGTGTTCGGCGTTGAGGACGGCCATCTCCTCTTCAGAGAGCTGGACGATCTGTGCTTGGACGTCCCGCCGGATCTCTTCGTCACGGGCGGCGGCCTGGAGGACCGGGTCAGGGGTCTCACGGAGGGCGAAGTACACCCCGACCATCGCGATGACCACCACCGCCGCGCCGACAGCGAGCAGGACGGTCCGGAACGAGGTCGAGGGGGCGTCGTCGAAGACGTCTCCGGAGAAGGTCCGCTTGATGTGGCTGGCCATGTCGCGGGCGGTCTTGTAGCGGTCCTCTGCGTTGGCGGCAAGGGCAAACTCAACGATATCATCGATCGTTTCTGGCATATCGCCACGGAGCTGCGTGGGCGAGAGGTAGGTGCCCCGGGGCGTCTGCCCGACGAGCAGTTCATAAAACATGACGCCGACGGAGTAGACGTCCGCGGGCGGGGTGCCGGTCCCCAGCCCCAGCTCTGGCGCGCGGTAGGGCGAGGTGTTGTCAGCGCCGGTGGCGGCAAGCAGCCGGCCCAGGCCAGCGTCGACGATCTGGACGGTCCGGACCACCCGGCTGCCGCCGGGGCCGGCGCTCCGCGAGTTGACCAGCACCCGCTCGGGGGTGAGGTGGCCATGGATGATGCCCGCCTGATGAAGCGCTTCCAGGGCGTCCAGGATCTTCAAGACGAGCTGGCAGGCTTCCTGAAGGGTGAAGGACTGCTGTTGGTCATGGTACTCATCGAGCAGATCGCGCAGCGTGGTGTCGGCGAAGTGTTCGCTGATGATGTAGACGATCCCATCGTGTTGGCTGGCATCTTCGGCGCGCGAGACCCCATCGATGCGCAGGTCGCTGACCTTCTTCAGGGCGCTTTGGAGATTGTTCAGGCGATCCGGTCCGACAAACTTCGGCCGGAAAAATTGGAGCGAGACCATCTTTCCTGTGGACGTATTCCGCGCACGGTAGGTGTCGGCGAGGGGGTCTCTGGCGAGACGGTCTTCAATTTCAAAGCGTCCGGAGATGACATCGCCGCGCGAAAACTGCCGAAAATCATCAGCCACTGGAAACTCCATCGTCGTGGGCGGCTCGATCGTTTCCCAGTATATCGGGATTTCACAGCCGCGGGCGCGCGGGAGCGCCCCTGACCGCGGCGAGCGTAGATATCACTTCGGACGAGACGTGAAAAACCTGACCACCCCAAGGAGCAGTTTCCGCCATTCTCGTGGATGAATCCGCTCCGCGACCAGGGTGTGCATCACGATGGTCGCGAACGCGCCGCCCCCCAGGGCGACCAACGCCATCCCCAGCAGCCCCGCCAGTGGAATCCCCAACGGGGCGGGCGACCATGCAGCGATCATCAACGCGCCGCTCAACAACAAGGCCGCGCCGCTTATCGCACCCGCGACCCGGATGCCCGCCCACCGCACCGCCCGGCGCAGCTCGTCGGCCTCCGGATCGACCGTGACCAGCCGCAGCCGTCCCCGCTCCAGATCGAGCATCAGCTGGTTGAGGTGGATGGGCACGTCACGCAGGGCGAGCTGCGCTTGCTGAAGGCTGCGCACGGCTTCCGAGCCCAGCCGCTCCGGCGACAGCCGGGCGCCGAGCATCCGCACCGCATATGGCCGCACCTCTGCAACGATGTCGACATCGGGGATCAGATCACGGGCCAGGCCGTCGATCATCGAGACCGCCCGGGCGAGGATGGCGTACTCGGGCACCAACCGCAGCCGGTGGCGGCTGGCCAGGGCGATGATCTCCGTCAGCGTCGCCTTGTCCGACAGATCGGTCAGCGACACCCCGTGGTACTTGGTCATCAGCTGCTCGACGGCAGAGCGGAACGCCTTCATCTCGATCGGGCCGTCGCTGGCGCCGGCGCGGGCCAGGGTCAGCGCCACGGTGTCGGCGTCCTGAAACACCAACCCGGTGAAGATGTTCATGATCGTCTCTTGCATCTCCCGGGTGATGCGGCCGGTGAGTCCAAAATCGATATACGCCAGCCGGCCATCATCGAGCCGCATCATGTTCCCCGGGTGCGGATCGCCGTGGAAGAAGCCATGCTCGAAGACCTGAAGATAGGTCGCCTCCATCACCTTGTGCATCAGCGCGCGGGCATCTTCCGCCGACAGCGACGACGGCTGCCCGCCGCGACCGACGAGCCGGCTGATCGGCTGCCCCTCCAGAAGCTCCATCACCAGGATCCGGCGCGAAGACAGCTCCGGATAGATCTTCGGCGCGGTGATGCCCTGCACCTCATTAAAATTGTTCCGGAACCGACGGGCGGCCCGGGCCTCCAACAAAAAGTCCAGCTCCTCATTGAGGGCGGTGTCGAACTCCTGGACGATCTCGACCAGTGAGTACATCCCGGGCAGCTCGATGCGACCGGTGAGCAGATGGGCCAGCGTATAGAGGATGTGGACGTCGCTGCGGATGGCCGCCTCGATGCCGGGCCGCTGGACCTTGACCGCGACGCGCCGGCCGTCGACCAGCGTGGCCCGGTGCACCTGGGCGATCGACGCGCTGGCCAGCGGCGTCTCATCAAAACTCTGGAACCGCTCCCCGAAAGACGCGCCCATCTCATCCGTCAATACCGGCTCGATGTCCTGAAACGACAGCGGCGGGACCCGGTCCTGGAGCAGGCTCAGCTCTTCGATGACGTCCTGAGGAACGATGTCCGGCCGCACGCTGAGGACCTGACCCAGCTTGACGAAGGTCGGCCCCAGATCCGAGAGGACCATCCGGATCCGTCGGGCCAGCGGAAGCTTCTCATCGATGGGCGCGCCCTCAACCTCGATGCCGGCCTGTCGGACGAGCTGGCCGAAGCCGTGGCGGACCAGCACCGTCGCGATCTGCCTCACGCGGCCGAGATCCTGGACGTTGATGTGTTTCATCATCCCCTTCTTAATCACCACCAGCCTGCGCGGCTCCAAACATCGAACACGCCCCGCTTCTGGCCAGCCGCTCCGATGGGTGAAGGATCGGTGCAGGGTGTAAAGCCACGGTGATGACTGTAAAACCCCCGGGTCAGGAGGAACCCATGGCTCGACATCCCACCACCGCGCTGATCGCGCTGTGTCTTACCGCTTCATCGGTGAGCGCTGCGGAAGACGCGCCGCCGCAGGGCACCCAGAGTGCGCTGAAGGGCTCCCGTTTCAAGCAGCGGGAGACCTCAGACAGCGTCTCCAACCACCTCAACGCCCTTTTGGCATCGACGAAGACGCCACCACGCAGTCCGATGGAGGTCGAGCACAACCCCACGCGTAGCTGGGGCTTCAAGGGCCGGTTCAACGATGCGATGGCCGATCTGCTCGAATCGGTGGGCGCCTCGCCGACCTACTTCATGGACAAGCTGAAGATCGAAGCGATGGCATACAACCACTACGCCACGACGGGGCCGCTGCTGGTGTCGGTGCACCCTTATTCGTTCGGCGATGAGGTCGAGCTGTTCGTCATGGCCGATCCACGCTACCGCATGGTCGCGGTCTCGCTGGAGTCGCTGACCCTCGCCGGCGAGCCACAGGAAGCGGACGCGGATCTGGCGACGTTAGAAGATGACTTCGGCCTGATCGCCCAGAAGTGGAACTTCGAGGCGACGCAGCCGGGCGGCGACATGGTCATCGCGCTGGATGTGACCTGGGCGCGCCGCTTCACCGAAGTCAAGCTGCCCATCGAAGCCGGCGCCACGGCGACGGCCCGCGGGTGCACAGTCCTCATCGAAGAAGTCGAGCTGGACGGCGACGAGACCGATGTGGAGTTCACCTATGAGGGCTGCCCGCTGATGGGCTACCACGTCGACGACCCTGGCCTGACCCAGAACGGCGCAGGCTGGGGAGAGGGGATCGTCCGCGCCAGCTTCGAGGGAAACCCCAGCGGCCGACACGCCCTGATCGTGACCTTCCCGAAGAAACCCCATCGTGAACGCCTCAAGATCCAACTCAACGACCTCGATCTCTCAGAGGAAGACGCGTCGTAGCGATCCCACGACGATACCCGCTCTGCTTCAGAGGGGTCAGGCACGACGCAGCGGGTGGGGTTTAAGGTCGATTAATCTACCCGGGCATGAGCCAGTCGTTACTCCCATTGTGTCGAATTCAGGCGCATCATCGGCGCTTACAGATCAGAGGGGGGACGTCTATGCTCACATCGATCCTTATCTTGTTGTCTGCAGACGCTGCGCTGGCCAACAGCGGCGGACGCACCGGCAGATCTACGAGCGGGTGCCGCTCCTGCCACGGCTCCTCGGCCGCGTCCTCGACGAGCGTGTCGTTCTCGGTCGATGACACCACCGTCGAGCCCGGCGACACCATCACCGTCTCCTTCACGGTGAGCACCACGTCGAGTTCGCATACCGGTGCAGGCATGAACGTCTCGGCCTCGGACGGCACGCTCAGCGCAGGCACCGACACCAAGACCAGCTCCAGCGAGCTGACCCACAGCGGCGTCGCCGAGATGTCCAGCAGCGGCAGCCACACGTTCACGTTCGAATGGACGGCGCCCTTGACCGAGGGCACGGTCACCCTGTCTGGCGCCGGCAACGCGGTCAACGAGAACGGCTCCTCCTCCGGCGACGGCTGGAACCTCGACACGCTGACGCTGAACGTCGATGACGGGTGCGACGACGACGACGGCGACGGGTTCGAGACCTGCGACGGGGACTGCGACGACACCGACGATGAGATCTACCCCGGCGCCGATGAGCTCTGCAACGACGTCGACGACGACTGCAACGATGAGATCGACGACGACCCCACCGACGCCCTGACCTATTACCGCGACGACGACGAAGACGGCTATGGCGACCCCGAGATCTCGGTGCGCTCCTGTGATGCGGTCTCCGGCCATGTCCGCAACGACGAAGACTGTGATGACACCGATGAAGACGTCTCGCCGGATGGGGAAGAGGTCTGCAACGATATCGACGACGACTGCAACGATGAGATCGACGAGGCCGCGGCGACGGACGCGTCGACCTGGTACCGCGACCGCGACGAAGACGGCTACGGCGATCCGGAAGACTCGCGGAAGGCCTGCACGGCGCCGGACGGCTACATCGCCGATGACGCGGACTGTGATGACACCGACGAAGACATCTCGCCGGATGGGGAAGAGGTCTGCAACGACGCGGACGATGACTGCAACGGTGAGACCGACGAAGCATCCGCGTCGGACGCCGCGACCTGGTACCGCGACCGCGACAGCGATGGTTTCGGCGATGTGACCGAGTCGACGGTCGCCTGTGACGCGCCGGAGGGCTATGTCTCCGACGCCACCGACTGCGACGACACCCGCGGGTTCACCTACCCCGGCGCCGAAGAGGTCTGCGACGCGCGAGACAACGACTGCGACGACGTGGAAGACGAGGGGCTGGAAGACGAGAGCATCTGGCACCTCGACAGCGACGGTGACGGCTTCGGCGATGCAGGCGAGCAGCTCGTGACCTGCGACCCCCCCGAAGACTACGTCATCAACGCCGAAGACTGTGATGACGGCGATGACGCGGTCTACCCCGGCGCCGACGAGCTGTGCAACGACATCGACGACAACTGCGACGAGACCGTTGATGAAGACACCGCCGTCGACGCCCGGACCTGGCACCGCGACCGCGACGAGGATGGCTTCGGGGACGCCGCAGACGCGGCGATCTCCTGCGAGGCACCCGACGGCTATGTCCTCGACAACCAGGACTGTCGAGATGACGACGACACCATCTTCCCCGGTGCCGACGAGGTCGCCTATGACGACATCGACCAGGACTGCGACGGCGAAGATCTCTGCGATGTGGACGGCGATGGCATCGACGGCCTGAGCTGTGACGGCGGCGAGGACTGTGACGACGAAGACGACGCCATCTTCCCCGGCGCCCTGGAGCGGTGGTACGACGGCGTCGACCAGGACTGCCTGGGCGACGATGACTTCGACGCGGACACCGACGGCTTCCAGAGCGAGACCTATGGGGGCACCGACTGTGACGACGCCGACGACGCGGTCTACCCCGGCGCCGACGACGCCAACTACGACGGCGTCATCAACGACTGCGACGCCTCAGACGAGTTCGACGCCGACGCGGACGGGTTCGACAGCGACCAGTACGACGGCGACGACTGCGATGACGCGAACTCCGCGATCTTCCCAGGCGCCGCCGAGATCTGGTACGACGGCGTGGACAGCGACTGTGACGGCGCCGACGACTTTGACGCCGACGGCGACGGCGTCCCACAGGCAGAGGACTGCGACGACACCGACGCCGATCGGAGCGCACAGGAAGACTGCGCGCCGCCCGACACCGAGGACCCTGACGCAGAGGACCCTGACGCAGAGGACCCTGAAGCGGATGCACCGTCCGGATGTGCAACCGCCCCGATGGGCGCTGGCTGGGCGCTCATCCTCGGCGTCTTCGGCGCTGTATGGCGCCGACGCAGGGCGTGAGGGCGCGCTCAGGACGCGGTCAGCAGATCGGTGAGCGGCTCCAGCTCTGGTTCAAAATCCACATAGGATCTGGCGAGGTAACGGCACGCCACCGAACGACCCGCGGGGGTGTCGGGCACGCTGGCGAGCAGCTTCATGCTGTGTTGCACCGTGGCCACGCCCGAGTGAGCGGCGCGATCGGCCAGCCATGCCCTGAGGGCAGGGTCGAATGACACGGTCTGGGCGAGCGCACCGGCAGCCTCTGGGTCCCAGCCCTGGATCGCGGCCTTGAGCTTTGCTGCGGTACCGTTCCGCGCGGCCAGCGGACGTGCACGGCGTGACAGCGGCCCCAGCTCGGTCGTTCCCTCTTCAAACCGGTCGACCCAGGCCGCAGCCGCGAGGGTCGCCCGGCGCGGATCCGGGTGCATCGAGAGCAGGGCGCCGACCGCCCGGATCGCGGTCACCATATGGAGCGCCGAGAAACTCACCGTCTCCATCGCGGCGAGCCGTTCGGTCACGTGGCCGAGCAGCTGTCGAACAACCCGTGATGGGGAGATGCCATCACGCAGCGCCTGCGCCGCGCGGATCGCTTCATTGTCATCGGATCGGGGAAAACGATTGGGACCAAGGGCTTCTTCGATGCGCGCATCGGTGTCGTCCACAGACGCATCGGAGGCCAGATAGCGGGCCGCGGCGCGCCAGAGCAGCGGCCCCCCGCCGAGCGCGCGCACACCCGCGACGAAAATTGCCCGATGCCCGAGGTGTCCCAGGCTCGCGGTGGCCGCTTCGGCGAGGTGTGGCGCCGCAGTGTCTGGGTGGGCCGCGGTCCACGCATCGGCGCCCTCCACATCTCCTGCAGCCAACGCAGCAGAGAGCGCGACCGTCGGCGAGCCCGGCTCGGGCAGCTGATACGGTGTAGATACATATGGAGAGTGTTGGGCTTCGCGGGCGACGAACCACGCCGCCTGGAGCAATGGGACCGAACGCGCAGGCGGCTGTCCCGCGCAAAGGTTCCGCGCAGCAGCGACCCCAAGGAGCGCGTGAGACACGCTCCCCAGACCGTCGACAGAGTCACTGACACAGCGCAGCGCGGCCATGCACGCCGCGGCATATGCGATGGCGTCGATGCTGTGCCCCTCTTGAACGAGCAGCCGCGGAACCGCGAGAGGAGCAGCCGTCTGCAGCCGATCCACCAGCGAGGGGCCGGGCGAACGCGTCATCCGACACGCGGACACCCCCGCGAGCGAACCAACCAGAAACTCTCGACGAGACCAGCGTGACACCCGTTCACTGTATCTCATCCCAACGAAGGCTGAGGATGATCAGGGACGATGCTTCAAATCAGGTCGGCGTAGAATGCCATCGCAGAGGACGGTCGGGCGTTTCTGTCCGGGGAGAGGGCGCGCAGGATCGCGCCGTCTACCTGGGGCGGCAGCCCGGGGCGGACCTGGCTGGGCGGAGGCGGCGGTTGAGAGACCGCGCTGCGGCGGATGACCACCTGTAGCGGGGTGTGACCGCCGGTGTAGGCCTGTCGGCCGGTCAGCAGCGCATAGACGATCAGGGCGGCGCTGAAGACATCCGAGCGGGCGTCCAGGTGCGGTTCGCCGCGCGCCTGCTCAGGAGACATCCAGTCCGGGGTGCCCAGGATGACGCCTTCTCCCATCACCGTCGAGCCGTCGGAGGCGATGGGCCGGGCGATGCCGAAGTCGAGGATCTTCACCAGATCACGCCCCTGCCGGTCGGTGGACAGGAGGATGTTGGCCGGCTTGAGGTCGCGATGGATGATGCCGGCTTCATGGGCTGCGTCGAGGCCTTCACAGAGCTGCCGGGTGATGTCCAGCGCCCGCCGCGGTGAGAGCGGGAGGTCGATCTCATCGAGCGGCACGCCATCGATGAACTCCATCGCCAGGTAAAACAGCGCGCCCTTCGACTCGCCGAAGTCATAGATGGTGACGACGTTGGGGTGGTTGATCTGCGCCGCCAGCCGGGCTTCACGCCGGAACAGGGTCAGCATCTTTTCCCGCCGCACCGCTGGGGAGAGAACCTTCACCGCACATTTTCGCTGCAGTTGCACGTGCTCTGCCACATAGACCACGCCCATCCCGCCTTCGCCCAGCTTGGAGAGACACCGATAGCCACCCAGCAGGAACGGTCGAAAGGTCGCCTGGGCATTCCATGGAGGCGGGGTCGCAGTGTTCTTTGCCTTCAACCTCGAATCAACGGGCGTAAAGTCAAGGCCCACATCCAACGTCGGCATCGACCGTTGCGCCGCCTGCGGTTCAGGCAGCGCTGGCGTTGACGCACGGCGCCGGCGACGCAGGGCCGACACGCCCACCCCGAGCGCCGCGAAGCTGACGAGCGTTCCCCCTCCCAGACAGGTCAACCCACCCAACCCCGCCGCCACAATCCACAACGTCGTGTTCGATCGTGCCGAGCCTGACTCTGGCAGCGGAGGTGGCGGAGGAGGTTCCTCAGCAAACCCAAAGGCAGGGTCTGAGGATGATTTTTGTTCAATCCATGCGTCCGCGGTGTCCGCCGCTCCTGCCTGCTCGCGCTTCGCCGTCCCGCTGCTTGCCGGCTCGTGACGGGTCGGAGCCGGGCGAACCGACGATCTGCCTGTTCGAGGCTTTGTCCTTGAATCCGACGCGCCAGCATCTTCCCCGATGGCGATCTCTGGTTCCGGCTCGGCCGCCATCGCAGGCGCTGCGGCTTCTTCCCCGGCTTTCTCGTCGGCCATCAGCGGCGCCGGATCCGCCGCGGCCTCTTCTTCGATCGCAACCGCACCGTTCGCCGGAGCAGTCGTGTCGAGGGTCGCTTCTTCTGGGGCGTCAGCGACGCGGGGCGGGGCCTCCAAAGGAGCCGAAAGCGACGTCATCAGCCCCCCGACGATGACCACCGCGCCAAGAATTGAGAACAACGCAACGGCCCCGGCAAGGGCGAGCCGCACCCCTTGAGATCCCGAACGCGCTTCAGGAGGTGCAGCGGCGGGGAGCCCCGGTGAAGGAGCCCCGTACTGCGGTACAGGAGGCGCTTGCAACACGTCTCGCAGCGCGGAGAGGCTCGGCGGACGCCCCGAGGGTTCGGTGCTGAGCGCTGCGTTCAATGCTGCGGCCACCGGCGGAGGAACCGTAGCGGGCATCGGCGGAGGCGTTTCCAGCAGCTTCCGGACCCGCAACGCAGCCGGTGAGTCCGCAGAGAACAGGACCTGCCCACGAAGCAGATGGGCGATCAGGGCGGCGGCATTGTAGATGCGTGCGGGGACATCCTGTGGGCCGTCCTCCCACTCTGGCGCGGCGTACACCGACCGATCTGGTGACACCTCACCCGGGACCCAGCGCACGCCACGGCCTTCAGTCCACAGCTCATCGAGGTGCAGCGGCGCGCCACCATGCGATTCCAGCAGCTCACAGATCGCCGCAGCCAGCGGCGCGACCGTTGACCAGGAGAGTCCGGGCTGACCATCTCTGCGGAGGTCTTCGGCGAGCGGCGCAGTCGTCATACCATCAGCTTATGCGTCCCGCCCTCTCAATTCAAAGAAGTCATCTGCTGTCCGCATTTTCTGACAAGGACCGTTGCGAGGCCTTTCCGGAGATGACGGGTCTCTCCATACGAGATCTGAAAGATATACGGGCGTTGGCAACGGCCTGACCAGACATCCAGATTGTGCAGGAGCATCGGACTTCGGTGTGCCGGGATGTCGCCATAAAATGGCTGGGCTCGAAACGTCATGGTGATGAACCTCACCGAGGAGCCTACCGACAGTTGAAGGGTTAGAACGTGGACTCTCTGCTGAGGTAGGTGAAGACCGATGAAGGACGAATGGTGGTCCAACGCGACCTCTGGCCACGATCTCAACACCCTTCGACAAGGCCTCCAGCAGGGGATGCTGAATGAACAGGATGAGTATGGCCATACCGCCTTGATCCTGGCGTCTTGCTGGGGGTGGTTGCCAGGTGTGTAGCGCTTGCTGGCGGCTGGCGCAGACACAGAGCTTCGCAGTCATCGCACCGGAACGACCGCGCTATACGAAGCCGTCACCAATCGGAAGCCGGCGATCATCGCGGCGTTGCTCAAAGGGGGCGCCGACCCGGACGCGGCGAATCATTGGGGGATAACCCCTCGCCGAATTGCCCAGCGCTTCGGGAACGCTGGACTGTTTGTGCCCTACCCAAAGACGAAGGGCGTCCCTCCACCGCCGCAGATCCAGAACGCAGAGCACCTCGCCGAAAACCATCACCCCAACTTCCAGATTCCGACCCGAACAGAGCGGGAGCGTCTCCACCCCGGGCAACAGGTCGGCGTGTATGTCTATGGCCCTCGGGTAGAGGGAAAGACCGATACGGTCCAGGTACAAATCACCGAACGGCAGGAGCATGGGGACGGCGTTCGGTACCGCGCCACGGTGCAGACTCCGATCGAGCAGACGCACCTGCGCCCTGACATCCAGGACGTGGCATTCGGTCCCGAACATATCGCGACCATCTTCCATCCCAGATGACGAATAAACCCGTACGCCCGGGCGTCTGAGTCTTCCAGGAGAGCGAGGAGAATCAGAATGCGCGCAGGACGCGACGCCCCTCAACGCGCAGGCCGACGACGACGCGGTATGGCGATCTGGTTCTCGGTCCTCCTGCATACCCTGCTCATGATCTCCGCGTTGGCGGCCCATGACGATCAGCGCGTCGCGATGGTGCAAAACGATCCGGTCCCTGTCGAACTTGTGGAGATTCCGACGCGCGCGGGTTCTGGTGCTGCAGGGCTGCCGACGCCCCCTCCCCCTCCTGAGCCGGCCCCTGAACCTGAGCCGGTCGTGAAGCGCAGCGGTCGACCGCGTGTGGTGGCCCCCAGGCCGGCACTCATCGAAACTGCAGGGGCGGCGGACGCTGTGGAGACGCCCCCCCCAGACGCTGCCGGTGATGCCGGAGAGGTCGATGACACGGACGGGGTGTCCGGCCAACAGGGCGATGGCATCGCAGAGGTCGGGGCGTCTCGGGTCAAGCCTCGGCGCAGGGTGCGCCCCGAGTACCCGACCGAGGCCATCGCCCTGAACCTTGAAGAGACCACCTGCCGGACCCGCTTCACCATCGACACCCGCGGACAGCCGATCGATGTGCGGGTCGACGACTGCCCGGAGGTCTTCCATCAAGAGGTCCGCCGCGCCGGTTACCAGTGGCGGTTCTACGAGATCCGCGACCCAGCCGGGCGACCGATGAAGGCCGCCTTCAACCTTCGGCTGACGTTCCGACTGCGCTGAGCCGTTCCATGTGACGGGTCTTCATGCAGGCCGCGGATCGGATTCTGGTCAGGTCTCTCTGCTGCCAACGCGACATTGCCGCGGAGGGTTATTCGAACCGGATGCGAAACACCAGGGCGTAGGTCACCGGGACGAGCACCAACGTCAGGGCGGTCCCGCCGATCAAACCGCCCATCAGGGTGACGGCCATGCCTTCGAACGTGGAGCCCCCGCCGAGGTAGAGGGGGATCAAGCCGGCGGTCGTGGTGATGGTGGTCATCAAGATGGGTCGCAGGCGGTGGACGCTGGCTTCGACGAGGGCTTCGGTGATCGGCAGCCCGCCTGCCACCTCGGTGTCGATGCGATCGATCAGCACGATGCCGTTGTTGAGCAGGATGCCGAACAGGCTGATCACCGCGAGCAGGGCGATGAAGCCAAACGACGCGTCCAGCAGCAGCAGGCCCAGGATGACTCCGATGAAGCTGAAGGGCAGCACAGTCAGGTTGACGATCATCCGTCGGAAGCTGTTGAACTGCAGGACGAGCAGCATCATGATGATGAGCCCGGCGAACGGGACGTTGGACAGCAGCTTCTGGTTGGCTTCTGCGCTGTCTGCCTGCTCACCGGCGGCGGAGATGTCGACGTTCTCTATCGCCTGTGCCGCCCAGCCTTCCATATGGGCCTGAACATCCGAGGGGAGCGCGCCCGCCACGTCTGCGCTGATCTCGACGGCTCGCTCGCGTCCGTCGCGATGGATCTGCGCATAGTCCAGCACCAGCCCGACGTTTGCGACCTGTTGGAGCGCCACGTTGTTGTTGTTCTGGCCAAAGACGGTCAGGGCGCGCAGTCCGCTGATGCCGGAGACCCCCTGCTCGGTGCTTCTCAGGACGATGGGGTACCGCTCATCGCCCTCACGGAGCTCCGAGGCTTCGATACCGGAGAGGGCGGTCATCAGGGACGTCGCGACGTTCTGGTTGCTCAGCCCCGCCAACCGCAGGCGCACCGGATCGATGTCCACGTCCAGCTTCTTGATGCGGTTCCCCCAGTTGTTTCGGACGTTCCGCACACCGGGTTGTTGGCGCAGCTCCGCGGTCAGCCCATCGACGGCGTTCATGAGCTGGGCTTCATCTTCTGCGATCAGGGTGAAGGCGACGTCTGCGCCGCCCCCGGGTCCCAGCGCCAGCGGCGCCGCCTTGGCGCGGGCGCCGATCATCTCTGCCTCAACGAAGTCCAAGAACGTGAGAACCAGCTCGTCGACCACGGCCCGATCGGTGGTGTTGAACAACAGGGCGAGGTTGCCGGTCCCGCGTCCGGGCCCCCTGGCGGAGAGGTTGAAGCGCGGGAGGCTGTCCCCGAGCATCACCCCATACGACACGACGCCGTGCTCGCGGTCGGGTCCCGCGACCATCTCGGCCTGAACGAACCGATCCAGCTTCTCCCAGGCGTCTTCAGCGATGTCTTCGTCGATCCCATCGGGCAAGGTGACTTCCGCGAGGAAGCGCGGATTGTCTGATGGCGCGAAGAACTCGTTGTCGACCATTCCGAACAGCGAGAGGGTGGCCAGCAGCGCCACAACAGCGGCGGCGAAGGTGACCCAGCGATACCGCAGCGCGCCGCGGATCACCGCACGAAAGCGATTGTAGAGCGGGGTATCATAGATGTCTTCGGACGCTTCTTTTGGTTGGGGCAGAAACGGCACGCTGAGCGCGGGCAGGATGGTCAGCGCGATGGCCCAGCTCGACAGCAACGCGATGGTGACCACATAAAAGATCGGCGCCACGAACTCGCTGGCGCCGCCGGGCGCCAGATAGACGGGCAAGAAGGCCGCGCAGGTGGTCAGCGAGCTGATCAGCAGGGGAATCCACAGCTCTGACGCAGCGGTGACCACTGCGTCCGCCGCGGAGTCGCCTTGTTGCATCCGGACGCTGGTGGTCTCTGCCATGACGATCGCGTTGTCGACGAGCATCCCAAGCGCCAACAGCAGCGCCGCCAGGGACATCTGATCGATGCCCACGCCGAACAGCGACATCAGGGCGAAGGTCGCCAGGATGACCAGCGGGATGATGGACGCCACGATGGCCCCGGTGCGAACCCCCAGAAACAGCAGGATGACGACGAAGACGATGGCGACGGACTGATAGAGGCTCTGCATGAAGTTGTCGATGCGGGCATCGACGTTGTCTGGCTGAAACGCCACCTCGGAGATCTCCAGTCCCACCGGCAGGCGCCCCTGCACCTCTGCGATCCGCTCGCGGGCGTCTCGCCCGAAGCGCTGGCTGTTGCCGCCGTCTCGCTGCACCGCGCCGATCAGCAGCGCGGGCTTGCCGTTGTAGAACGCCCGGGCCGCCTTGGGCCGCTCGAAGCCGTCCCGCACGGTGACCAGATCCCCGAGCCGAACCAGCGCGCCGTCGGGCAGGCGGACCGCCAGGTCGGCGACATCTTCGACGCGGGTGAACGCGCCGGAGGGCTCGATCGACAGCCGCTCCTCCCCGACGCTCAGCTCGCCGCCGGGGCTCATGATGTTGGAGCTCTGGATCAACCCGATCAGCGACTCTGGCGACAGCCCCATCCGGCTCAGGCGGGCATGATCGAACTCCAGCAGGATCTGCCGCTCCTGATCGCCGAACACCTCTGCCTCGCTGGCGTCCCCGACCAGCAGCAGCTGCTCCTTGATCTGCTCGGCGGCGTGGACAGCGTCGGTGTGAGGGAAGCCTTCATAGGTCATCGCCAGCAGCACGTCATAGACTTTGGCCACGTCGGTGTTGACTTCAGGCTCCAGGGCTTCTCCGGGCAGCTCCGCCCGTGCGTCCTCGACGGCGTCCCGGATCTCCGCCAGGATCGGATCGATGTCTGCCAGCTCCTCATCGATCTCAGCGGTGACCGAGGACCGCCCGCTCCGCGAGACGCTGGTGATGCCGGTGACTTCCGGGATCTCCTGGATGGCTTCCTCGATGGGAGCGGTGATCAGCTGCTCGACGCGCCTGGGGCTCGCGCCGGGCATCACCGTGGTGATGATCGCCGTGCGCATCGTAAAGCCCGGATCTTCAGCCTTGGGCAGGGTGTTGTAGGACAACAGCCCCGCCACCACCAACAAGATGATGGCCATCCAGGTCACCCGGGTCCGGGTGATGGCCCACCGCGTGATCGTCATGGTGTCTCCAGCCGAACCTCGCGGCCCTCATACATCAACGAGACCCCGGCGCTCACCACACGCGCCCCGACCTCGACCCCTTCGACGACGACCCGATCGTGGCTGGTCAGCTCGCCGATCGAGACATCGACCCGGCGCGTCCGGCCCTTCTCTGCATCGGGGGGCTCGACCACCCAGATGAACCGGCCGGCCTGATCTTCGGCGAGCGCCGACAGGGGCAGCTCGATCCGCCGCTCGCCGGTCTCAGAGACGGTCAAGGTGACGTTGGCGACCATCCCCGGCCGGATGCGGGGGTCGACCGCCGCGAGCTCAACGGTCACCGGGTAGGACACGTTCTGGCCGGCCACGCCCAGCTCTGTGATTCGCGCTGGGCGTGGCTCTGCGGACACTTCGGTCAAGACCACCTGCGCGGGGTCTCCCTCATGCAGGCGTCCGATCCAGGAGGCGGGCACCGCCACCGTGACCTGCAGCTCCTGATCGGGGGTGAGCACGATGACCGGGGTTCCCGAGCCGACGTTCTCGCGCTGGCGTACCAGCACGGTCGCCACGGTCCCATCCCGGTTGGCGGTGAGGACGGCGTTCTCCTGCTGTTCGACCGCCAGCTCCCGCTGACGGGCCGCGCTGACCCGCTGTGCGCGGGCGCTCTGGTAGTTCGCCCGGGCCGACTCGACCTCTGCCGCGGAGGCGTTGTCATTGAGGTACAGCGCCTCGACCCGCTCCAGGCTCTGCTGCGCGAGGTTCGCCGACGCCGATGCCTGGGCGAGCTGGGCGCTGGCCTGCTCGACCTGAATCCGCAGCGAGGTGTCATCGAGGCGGGCCAGCACCTGCCCGGCGATCACCGGATCGCCGACCCGCGCGCTGATCGATTCGATGGTCCCGCCGGTCGTAAACGACAGCGTCGCCTGATCGCCGGCCTCTGTGGTTCCTGAGAAGCTGCCGGTGAGCGCCCCCCCGACCTCGACGACCTGTTCGGTTCGGACAGGCCGAACCACCGGCGGAGGCGGGGGCGCATCCTCCCCACAGGCGAGAAGCATCCACATCACGATCATGGCTCGGCCTCCATGGCATCTGGCGCTGTCGCCTCGAAGATGGCGCGTACCGCATCTCGAAGCTGAGAGGGGGCGCTCGGGGCGCTGGGCGTGGGCATCGCGCCGGCGGCGTAGAGCACGTCATAGCTCCGCTGCAGCGCCTCATAGGTCGCGTCGAGGGCGCTGAGTTCGGCCTGCAGCGCAGACGTCCGGGCTTCGGTCACCGTAGTCTGGGTGGCCGCGCCGCGGGAGTAGGCGTCGAGGACCGAGGCCAGGGTGCGGTTGACCGCCTCGACCTGTGCGCGCCGCAGGTCGGCCTGAACCGACGCCGCGTAGGCGCGGTTGACCGCTTCGACCGACTGGGCGGCGACCGCCTGCCGGATCGCCTCACGGGTGCGTTCCAGGGCGACCAGATCCATCTCGGCCTGCCGCTGCGAGGCGCGCAGCGCGCCCCCGTTGAACACCGGCACCGTGAGGCTCGCGCCGG
>JBCBLB010000500.1:0-7422 GCA_038520555.1 Myxococcota bacterium | reverse complement strand
CGATTGAACCGCCCCACAGCGCAGGGCATCGCCTCGCCCAGGAGAGCGCCTCGTCGAGGCTCTCCACCTCGATGACATAAAAGCCACCGATCTGTTCGCGGGTCTCTGCGAACGGGCCGTCGGTCAGGCGCACCTGCCCGGCCTGCCCCCGCAGGGTCGTCGCAGTGTGGCTGGCCGCCAGCTCACCGCCAGCACGGAGGACGCCGGACGAGGCCAGCTCGCCGTTGTACGCCATATAGGATTGGATGGCCTGTCGACGGTCGTCCTCAGACATCTCTGTCCAGACCGCTTCGTCTCCATGAAGCAAGAGAAGGTATTGCATGAGTATACTCCAGTATTGTGTGGTGAAGGGGAAGGGTCAATCTTTGTTCAGCTGGCTCAGCCGTTCCAGCCCGAGCGCATAGTCCGGGCCCACGATGCGATCGGCAAACAGGGCGAAGATCGCGCCGCTGCCGACGCCGACCGGCCCGCGATTGGACCAGGTGACCCGGGTGGTCCCATCGCCGAGATCGTCCAGCACGAAGATATCCTGCGTCTGCATGGGGACCGGCGAATGGTAATCGAGCCGCGAGACGACGCGGTTCGACGTGATCTCTTCCATGGTCAGCGTCGCGGTGCCGCTGTTCCCACCGGTCCATGACATCGTTGAACCCAGCGTACCCGGCGTACCCGCGTAGTCGTAGGTCGTCTTCGGATCGGTCTCGACCCAGGCGATCCACTGCTGACGCTGCGGATAGTTGACGATATACGGCCGGATCTGATCCGGCGTTCCCGACACGACGGCGCTGCGCGTGACGTCCAGCTCACGCGGAAGCAAGGACGCGCCCAGGCCAGAGACCGAGACGAAGGCGAGAAGGCGAGGAAGAACAGACATGGTCAAGCTCCTTGGTGGAACCGTCAGCGTCAGCGCTGACTCACCCACAAGACGCTGGGGGACAGGTTTCGAAGACATGAACACGATGACCGCGATGGGGACAGTGTCCAGGATCGACGTTTGTCTGAAAAATCGAACCGTCCCCTTCGCGCAGGGGACGAACACGCCATCAGAGCCGCCGGGTTAGCGGGGGGGGACGTCGATGGGGGCGGCCCCAGGACGAAGCCGAAGCTGTGTCAATGCGCGCAGCGTCGCGAGCGCCGCGGACGTATCAAAGCCGTCGGTCTGAGAAGGGAACTGGCCGGATAAGCCTGCGATGAGCACGCCGAAGTAATCACAGAAGAATCCACGCGCCAGCAGCGGCGCGGGCATCTGCGCGATCTCCCCCCGCTTCATCGCTTCCCCCAACAACGCCGTGATGGCTTGGACGAAGTCGTTGAGTTGCCCGTTGAGGTCTTCACCGGTTTGGCCAGCAAGGAACATCCCTTCCCGAAGGAGCGCGCGCCCCAGCTGAGGGTGGGCGGCATACCAGCCATACAACGTCCCGGCGAGGTGGCAGAGCTGATCCAGGATGCCCACCTGGGGGACCGTCGCGAACCCCCGATCGATATGTTCCTGGAGGGTTGCATGGAACGCCGCCGCGACCAGTGATGGCTTGTCCGGGAAGTGAGAGATGACACTTCCCACAGAGACTTTCGCCGTCTTTGCTACACGGGAGATGGTCGTCGCTTCATAGCCAACCTCTTCGAAGCATTGCCGTGCGCTCAACAACACACGGCGGTGCGTTCGCTGCCATTGTTGTGCCCGCTTGTTCAACGGATCCATGCTCCCATCAGTCGAATCATCATATCCCGGATGCCATTCAACAGCGGACCAGAGGACTGGGCGATCATCCCCAGGCTGTTCGATGCAGCCGCAAAGCCCCATGCCCGTCTTCGACATGGGCCGGGGTACTGGTTCGCTTCCCCCCCGAAGTATCGGATCAGCTGTCCAGCATCGTCGATGGCCTGACAGGCCCCCTGACCCAGATTGGGCGTGAAGCCGTGAGCGGCATCCCCCAACAGACGCACCCTGCCCCCACCCCAGACCGATCCGCGGAGATAGTCGATGTCGTTCTGAATCCAGTCGTCATCAGGGATCGACGCCAACGCATCGGCGATCGGTCCCCCAAATGATGCGAAGATGTCCGCCGGCGGTGCTTGTCGACGCCGTGGTGGCGCGTTCAACGTCAGGTACACATAGGTCCCGTCTTTCACCGGGACCAGACCGACCCGTGCCCCATGCCCCCAGTACTCACAGGGGCGCGACAGCGGAACCCGATGAGATGTCAGCGCGCGCCAACATGTATAGCCTGCATACTGACGAATCACCCGGCCGCTGAGCTGCTGACGGACAACGGAGCCGATCCCATCAGCGCCCACCAGGTGATCGACCGTCAACGTCGTCCCATCATCCAGATGAACCCGAACCGTATCGTCGTCCATCTCCCAACCGATCAACGAACACCCCAACCGGATATCTGCCCCCACAGCGGCATCTGTAAGGGCCTGATGAAGGGCCTCACGGGTGACCGCCAACCCCGAGCCTGGATTCTGTACCCGGGGCACGCCGTCTTGAAGCCCAAGCGAGAACCCATCAAACGGTTGACCTTGCACACGGATACCCAGGGCATCCAGCTGCTTCAGCGCGCGCTGCTGAAGCAACAAGCCCGCACCAGCAGAGCGAAGCGTGGCACTGCGTTCCAGCACGATCACGTTGTGGCCGTGTTGAAGAAGCCCCCCCGCCAACGTGAGACCGCCGATTCCAGCTCCGACAATGCAGACGCGCATGTTCTCCTCCATGGTTGGATCGCTTACTCACTGAATGAACTCAATGAGTTCATTCAGTGAGTAAGCTCAACAGAACAATTTCGCAACCAGAAATCCCCAGAAGACCGAATTGAGCCCTTGCCACCTCACCGAATGCAAACATCAGAGAGATGGCTTTTGCATGGATACGAAACGATGACCGGGCACCGCACCCTCAAATCCGGAACATCGTGGCTCGTTTCGTGGGTTTGTTGTCCATCGCCGAACAAATCCATCCGCGATAATCTGATGGTCTTCGTCTGAAGTTCGGCGATATAACTGATGATATAAGCGGGCTACTGGAGGTCATCATGTGGTGGATGCTGTTCGGCTGCGTTGTGGGGGCTGTTCCCTGGGGCGAAGCGCCTCAGGGGGGTGTGGATGACGGCGGATCGATCCCTATAATTGAGGATACAGGTGGTGATATCGCCGATGAATGGTCTGGGGGTGGGGTTCAGTTCGTCTCGGTGCACTCACCCCTTCCGGAAGGGGTCACCCCAGCAGCGTCGGGCGATATTGATCGAGATGGATCGATTGATCTGGTGGCGTGGACGAGAGACGGATCGTTGATTTTGCTTCGCGGGGACGGCGTCGGTGGGTTCTCGTTTACGGTTCCCGTATGGTCCTCCCTGCTGACCGATATCATCGCAGAGCGGCTCGGAGAGCAGCGGATCGTCGCCGATGATTTCCAGGTGATGGACCTGGACGGAGACGGCGTCCTCGATTTCAGCCTCTTCATCCTGCCGGTCTCTGGGGCGACGCCGCGGCTTGTGGCGATTCGCGGGCCGGACTACCTGTCCGTTGAAGTTCTGGCCACGGTCCCTGAAGAGACTTCCTGGTCTCGGGTTCACCCCCTGCCTGATCTCGACCGCGACGGGCTCGCTGAATTGTTGTGGCTCAGCGACCAGACGCAGGACCTGCGATTGAGTGGGGGAGGCGGGAGCCGATACACATCTGCGGAGACCTATCATTACGCCTCACGGGGAACGGTTCTCGACTACGACGGTGATGGTGACCAGGACGTCGCAGTGATCCACAACGGGGGCTATGGCTACGATGGGATCAGCGTCGCTGTGCAGACCACCGCCGGGTGGGCATGGACGCCGTACCAACGCTTTGGCTTCTCAAGCACCTTCGCCGCAGATGACGATGAGCTTCTGCTGCCAGACCATGATGGCTTGATGCGCCTCCAACCGAGCGGCGCGACGATCCTCCAGCGTCCGGTCGAGGCGCATTTTGCGCCCCAGGCGATCGCAGATTTCAACCGCGACAGCCGTCTCGACGTCTTGAGTGTGGCCTCCGACGGCGGTGTGCAGCTGTGGGCAGGCCAGGAAGATGGCGAACTCACCGATGTGACGGTCGAGGGCTGGTCGCATGCCAGCGTCGCCCTCATCGCAGACGTAGACCAGGACGGGCGAAGCGATATTGTTCATGTTCTCGACGATGCGCTGGTGGTCTCGCTCGCAAGACCGCTGCGTGACTGAGCCCGCTGCATTGTCGTCGGTCGTGTCTCACTGCGCGAGCGGCTCCAGGGCCGCGAGCATCGCCCAGAGGGCCTCATCCACGCTGAGCGCCTGGGGAGCAGACGCGCCCAGCGCAGCATGTTCGCTATTCGGCTCGTATGCGCCGTGGAGATGAACGTCGATGCCGATGGCATCGTCCTTCACAGTGATCCCAGAGACAAACCGATCGGTCCGATCGCGGTGGGCGCCATACGGGCCGTCCCACCGCAAGGTCAGCACGACGCCCGGAAAATGGTGAGCGAAGAACGCGTCGATGGACGCGCCCGCTCTCGCGATCGCGTCGGATCGGCTCAATTGGTGGGGAACACAGAGATACAGATTGCCTGGAGGCCCAGGCCAGACGGCTTCCCCGGTGTCTGCGGCGTGTGTTTCTCGTGTGGTGAGCACCACAGGCTCGCTCAGGGTGGCCGCATCGTTGAACATCGAGTCGGTGCGCTCGGTGCGCAGCACGGCGAGCCCCCGCCATACCCCGATGGGCTGATAGAAACGGCCGCGAATCGGGGTGTGGTTGCTGCGATCGATGTCGGTCATCCTGCCTCCCAAGCGACACGAGATGGTAGATGGAATCGTGGCATTTCACTGTAGGGCAGATGATGTCTCATCGATCATGGTCATGGGAAACGGACGGGCTTCGGGTGATTCCGGGTTTCCTCGACGCAACGCGCTGTCAACAGCTCCGCACCCGCGCCGCTCAGATTGTCGCTGAACAGCGGGCGTCCTCGCCGCAGGTGGTGTTCGAGACCGACCAGCAGTCCCACGCCGGGGATGAACACTTTGCGTCCTCCGGTGGGGCGATCCGACTGTTCTTCGAGGAAGCTGATCCCCAGCAGGTCAACAAGATCGGCCACGCGCTGCACGATCTGGACCCGGCCTTCGCCGAGCTCTCCCGCCAGCCAGGGCTGGCAAAGATCGTCGATGAAGTCGGGATCGCCCAGCCACGGCTGGTGCAGTCGATGTACATCTTCAAGGCGCCGGGCGTCGGCGGCGCGGTCAACGTGCACCAGGATGCGTCGTTTCTACGGACCGAGCCCGCATCGGTGGTCGGGCTGTGGTTCGCCCTCCACGACGCGGACCCGGGCAACGGCTGTCTATGGGCGCTGCCCGGGCGGCACCGGGAGCCGGTCCGATCGGTCTTTGGGTATGACGCTCCGGATGGGGGGTTGGGGACGACGGTGACGGATGCGCGGCCTTGGGACCTCGATGAGGCTGTGCCGATCGGGGTGCCGATGGGAACGCTTGTGGTGCTCCATGGGCGGCTACCGCACTTCAGCCGTCCCAACCGCTCCCGCCGACCGCGAGACGCCTATGCCCTCCACGTCGTCGACGGGGCGGCGACGTGGTCGGAGGCGAACTGGCTGCGGCGCGCGGCGCCGTTCCGTGGGTTCGATTGATGGGTTCGGCGTGGTTTATACGACATGGCTGATCAGGCTCATCGCCTCCCACTGCCGGCTGAGCTGGCGATGGACGCCGCCCGCGTGCTTCCGCAAAAGGACGAGCTGGGCGTCGACATCCCCGGGCGCGGCGGCGTCCACCTGTGCCTCACCGCTCGCCTTGAGGGTGCGGTTGATCGCCTTCCGGTCGTCGTGGGCGGCGCGGTGCTGGAGCGCGACGGTCTCCATCTCATGAATGGTGCGCAGCGACTCCTGGAGGGGCTGAATGGTCTCCTGGGCGCGCTCGCGCATCCTACGCAGGTTGATCTCCGCCTGCTGGATGATCGGGGCGAGCTCAGCGCGCTGGTCTTCGCTGACGCTCTTGAGCAGATACCGTCGCTGAAGCCGGGCCAGGTCAGTGACCGTCGTGCTGAGGGCGTCCATCTCGAACGGCGGCTCCGCGGCGTAGATCTCGTCGTAGTGCCGCTTGATGGTGTTGATGCGCATTGTGTTGAGCTTCTTGACCACTCGCCGGCCCATGGTGGCGACGTTCTTGCCCAGGTCGATGGCCTCTGTCACGATGTTGGTGTCCCCGAAGTTCTTCTCCTTGGAGCGCCTGAGGAGGTACATCCGAATGATCTCGGGGGAGCTGGCCTCGATCATCTCCGGGGTGAGGCCGCGGCTCTTGATGTAGGCGAGCGCGACGGGATCTTTCTCCTTCGCCTTGATGGCGATGATGCACTTGGCGTGCTTGCCGCTGTGTCGGAACAGCTCCTGCTGGGCCTTCTCGACGCCGACCCGGGCGAGGCCGAGCAGCGCGACCGATGCCGCGGCGTTGGCCCAGCTGGAGATGGTGAAGGTGCCGCGGGTCCCGAGCTGGATGCTCTTGCCGGTGATGATGATGCCCGCGCCGGCGAGCGCGGTGGCGCCGTCGTCGGCCCCGGCGGAGGCCTCCCCGACCGTGGCCGTGACCTCGCCGAACGCCTCGACGCCCATCCCGGCAGACATCCCGATGTGCTTCGCCGCGCGCTGCAGCTCTCGGTTGAGGGACTGGTGGAGGGCGGGCATCAGCTCGGGGGTGAGCTTCGCCGCGTCTTTGAGCAGCAGCCCGTCCTTCGCCGCGTTTCGGATGCGCTTGAAGGCGGCATAGAGCTCCGCGCCGGCGCCCGCCGCGGTGGCGACCGCTGAGACGATCGGCAGAACCGCGCCGATGATCTCCACCGCGCTGCCGGCAGCGCTCTTGATGAGGTCCTCCACAGACTCGACGAGGTCCTCCATGAGCATCAGCTCTTTGATGGGATCTTTGTCGCCCTTTCGCAGCTCGTTCGCGGCGATCCCCACGCCAGCGCCGGCCATGCCGACGTCTTTGGTCGCCTGGATGGCCGACAGCGCGATCGCGAGGGACTTGCTGACCGGCTCAGGGACGCTGCTGAGGACCGCGTTGATGTCCGAGACGCCGTCGATGACATCTCCCGCGACCGACAGCGACGCGATCGCGCTTCGGGCCGTGGCGAAGGCGCCGTTGACCGCGTCCGCCGCAGCCGGCGCGACGTCCAGGATCCACCCCACCGAGTCTTCGACGACCTCTTGAACGCTGGTCTTGTTCTCGTTGAGCTGATCTTTGCAGTCGCGCATGGCGAGGGCGAGCGCAGCGCTCTGCTTCGCGATATCGAACGCGGATGGATCTTTGTCGTCCGCCTTCTCTTTGTCGAGCTGCTCCTGGACCTGGACATAGGCGGCGGTGGCATCGGCGTAGCGGGCGGGGCGCATGCTGTCTGGCATACACTTCCAGTACTTCTGGATGATCT
>JBCBLB010000874.1:0-3417 GCA_038520555.1 Myxococcota bacterium | reverse complement strand
GGTTCGGATCGGCACACAGATCGTGTTTTTGGATGAACGGCGCCGCGGCCGCGGGACACAGGGTCCCGAAGTCGCGCTCGTGCGAGACGGGGACATCGTCTTGCGGGAGTATCGCGGCCGGATCTCAAGTTGACCATGGAGACAACTGGATGAGCGAGTGTATCGTCATCACTTCAGGGAAAGGCGGCGTCGGGAAGACCACGACGACGGCCAACCTCGGCGTCGCGTTGGCGCTCCAGGACAAGAAGGTCGCGGTGGTGGACGCCGACATCGGCCTCCGGAACCTCGACGTCATCCTGGGGCTCGAGAACCGGATCGTCTATGATCTGGTTCATGTCATCGAAGGCGCCTGTCGGCTGAAACAGGGTCTCATCCGCGATAAGCGGGTCGAGGGCCTGTACCTGATGCCTGCAGCACAGACCCGCGACAAGAACGCCGTCACCCCTGCCCAGATGCGCAAGCTCATCGCGGATCTCAAAGACGAAGGCTTCGACTATATCCTCGTCGACTGCCCCGCCGGCATCGAGCAGGGCTTCAAGAACGCCGTCGCTGGCGCCGATCGGGCGCTCATCGTCACCACCCCTGAAGTCAGCGCCATCCGTGACGCAGACCGGATCATCGGGATGGTTGAAGCGGCTGAGCTTCCGGAGCCGGAGCTGATCATCAACCGCTACCGGGCCGAGATGGTCCGTCGTGGTGACATGATGAACCGCGAAGACATCCTTGAGATCCTCGCCATCCCGCTGGTTGGGGTCATCCCGGACCATGAAGACATCATCATCAGCGCCAACCGGGGCGTGCCGGTGGCGTTCGAAGATCGCAGCCAGCTCGGCGAGGCGTACCGGCGCATCGCGCGCCGGATCATCGGCGAAGAGGACGTCCCCGAGATCAACTTCGACCAGAACATCGGGTTCTGGGAGACGCTCAAGCGCTGGATGGGGCTCACCTCAGCTCAGGAGGCCGTCTCGTGAGAGACATTCTCAACCGATTGCTTCGACGCACCAAGAGCTCGAAGGAAGAAGCCAAGCAGCGGCTGAAGTTCCTCTTGATCCACGATCAGGTTGATCTGACGCCTGCTCAGCTCGAAGAGATGAAGAACGAGATCATCGCGGTCCTCGAGAAGTACGTCGAGATCAACAGCGAAGAGACCGAGTTCCGCCTCGAGCGCAGCGAAGACTCGATCGCCCTGGTCTCGTCGATTCCGGTCCAGCGGGTCATCGCCCGGGCGGCGACGGCCTGATTCCGTTCCGATCCGGGTGACCCGGGCGGTACAGGTTGGGATACGATGGAGACGATGCGCGTCCTCCTCACCCATCCCTACCTGTTGGCCCTTGATCCGCGCGAAGCAGCGCTGGTGCGGCCGTATCCACCGCTCGGCACCCTTCAGGTCGCCGCCAACCTTCGCGCGGCGGGTCATGACGTGGTCTTCGTCGATCCCATGTTTGAGACCGACGCCCGGTCTTTTGCCCGTGCGCTCGATGAGGGGCCCTGGGACCTGGTCGCGGTTGTCCCTGACGATCACTCCGTACAGATCAAGCAGTGCTTGTCCCGGACCCGGGACATCGGCCTGGAGATGTGTGCCCTGGCCAAAAAACGTGGAATCACCGTTGTGGTCAGCGGGCCCGACGCCAGCGACCATCCCGCGGTGTATCAGCAGGCTGGAGCGGACGCGGTGTTTCGGGGAGAAGTCGCTGAGGCGCTGGTCGAGTGGACCCTGCCGGAGAACCGACCGATCTCCGGCGTCGTCGGCCTGGGCGGGGCAGGGGACGGGCGACGCGCCGTCATCCGCGACCTGGACGCCATGCCCGATCCGGACTGGTCACTGTGTGATCTCAACGCCTACGCGCAGCGATGGCGCCGCCGCCATGGACAGTGGGAGCTGAACATCTGGACGGCGCGCGGCTGCCCGTACCGGTGCAACTGGTGCGCGAAGCCGGTCTGGGGACGCAGCTATCATGTGCGCTCCGCGGAGCGGGTCGCCGCTGAGATCCTGGCGCTGTGCGACCAGGGCGGCCCGGATCGGTTGTGGTTCACCGATGACATCTTCGCGCTCCGGTCGGATTGGTTGAAGGCGTATCGGCGGGCGATGGGAGCGCGGACGCTGCCGTTCCGTTGCTTGTCCCGGGCCGACCTGCTCTGCGACGATGAGTATGTCGGAGACCTCGCCGCTGCTGGATGTGACGAGGTGTGGATCGGCGCAGAAAGCGGAAGCGACAAGGTCCTGCGGGCGATGGATAAGGACTGTTCGGTCGATCAGATCCGGACCGCTCGGCGACTGGCGCGGAAGCATGGGATCCGGATCGGGTTCTTTTTGCAGCTGGGCTACCCCGGTGAGGCGCTTGAGGACGTGCGGGCGACGGTGCGGCTGGTCGATGAGCTGCGCCCGGATCTGATCGGCGTCTCGGTCAGCTATCCGATGCCCGGGACGAAGTTCTTCGAGCGCGTCGCTGACTCGATGGGGCAGATGAACTGGTCCGCGTCAATGGACAATTTAACCTTGTTTGACGCCCCATATGATCAGTCGTTCTACGACGCAGCGAAGCAGGTGCTCCGATCGACCCACTCGGCGGGTCGGGCGCGGGCGTCGCTTCGGGCGCTGCTCACAGCGCCCTCTCGCCACAACGCGCGCAAAGCCGCCGGCGCGGTCTACCATCGGCTCCGGCTGCCCCTCGCCCGTGCACGGATGCACCGGTTGGCGATCCCCAACGCTGCGGCGGTCCCGCTGACCTGGTGAGCAGAGACGTCAGCCCGCAGAGAACAGGGCGTCTTCGGGCGCGCTCGGTTTTGCGTCGTTGTGGAAGAGGATGCGGTCGGGGTCGATCCGTTGGATGCGCTCGACGATCTCCCGCGGGATGAGGACGACGTCCGGATCGTCGGCGTCCGCCGGGCCCCGCCAGGAGACGCCGAGCTTGCCGATGTGAACGTCGTGGGCGACGCGCTCCGGAAGATCGAGGCGGAACAAAAAGCGGCGATCGGGGGAAGGATGCCAGAACGGCTGCGTGCCGCTCCGGAACCGGACCCGGTGGGCGTTGAGGATCTGGTCCACACGACGCCTGGCTTCGGCCTGTTCTTTCGCCCGCTCGCGCGCCCGGCGGGCTTCGAGCCGTTGTTGCTGCTGCTGTTCACGGCGCGCGCGGGTCTGCGCCTTCTCGCGGGCTTCGATGACGGCCTTGCTTTCGCGTTGGCTCTGCTTCTTTTTGCGCGCCTTGCGCGCCTTCTGGTTGTGTTTGCGGACCTGCTTCTTGCTCACAAGGCCGGCCTTGAGCAGCTGATCTTTCATGGACACCGGGAACCTCCTGCGAGGTCGACTGCAACGAGCGAGCATGCTGTAACAGGATTGTACTCGTAGTCTTCCTGGGAGTAAGCAAGTATGATCAGACGTCAATCGGAAGTCTATCCGCAGGAGGAGACATGGCG
>JBCBLB010000234.1:0-12733 GCA_038520555.1 Myxococcota bacterium | reverse complement strand
GGCTCGAACGCGTGGAAGCGGTGGCCCCGCAGTGGACCACCGATGAGCGGGTGATGCGAATCCTGGGACGGTGATGGCAGCGTTTGTGCCGCCACATCGCAAGCCCGGCCCAGGCACCGACCGACCGAGCATTCCCCCGGCAGCCTGGGGGGACCGATCCGATGGCCATGGAACGGGTTCGATCCGAATCCGTTGGGTTCCCTGGCAAGACGTAAAGCAAGTGTAAGAGTTGTCACACATAGAATATGTATCTTCCTCCAGAACGCGGTTGGATGAACCATACCGACGTTTCTGATCGTTTCCAGATCATCTCACTTCGAAGAAGAGAACAGATGTCTCGTTTCACCAGAGTCTTGAGTGTCGGGGTTGCCCTGTGCGCTCTTGGCACCTTCAGTCTTACCCCAACCGATGCGAACGCCTGGTGGGGACACAGCACCTATACACAGACCCGATACCCGATCGTCCTGGCGCATGGTATGGCCGGCTTTGATGATCTGTTTGGGATTTATCAGTACTTCCATCAGATCCCTGGCGAGTTGGAAGACGGCGGTGCCGAGGTCTATGTGACGCAGGTGCCACAATTCAACTCGACGGAGGCGCGCGGTGAGGCGCTGCTGGCTCAGATCGAAGAGATCATTGCGGTCAGTGGGGCCCAGAAGGTCAACATCATCGGCCACAGCCATGGCGGCCTCGACGCACGCTATGTGGCCAGCGTCGCGCCTGAGCTGGTCGCCTCGGTCACCACCGTAGGGACCCCGCATAAAGGCGCCGAGTTGGCCACGTTCCTCCGTGATAACCTTGATGATGGGGGATTTGGCGAGTCTGTGCTCAGCCTCTTCGCCGACACCCTCGGCGACGTGCTCGCGTTGCTCTCTGGTGACGGGGACAGCGAACAGGACTCTATCGACGGGCTTGAGTCCCTGAGCGCGGCCGGGACCGCAGCGTTCAACCGAACCCACCCGGCGGCCGTACCGGACACCGCCTGCGGTGAGGGGGACCGGGTGGTCAACGGTGTCCGCTACTACTCATGGTCAGGCGACCGGGCGCTGACCAACGTGCTCGACCTCTCTGATCCGCTCCTGGGGCTGTCCTCGCTGGTTTATCGTGAGGATAACGATGGCCTCGTCGGCGAGTGCAGCTCGCACCTCGGGGAGGTGCTTCGGGATGACTACCGGCTGAACCACCTCGATCAGGTCAACCAGACGTTTGGGCTTGTCCATCTATTTGGTCCAAACCCGGTTTCCTTGTTTCGCACCCACGCCAACCGCTTAAAGAATCAGGGACTGTAGCCATGACGTACCGTACCATCGTTTCTGTCGCCTTGTTTGCGTTCGCGTTCACCATCAGCGCGTGCGAAGAGGCCCCCCTCACCCATACACCTGGCTTCGTGCCCGCTTCTCTGGATGGGACCGACATCGACGGAGGGTTTCACTACGATCAGGATGGCAACTTCATCTTCGATCAGGACGCGCAGCGGGTATTCGACTACGTCCTCACCGCTGAAGGGGAGTGGAGCACCGATGCGCTGAATGAGTGGGTCGATACGATGCTTCTCCCACAGGTGCCACCGGGCCAACGGTCGGCGGTGTCCGCTTCCTGGCACGCATACACCCGTTATCGTGCAGAGGCCGCGGAGGCGCTCGTGGCCGGGGAAGCGGATGACCTGCCCCACCAACACCAGCAGGCTCACCAGGCCATCGCGGGGTTGGTTGATGCGCTCTCCAACGATGCGGCGCTCGCCGGGACGCCCTTCGCAGACAGCGAGCGCGCCCACCTCACCCGCGCGGTCGCGGTTCATGATGTGCAGTTCGCCTTTGCACAAGACGCGATCGATCGCGAGGCACGTGACATCGAACTCGCCGCGTTCGATCGGGACGCCCGCGAGCGCTTCGCGCAGACGCGGGCCGGGCGCTTCCTCGCGGCGCGCGAAGCGCTCGCAGCCGCCCGCGAAAACGGCGCCAGCGATGCCTCCCTCCATGATCTGCGGGTCACCCACTATGACGCGATCTCTCCGGGTGCCGCGGAGCGCCTCGCCGCGCTCGACCAACGCCGCGCCGCATGGGACGCACGCGTCGCGGAGTATGCGCGCGACTGCGATGCATTGCGCGCGAGCTGGACCGGAAGTGAGGCCGAGCTGCGCACCGAACTGGACGCCCTCAAAGCCCGCCGCTTCAACGATCGCGAGCGCCGTCGGCTGTTTTAAGCCCGTGGTTCGCGCCCCCGCTGTGCAGATTACATCGATGGAGTCGGGCTGAGCGGGTCTGGCCCACCGTTGAACAGGTAGGCGTACAGATCCTCCATAAAGGCGTGGTATTCGTCATCATCGTCAAAGGATATGGTCGTCCATGCCTCAACCTGGGCACGAGTGACGTCTCCGCGGCGGGCCTTCTCGAAGACGTGTTTGACCATCGCGACTTCGCCGGGGACATTTCTGGCCATCCGCGCGCGGACGGTTTCCGGCCGCCATTCCTGCTCGACCAGGAAGGTGCAGGCGAGGTCCTGAAAGAAGGTGACATCGTCCATGTCAGCGGTCTCCGCGCCCATCTTTCTCCAGGCGCACGATATAAAGCGTCGTCTTTGCGTTATCTGGAATATCATTAACAACCAGCCAGACATTCTTCATGGCCATCCGCTCACAGGTTCCCACCGAAGTCTGTCGGGTGAGCACAGTTAATTCGCCGGTGGCGCTGAGGCGCGCTTCCTGCTCTTCTTCCAGCGAGCAGGTCGCGGCGGCGGTGTAGGCGACGAGCGTTTTGGCGTCGAAGTCGATCTGTGCGCCGAGGTCGCCACAGGTCTGGTTGCCCACCTCAGCCAGGAACGACTCCAGGTCTTCAGCGTCGTGAAAGACCCGCAGGGCATCTTGTGGCAGCTCTACCATGCCCACACACGAAAACATCGGCGACACATCGACGGCACCTGCCCGCGCCTGCTCTTCGTTGATGCGTTCTTCGATCTGTTCCATCTCTTCCGGGTGGGGTTGCATGTGGATGATTCCAGGTTCGATCTCGATCCGTGAGCTGGGCTTCTGGTTACAGGCGACGAGCGCCACCCAGGCGAAGAGAACGCACGAAATGCGATGGGGATACATGGTGATCCTCTGGTTGAGTGATGAACGTACCCGGTCTGGTTCCGCGCGGAGAACGATGCACCCACCACAGCGCTTACAGCGCATGAGGTGGGCAGAATCGATCGCGACCCGCAACGATGAAAAAACCGTCGATATCATCGTAGAAGGTCTTTCTCTGATCAAGCGCCCCCCACCAGAGGGACGAGTTTGATACCAGAGAGGAGACGCTCCTCCAGGAGATCCAGATGCGATCGATCAAACTGACGATGCTCTTTGTGCTTATCGGCTGTAACGGGACGAAAGACGCCCCTCCGGCCGCTGCCACGACCGACGCCGCCTTCAACGATGCGACCCCGGACCCGGAACCGGAGCCACAGCTTGAGGAGAAGGCGGCGTCTGCGGCGGCCGACTGCGCGGCCTCTGAGACGGTCCTGTTCACCCAGCGCCAGCAGCCGATCCAGCCGAACGCGCCGGGCCCGAAGCCTTCGCTGACCATCCATGACAACGGTCACTGGACGACCAATCACGAGCAAAGCGGCTGCCTGTCGGCGGATCAGCTGGCGGCGTTCACCGAGCAGCTCGCATCGGCAGAGATCTCCGCGCCGCCGCTGGCTCCAGGGATGGCCCGGTGCATGGCGATGCCGATCATGGAGACCACGGTCGAAGCGAACGGCCAGACCGCGACGTGGAGGAGCCCCTGCGGCCCGAACAACCCTTCAGACAGCCTGTTCGCGCTGATGGAGTCGATCGCCGCGTTCACTGAGAAGACGGGCTCACCGAAGCCGGACGACGTCGCCGACCCGAACCATTCCCCCCTGGGCCACCAGTAGGTTCTGCCCGAACATGATCTTGCCCTTGACCCGGCGGTAGGTGCTCAGGGTCTTGATCGGCTCACCGCCTGGGTCTCTCTGGCCGGTCTGCGGATCGATGGTCGTGAGGACGCACCGCGAGCACCGCTTGACCAATGAAAACCGGGCGGCGCCGATCTCGACATGGGTCCAGTCATCCTCCGCGAACGGCGGGCACCCCCCGACCACCACGTTGGGCCGGAAGTGCTGCATGGTGACGGGTGTTTCGAGCCGACCGTTCAGCTCATCGAGGGACGCCTGCGAGATGAGGAGCAGGGGAAACCCATCGGCGAAGCTGACCACATCGTCTGTGCCGGCGTAGTTCGGATCGACCGGCCGGCGGGTCTCGTCGCCCATATAGACCAACCGGGCCGACACCCCCAGCCGCTCCGAGATCCACTGATTCGCCCCTGGATGGGCCAACCGGGCTTCGACGGTGTCGCTCCAGATCTTGACGGCCACCCGCGGCCCATCTTCTGGCGGGATCGGCACATCGAGGGTGTCATCAAGGCGCAGCCCCGTGGACGTTCGCGCCGCAGAGACCGTCACCAGCTGATGCTGTGTGCGGCTGGTGATGAACCGGCGGTGATCGTCGACGAGCATCCAGCGGCGATCGTCAGCGAGGCCACGAGGGAGGACGGCGCTCTCTTGAATGGGGACGCCTGCGGCCGACTTGAGGGGGTATCTCCACAGCTGGGTGACGGTAATCTGCATCTGCTTCCATGAACCAAAGAGGGTTGAATGGGTGGGAACCTGTTTCAGTTGGGTCGGCTCCCGAGGGCGGAGTATCTCGTCCTCGAAGCGGAGCTTCGGGCATATCTCGACCAGCGGTTCGGAGAGCTGTACCGTATCCCCAGGTATTACAACACGAAGCCTGATTTTGGAGATGTGGACATCATCCTCTCCGACGCGGCGATCGAGACGGACTGGCCGACGCTCCGCGACGGGATCCGGGCCGATCTGGGCATCGAGCAGTGGACATCGAACAAGTCGGTCTTCTCCACGGTCTATCGCAATTTCCAGGTCGACTTCTTCGTCCGCCCGTCGCGGTACTTTGTCTCGACGTATACGTTTTTGTGCTTCAACGACCTGGGCAACATCCTGGGCCGCATCTTCCACCGGATGAGCCTGAAATACGGTGAGCAGGGCCTGCAGTATGTATACCGCAGGGCCGACGGGAACTATCGCCGAGATCTGGACATCAGCGGTGACCTCGACCGAATTTTGAGGTTCATCGTGCTGGATCCGTCTCCATGGCACAACGGATTCGAAACGTTGGAGGAGATGTATCGGTGGGTGCAGACCTCTCCCTACTTCTCTGTGGCGCCCTACACCGACCCGGGCCGCCGCACCCGCCAGCGCTCCCGGCAGCGTCCGACGATGCGCCGGCTGCTGGAGTGGATCGAGGCCAACGACATCGCTCAAGTGTGTGATTATCGTGACAGCTACCTGCCTTCGGTGATGGCGGCGTTCCCCGAAGCGAATCTCACCGCAGCGATCGCTGCGGAGGACCGGCTGGCGGATCGGGTCGCGGTCGTCCGCGGGCGGTTCAACGGCCAGATCGTCCAAGCCCTGATCCCTGATCTTCATGGGCAGCGGCTGGGCGGGTTTATTCGGTCGCTCCGCAACACAGAGGCGGACTTCGAGGCGTGGGTCTATGCCCACTCGCCGGAGGCGGTGCAGGCACGGATCCTATCGCACTGGTCGGCGTTTTCAGCAGCGGAGTGATGTCTCTGTTCCGCCTCACCCGGAGGCGGGGGTCACCGCTCAACCGGGCTGTGGAATGGGCCAGTGGCTCATCGGCCCTGCGTCGACGACATGTGCGAAGCCGCGATCGCGGAGCCGTTGGGCGGCCCGTGCGCTCTCCTCTTCATCCTGCCCATAGACAATGATCCGTTCGTCGGGGGTGAGCCCGTGTGGCAGGTGATCGGTGGGGATATTCTCGGCGTCTTGGATGTGGCGCTGGCGGTAGGCGCCTGGGTCGCGGACGTCGATGATTCGGGCGCCTTTGAGGACATATGTCTCGATGGTCCGGGCCCGCTCGGGGTCAGGGCGGAACACCAACCAGACGATCGCAAACCCAGCGAGGATCGCAGCGGGGACGAGCATCTCCATCAGGACGCGAACAGCCGGGAGGGATCGCGGAACGCCTTGAACTCCAGCGCGTTGCCAGCGGGATCGTTGAGGAAGAAGGTTCCCTGCTCGCCGATCTGTCCGACGAACCGGACATGCGGCTCCATCAAGAAGGCCTGGGCCGCCGCATGGAGGCGTTGGGCGAGGGCTTCCCAGTCATCCCACCCCAGCACGACGCCAAAATGCCGCACGGGGACGTCGTCTCCGTCGACCTGGTTGGTGTCGACATGCCCACCCTCATCGGGGTGCAGATGCGCGGTGACCTGATGTCCGAAGAAGTCAAAGTCGATCCAGGCGTCGTCGATGCGGCCGACGGAGCATCCGAGAACGTCGACATAAAAGTGGCGGGCTGCGTCGAGATCATCGACGGGGATGGCGAGGTGGAACGGAGGCATGCCCTGGCTATATCTCAGTGACAGCGACATGATACAAGTGCAGGGCTCACGCCCAGGCGAGGTGAGAGGTTGTGTTGATACACCTTCGGGTCGACCGAAACGCGGATGGCACCTGGCGTGTCTCGCTTCGCGATCGCGACACCCGGGGCGCGCGCGGTGACTTGTCCGCAGAGACCGCAGCGTCTCTGCTCTCCCGAGCGTCTGGCGACCTCAGCGGCGGGGCGGTGGTCCTCCTTCCGGGCCGGGACAGCCGACAGACCGCTGCAGAAGAGGCGATGGGCCGACAGCTTGCCGCAGCGCTGAGTGAAGACAGCCGGCTGGCCCATGAGTGGGCGCGCCTGATCGGCGTCAGCGAGGGCCGCGAAGAAGATCTGGTCGTAATCATCGACGTAGAGAACCAACAAGCCCGCGCGCTGCCCTGGGAGCTGCTGGCCTCATCTCCGACAGCCCCGCCGCTGGAGAGCGCTGGGGGCGCGGTCCTTCGCCTTGCGCCCGGCCGCCCTGGCCGCCCGGTGCGCCCCGGGCCGCTCCAGACCCGCTGCTGGATCCCCCAACCGGACGACCCCAACGTCTCTCGGATCGCGCGGCGTCTCCGGGCGATCTGCGCGGAGCTGAATCTCCCGGCGCCGCTGCCCGTCGATCCATCGGCGGTGTCGGACTCGGGGCCGATGATCCTGCACTTCATCTGCCACGGCGAAACCTTGACCGACCAGCTCCGCCTGCTCGGGGCAGGAGATGCAGAGATGGCGTCTGGCACGGCGGTCCACCTGCTCTCTCCGCTGCTCAGCCAGACGGATCTGGTGGTGCTGAGCGTCTGTGAGGGCGGCGCCGATCTGCCGGCAGAGATGGACGGCCTCGCCGAGCGTCTGATCGCTGCGGGGGCCCGCGCGGTGGTGTCTTCCAGCGGCAAGCTGTCGGTCTCCGCGGCGGAGGCGTTTTTGTCCGGGGTCTACCCGGCGCTTCGAGACGGGGCTTCGCTGGCGTCGGCGATCCAGGCGGGACGGCGCGCGGTGCGCGGGCTGGCCTCGCCCTTCCCGGACGCCCGCTGGCACCGCCTGCGGCTGCTGATAGGCGATCTGCAATCCGCGACAACATCGTTACAGCCGACCTCAGAGCAATGGCACCCAGAGGGGTGGCCGACGCCGGGGCCGGACGCTGCGGCGCACCTCGCGGCGGTCTACCAGATCGCAGAGGCGCTCGGCTCGGGGTTCATCGGGGTCGAGCACCTCGCCCTGGCCCTCGCGGAGCGCCCACCGATCGCTGGCCTGGAGGCCATCCGCTATCCGCTCGCCCTCCGCATCGCAGAGATTCGCGACGGGCTGGCGCAGCTCTTGCCGGTCCCCGGGCGCACCAGCGCGACGCGGCTGTCTCCCCGGCTGCAGGCCATCGGCGCCCACCTTCCGCGCCAGTTCAACCTGGCGTGGCTGTGGCGGGTCGTCCTCGAACAGGCGGGGCCGATCATCCAGCGGCTGTCCGGATCCTCTGGTCTGGTCGCGGTCGCCGGGGGGCAGACCGCGACCGTGCAGACCTGGACCAACCTTCCAACACGACCCACCACGCCGCCCGACGGGTTTGAGGTCATCGGCGGCCCGGAAGACGGCCGGCGGGTGTTCCCAGCGGCGGGGGAGACCATCGGCCGATGGGCCGAGCCCACCCGAAGCCAACACTGCCTCTATGAAGACACCCAGCTCACAGACCCGAGCCTGTCGCGACGGCACCTGGCGTGGCTGGGCGGCGGTCGGATCCAGCTGCTGGCGCCCGCCCGACAGATCATCCGACAAGGACGGATCGAGGCGCGCTCTTCCGGAGAGCAGGCCCTGGTGAGCGGCGATCAGGTCTGGTTGAGTCGGGCGACCGGCTTGTTGGCGATTGGGACCGGTTAAGAGGGGGCCTGTCCCCCCTCCTGGGAGCCCCTATGCCCGGCGCTGAGCGCTCGATTGTGATCAACACCTCGCCTGAGGTCCTCTACGATGTGATCGCGGATTATGCGCGATACCCCGAATTCCTCAAGGACATCTCCAAGGTCACCGTCGAAGAGCAGACCGACGATGCCTCGGTGGTCACCTTCGAGCTGAACCTCATCAAGACGGTCCGCTACACCATCCGCCTCTCCGGCGACCGCCCCCGGACGGTGTCCTGGACCTTCGTGCGCTCCAACATCCTCAAGAGCAACACCGGCGGCTGGGTGCTCGAAGACCTGGGCAACAACCAGACCCGGGCGACCTACCGCCTGGACGTCAGCGTCGGCATGTTCGTCCCCAAGCGGATCGTCTCCACCTTGACCGGGACGACCCTGCCCACCACCCTCGACGCCTTCAAGCGGCGGGCAGAGTCCCGGACCTGACCCACACTCACAACCGGACGATAAGCTTACCCTGCTTCTCACCGGTGAACAGCAGGTTGATGCCTGTGATGGCGTTCTCCAGGCCGTCGATGATGTGGGCACGGTGTTGGATTTTGCCGGCCTGAACGTAACCGAGCAGCCGCTGGATGAACTCCACGGCCCGATCGTTGTGGTCGGTCAGCGCGAAGCCCTGCACCCGAAGCCGCTTCATGATGAAGGTCACCCAGCTCGGCCCGGGGGACGGCTTCGTCTTGTTGTAGTCCGCGATCATGCCGCAGACGACGACCCGGCCGAACGGGTTCATCAAAGGCACGATCATGTGCTGGATGGGGCCGCCGGTGTTCTCAAAGAAGATGTCGATCCCATCGGGCGCCGCCTGCTTGAGGTCGTCCCACAGCGTCTCGCGCTTGTAGTTGACCGTGGCGTCGTAGCCCAGGGTCTCTTCCATCCAGCGGCGCTTGTCATCGGATCCGGAGACCCCGATGACCCGCAGCCCCTCAGCCTTCGCCATCTGTCCGACGAGGCTGCCCACCGCGCCGGCGCCGCCGGTGATGATGATCGTCTCGCCGGCCTTGGGCTCGCCGAGGTCAAACAACCCATAGACCGCGGTCTGACCGGGGATGGCCAGAACCGACAGCGCCAGCGACGCGTCGACGCCGCCGGGGATCGGCGTCAGGTACTTCGCCGGCAGGACCGCCTCTTCCGCCCAGCCGAACATCCCCATCACCTTCGCGCCCACCGGGAAGGCGTCCACCGTGGTCTCGATGACTTCGCCGAAACCCAGCGCCCGCATCACCGAACCCAGCTCAACCGGCGCGACATACGATCGGCGGCTCGCGTTCATCCAGCCCCGCATCGCGGGGTCGAGCGACATATGGCTCTGCTTGATGCGGACCCGCCCTTCTGTCAGCGGCGGACGCGCAAGCGTCGCGACCTCAAAAATATCCGGTGTGATCATGCCTTCCGGACGCTTGACCAGTTTGATGGCGGTATAGGACATGCAGACTCCTTTAAAACCGAGTTTCTGATAGCCGCAGGGCGACGCCACGGATGTAACGGGGATCCAGGCGAAGGTTGTTGATGATCGCTTCCAGCTCACCGTTGTCCAGCCAGACGCCATGCTCAGGGGACCAATCGATGGTCACCCCCTTATAGTCGACGAGCTGCATCTGCTCACCGCTGATGGGACAGAACAGGATGCGCTCCCGATCGGTCTCAACGTACTTCGGTGTCCGGAACAGGTCCTGCCAGACGAAGCGGCCGTCTTCATAGCGGGCCTGCTCGGTCAACAACAACAACTCCTTCCGATCGAGCCACATCCCGTGCTTTTCACAGACGTCGACCTCAACTTCGCCGCGCTTCTCGGTCTTCATCATCTCGCCACATACCGGACATTGCTTCATGGTTCGATCCTCCTCATCCGACGTTTATCCGGGTCGAGGCGCAGCCTTCTCTGAACCGCCGCCAAATTGTAGCGCGCCGGCAGTTCGAGGAGATGTCACCAAAGACGGATGCAGCCGTCTCACACGATGAGCACGATCAGGACCATCGCCTGGAACAGAACAACGCGATTCGCCAAATGGGCGTCTTCAGTGGCAGGGGTCCATGCCCGTGAAACCCACTGCCACTGAAGATGTCGTGCACCCTGTATCCCATGTATGAGATCGATACATTGCTGGCATCTTATATCAATCTTATGAACGGCCCGACTCTCATGGAGGATCAGGGGGGAGATTCAGATAGGCCATGAGCATGAGCGCGCTTCTTCTCTGGTTGTTCACCGCTTCGGCCTTCGCGGCCCCTCACTGCGCCGCCACGCCGGACCCCGATGCTCCCCTGCGGATCGTCACCACCGAACAGATCCCGGCGCTCATCGAAGCGCAGCGGGGGTGTGTGGTCCTCCTTGAGGTCTACGCCAGCTGGTGTGGGACCTGCACCAGGACCGCGCCCGCCGTCTCCGCGATGATCGATCGGCTCCGGGTCTATGGGCTGCAGACCGTCGGGGTCTCTGTGGACACCTCGGCCGAGAGCCTCCAGGCGTGGCGAGCGGTCCGTGGCCGCGAGTACGCGCCGGTGCGGGTGGACGGCTGGACCCTCCCTGGCTTGACGGAGATGTTCAAGCGACAAGGCGTCGCCTTCCATGAGGCGATCCCGCTGTTTGTCCTCTACGATCGGGACGGTCGCGCCGTCCTGGACCTGACGGAGCCCGCCGATCTGAGCGCGCTGGAGGCGCAGATCCGGGCCCTGCTGTAAACCCGATGGGGGGTTGAAGAAGCCCTCGACGTGCCCGATCAAGATCTACAGGGTCGATGATCACCGGTGGTGGACCGGGGAAAGGAGCGGTAGACTGTGGGTATGAACAAGACGTGGATGTGGATGGTGGGGGCAGCCGGGGCGGTTTTGATCGCTGCGGTCGGTGTGGAAAACAGCGCGATGTTTGGACGCGCGCATGCGACGCCCATCATCACGGGCCTCGACGGGATCGTCGTGGACGTCCCCTTCACTGTTCCCGGTCAACAGACGCAGACGTTGCGGATGCGTCTGGATACCGGCGCAGCGCTGACCCAGATCAAGCGGTCCGCCATCGACCGGTGGCGGGATGCAAACAGCGACGTCACTGTCAAGATGGACAAACAGGTTGAGCGGCTGTACCGGTTCCCGACCATGCAGGTCGCCGGGGCCGCCATCGATGACTTCACCGTCGCGTCCTGCTCTCCCTGTGGCGGCGCGCTCGACGGCGTGCTCGGTCGGAACGCGCTGGAAGCCCTGGGCGTTGAGATCGACATGGCCCGAAACCGGGTGACCTTCTCGGCGCGCCCGGTGGGCGCCCAGCAGAGCCCCGAACCCTGGCTCCAGGTCAAGATGCGCCGCAAGCCTCGGCCTGACGGCACGCCTGGGATTCGGCTCGCCGTCCGCAACCGCAGCGATCAGACGGTCTCGTCCGTGACAGTGGTGTCTGACTGCGCCCCTGAGAAGCCCGTCCGCTTCAAAAATCTGGCCCCCGGCGAGCGGCAGATCTCGATGTTCGCCGTCCCAGACGGCGCGCGGTGTTTGTACCGCTCCGTCGACGTCGTCGAAGCCCGTTGGTAGGGCTCTGGCTGGCGCTCGCCGGGTGCGCCGCCCCAGAAGGACCGGGCACCGTCTGGTTTCTCCCAGACACCGCACAAGATTTCGCCCAGGGTGACCGCGGCCCCTACGGCGCCGCATGGCTCCAGACCCGCGTTCAGGCCCGTGTCGTCGAGTCCATCGACGTCGAAGTCATGTTCCCTGCAGACGACCGCGGAGAACCGGACGGCGACGTGCTGCCCGCCCCCGCCATCGTGCTCGTCCAGGGCGGGTTCGTGACCACAGAACGAACCCGCTGGATGGCCGCACACTTCGCCTCACGGGGCTATGTGGTCCTGTCCCCCGATCACGTCAACAACCTCGCTTTGCTGGAGAGCGACAACGGCCTCATCGCCCTCGACGCCGTGATCGACGGTGACGGCGTCTTCGAAGGACTCATCGACGCCGACGCCCCCGCAATGGTCGGCGGGCACTCGCTGGGCGGCGTCGCCGCCGCGGTCCAGTGGGCCCAACCCGAAGGCCGGTTCGCCGGTCTGTTTTTGCTCGGCTCCTTCGCCGCCGAGGGGACCGACCTCAGCCGGCATGCCGATCCGATCCTCTCCCTGGTCGGTGGGAACGACACCTCCTCGACCCCCGAAGAGGTCCGTGAGGGCTGGGAGCAGTTCCCCACCGAGCGGTGGCTGGGCGTCGTTGAGGGCATGAACCACTACGGCTGGACCGATGACAACTCAGACGCCGACCTGGAGCGGGGCGGGCCGGTCGGCCGGCCAGACGAAGAGACCCGACCAGACGGGATGCGCCCGCTCGACGCCTATCTGGATCTGATCCTGCGTGACGACATGGACGCACGAACCCTGCTGGAGCAAGGCAGCTTCTCGGG
>JBCBLB010000440.1:0-8334 GCA_038520555.1 Myxococcota bacterium | reverse complement strand
CATCCTGCTCGCCCCGGTCGCGGCGTCCATCGCGGGCGCAGGGATCTACTATGCGATCGTCTACGGCCCCGAAGCCGTCGAGACGACGCTGAAGCCGTTGATCAAGCGGACGATCGGGCTGGAGTAGCTCAACCGTTGGGGAACCACTGCCATAGGCGCGCCATCTCTTCATAGGCGGTGGGGTCGAGGCGCATCGGTGACAGGGTGGCGAACCCCCGCTCGACGAGGGCGCCGTCGGTGTGGTCCCCTCCCCCGAAGCCGCGGGCGGGCCCTCCGATCCAGTAATACGGCCGATTCCGGGGATCGCGGCCTTCCTGGACGAGGGGGGCATACATCCGCTCACATAGCGGCGCTGGGCGGATGCCGAGGATCTGTTCCCGGGGAAGATCGGGGACGTTGAGGTTGAGGAAGATGCCGTGTGGCGGAGGATCGGCGGCGAGGTTCCGGGCCACCTCGACGGCGACTTCTGCGGCGACGTCGTAGTGGTACCGGCTCTCGTCTCGGGATCGGGGCGAGAGGGAGACGGCGAGGGCGGGGATGTTGTTGAGGGCGGCTTCACGGGCGGCGGCGACGGTGCCGGAGTAGTGCACGTCTGAGCCCAGGTTCGAGCCGCGGTTGATGCCGGAGAGGACAAGGTCAGGGGCCCGGGGCAGCAGATGGTTGAGGGCGAGGTAGACGGAGTCTGCGGGGGTTCCGGTGACCGAGTACCGCTGATCGCCCAGAGGGCGGACGCGGAGCGGGTCGTGCATCGTCAAGCCATGGGACCTGGCGGACTGTTCGGTGGCTGGTGCGACGACGTAGACGTCACCGAGGGCCGTGGCCGCGCTGGCGAGCGCGGCGAGGCCGGGAGCGTGGACGCCATCGTCATTCGAAATGAGTATGAGCATACGAAAACCGGTTGGGTGTTACAAAGGGAAGCCGCTCAGAGGAGAAGGATTTGACCATCCGTCCACGTTACGCGGATCTGTTCGAGGCGCTGTGCGACCCCGATCCAGATCGCGCGGATCGCGCGTTCGACGCCATCCTGTTTGATCGCGGCGAGGCGCTGCCGGACTTGAAGGAGTGTTACCAGCAGGCGACGCGGAACGCCAAGCTGCGGTACCTGATCGTTCAGCTGATGGGGTTCTCCGGCGATCCGCGTGCGGTGGCCATGGTGGCGCCTGCGCTGCAGGACCACCACCCGGTGGTCCGGGCGGAGGCGTGCCGTGCGCTCGAAGACCTGGGCGCAAAAACCCAGCGTGAGGCGCTACAAGCCATGCTGGACGACGAGGACCCGGTCGTCCGGATCGCGGCGAAGGAAGCCCTGGAGAGCCTTCCTTCGCGGTGAGCGCTCGACAATCCCCCCAAGCCCCGATTAGGACACCGTCTTATGTCTAAACAACTGCTCAAGATCCTGGTCTTCGTCAGCGGCCTCAGCGTGATGGCGGTAGAGATGACCGGTCTTCGCTTGCTCGCCCCGTTCTTCGGGACCTCTCTCATCGTCACCACGGTCCTCATTGGCTCGATGATGGGCTTCCTCTCGCTGGGGTACTGGCTGGGCGGCCGCTACGCGGACCGCTATCCGACCCTCAAGGCCCTCAGCCGCATCTCTGGTGCGGCCTCGGTGCTCGTCATCCTGATTCCCTTCCTGGGGATGCCCATCCTTCGGGCCGCCTCGGCGACGCTTCGCCCGCTGCTGATGGGTCGAACGCTCGATGAGCCCACGGTCGCCTTCGCGACGCTCATCGGCGGACTGATCGCCACACTCGGCCTGTTCGCGATGCCGGTGACCCTGATGGGGATGGTCAGCCCCTGGGCCGTCCGCCTCGCCGTGGATGAGGTGGAGTCATCGGGCAAAGCCGCCGGACAGCTCTATGCCCTGTCGACCTTCGGCAGCATCCTGGGCAGCTTCTTGCCCGCCATCGTCCTGCTGCCGTTGCTCGGGGTTCGGAACACGTTCATCTTCGTGGGGGTCCTGCTGCTGGGGGCGAGCGCGGCGGGCTTCTTGACGAAGTCTGCCGCCGCGATCCCGCCGGCGATCGCGGCGGCGCTGATGCTGTTGCCCACGGGCAGCGTCCGCCCCATGGACGGGCTGGTCTGGGAAGGCGAGAGCTTGTACCACTTTATCCAGGTCGTCCAGGAACCGTATGGCAAGTGTGAAGATGCCTACCACCTGTATTTGAATGAGGGCGTCGGCATCCACTCGGTCAAGTGCCCCGACCCCGACGACCAGATCCGCGGGGTATGGAGCTATATGGCCTCAGCCCCCTTCTATGCCGACGATCTGACCGACTTTAAGGATGTCCTCATCATCGGCCTCGCCGGGGGGACCATCGGCCGGCAGATGCTGGAGGTCTTCCCCAACGTCGAGATCGACGGCGTCGAGATCGACGGCAAGGTCGTCGAGGTCGGCGAAGAGTTCTTCGACAACGCCGACGAGCGCATCACCCCCATCGTGATGGACGGTCGGATCTACCTTCAGTTCACCGACAAGAAGTACGATCTGATCATGATGGACGCCTACCGTCAGCCCTACATCCCCTTTCACCTGGTGACCGACGAGTTCTTCGAGCAGGTCGACGCGCACCTGACCGAAGACGGCATCGTCGCCATCAACGTGGCCAGCGTCCGGGGCGTCTCGCGGAGCCTGGCGGGGATGATCTACAAGACCCTGCGGGAGACCTTCCCCACCGTCATCCTCATCGACGCCACCACCTCCAACGACATCCTCATCGCGACCCGTCAGGAGAAGGACAAGTTCCTGGCGGCCGACCAGATCGAGAAGACGCTGGACAAGCGGACCGAGATGGCCCTCGGCCGGGTCCGCAGCCGGCTTCGCAAGAAAATCATCGGCGAGGTAGAGGGATGGGAGTCCTCCCGCGTCCTCACAGATGATCAAGCCCCCGTCGAGCAGGCGTGGGACCTGATGGCGATCGAGTACGCTCGCTGAACCGCACCCTCTTTTAGGAGTACCCCCGATGGCCCGATTCGAAGGCGTCGACTTCTACAACATCACCGCCCACCTCTCCGACGAAGAGCGGATGGTCCAGGACCTCGTCCGCAACTGGGTCGAAGACAACGTCATCCCGATCATCGAGCAACACGCCCGCGCCGGGACCTTCCCCGGCGAGCTGATCCCTCAGATCGGCGAGATGGGGCTGTTGGGCATGAACCTGCACGGCTACGGCTGCGCAGGGATGAGCAACGTCGCCTACGGCGTCGCCTGCCAGGAGCTGGAGCGGGGCGACTCGGCGATCCGATCGTTCGTCAGCGTTCAGGGCTCCCTGGTGATGTTCCCCATCTGGAAGTTTGGAACCGAAGCCCAGAAAGAGAAGTACCTCCCCGGGCTGGCTGCCGGAGAGCTGATCGGCTGCTTCGGGCTCACCGAGCCCGACCACGGCTCCAACCCCTCCGGCATGATCACCCGCGCGGTTGAGGACGGCGACAGCTACATCCTCAACGGCGCGAAGATGTGGATCACCAATTCCCCCATCGCCGATCTCGCGGTGGTCTGGGCCAAGCTTGAGGGGGACATCCGCGGCTTCATCGTCGAGCGCAGCGACAAGGGCTTCACCACCCCGGAGATGCATGGGAAGCACTCGCTGCGCGCCTCTGCGACCGGGGAGATCGTCCTCGACGACTGCCGGATCCCCAAGGATCGGCTGCTGCCGGAGGTTCGCGGCCTCCGCGGCCCCTTCTCCTGCCTCAACAATGCCCGCTACGGGATCTCCTGGGGCGCGATGGGCGCCGCGATGGCCTGCTATCACTCGGCCCGCGACTACGCCCTCTCTCGCATCCAGTTCGACAAGCCCATCGCCAGCTTCCAGCTCATCCAGAACAAGCTGGCGTATATGCTCCGCGAGATCACCAAGGGTCAGCTGCTCGCCCTGCACCTGGGGAAGATGAAGGACGACGGCACCTTGTTCCACGAGCAGATCTCGCTGGCCAAGATGAACAACGTCGACGTCGCCCTGAAGATCGCCAGGATGTCTCGTGATATCCACGGCGCCAACGGGATCCTTGACGAGTACCCGGTCATGCGCCATATGGCCAACCTCGAGAGCGTCTACACCTACGAGGGCACCCATGACATCCACAACCTCATCTTAGGGCGTTGGATCACCGGGATTCAGGCGTTCACCGGCTGAGCCCCTGCGCGCTCCCGATATCCCATGCCCACCCGCCCCTCTCTCCACTCTGTGTGTGGAGAGAGGGGCGGTTCGGTTGTGGCGTCTACTGCTCGCGCCGGACCCAGCCGTTGGCACCGAGTGTCAGCTCAGCGGTCGGCCAGTATTCCAGGTCCAGCCGCAGGGTCAGGACCTCGACCCGGCCATCCAGCCGCTTGGTCGTCAGCTCGATGGCTTCCCGATCCCGGCGCCCCCTCACCTGCTCCAGAAAGGCGTCCAGGTCGTTCACATCGGCGCCATCGACGGCGATGATTCGTCGGGTGCCGCGGAGGCCGTACCGGGCCGCCGGGCCGCCGTACCAGTACCAGGACACATAGACGCCCTTCGCCTCGACGCCCCGCTGGATGGCCACCCACGGCGGGGTCTCATGCAACAACGCCCCCGCCCAGCTCACCACCCGCTCGACACCCTGCGTCGACAGCGGCATGGTGGGCACCTCAAGGGTCATCCGCTCGCCGGCCCGGAAGACCTCCACCCGGACCCGCTCTCCCCGAGACGCCGCCTCAACCTCTGCGAACCGCGTGGCGGGCTGGTCGTTGATGGTCAAGATCAGATCGCCCGCCCGGAGCTGGTTGACCGCCGGTGCGCCCGCCCGAAGCCGGCTGACCGCCAAAATCCGGCGAGCGTCGTCGTGCGCGTCGAGCATCTGGGCGTCCGTCTCCGGAAGCCCGAGCCGCCGCGCGTCGGCGAGGTTGACTTCCAGAAGCTCGACCCCCAGGGTCTGCAGCGAGGTCTGGTTGACGCTGTTGATGCTCTCCTTGAGGACCCGCGCCGGCATCCCCTGCAACCCCGCGGAGGGATCATCGGAGAGGTCGACGAACGAGGCCCAGGTCGCCTGTACCCGCCCCTTCTTATCGGTGAGCACTCCCCCGACCGAGGGCACGACGCTCTCCAGGTCGAACAGGGCGAGGTTGCTGTCTCGAAAGAACGGCGTCCGTGGCAGCGGGAGGTTGGTGGGCCGACGACGCTCGATGGTCGTCTTCCGCGCCACCACCGTCTCATCCGCCCCGAGCCCGATCTGCCAGACGGTGTCGCCCTCATGTAGGGGTTCGGTGTTGAGCCGCGCGCTCTTGATGGGGGTGTCCCCGAGCAGCGCTGGATCGTAGCGGAGCAAGGCGACGTTATGTTCGGGGTGCAGCCAGACGACCTCTGCAGGGACCTGAACGGCGCTGGCGAAGGTGAGCATGACCTCCCCCAACCGAATCGGCACGGTGTCCCGGTCGCAGGCGACCAGCCCCTGCTCGGCGTCGACGACCAGCCCCGCGCCGCGAAAGGTCGCGCCATAGACACCGCTGGCCCGGAACGGAATGTCAAAGTCGATCATCACCAACGACGGCGCCAGCTTCCGAGCGACCCGATCCCGAGGCATCCGGAACGTGGTGCTCACGACCTGGGGATCTGGGGGCGGCGGCGGCGATGGAGAGGGCGCGCAGGGCCACAGCCCCGTCTCCGGATCCAGGGTGCAGCGCTGCATGGGGAACCACTCCCGATCCGGTTCGACGGGGAAGACGAACTGCCGGCTGGGATTGTTGGGGTGGAAATAGCGAACCAGGGCGGCTTCCCCTTCGGGGACCGCAGCCATGATGTCCTCGAAGTCCTTCACCGTCGGCGTGGGCATCCCATCGACTTCGATGATGATGGCGCTGTCCAGGACGCCGGCCCGAGAGAGGGCGTAGCCGGTAGAGGCGACGAACACGCCCTCCATCGGAAGGCCGTAGGTCCGGGCCTTCTGGTAGGACAGGTCGTTGACGATGCCCCCACCGATCTCCAGGTAGCTGTCCGGCGAAGACGCGTGCAGATCGGCGACGTCGACCTCGACGCTCATCTCCACGCCGCTTCGGACGATCTGAAGGGAGAGCGGCCGGCCCACGTTGTCGTCGAGGGCGGCTTCGAGGGGGACGAAGGCGGCGAGGGGCGCCTGCTGAACGCCGACGAGGATGTCACCGGGGCGAAGGATCCCATCAGCAGCGCCAGCAGGGACGAGCTTATCGACCACGAGCAGGCCGGTGGTGTCTGGAAACCGCTGCCGCATCCGGGCCTCGACGTCTTCGGGCAGCCCGCGCCGCTCAAGCTCATCGTAGGGGAGCTGGGTCATGGTGGCGTGGAGGGTGCCGCGGGTGACGGGCAGGCCGGCCTGGATAAGCCCGAGGGCGCGCTCGACGCGGTCGAGGGGCAGAAAATAGCTCGACGCAGCGGTGCGCTTGGAGCCGGCGTTGAGGGCGATGACCTGCCCCTTGATGTTGAGCACCGGCGAGCCCGACGACCCCCCTGAGGTCCCCGAGGCGGACTGGATATAGAAGGTGTTGAAGTCGTTGTACCGGCCGCGGCCATACACCGGCGCCGGTCGGTCCAGCCGGCTCAACGTCCCACGGAGGATGGCGCCTTTCTCACCGGCATCGTTGCCGATAATGCGCACCTCGGTGTCGATGCGGGCAGCTTCAGGCGCCAGCTCCAGCTCAACCAGATCAAGAAACTGCACCTCATCGGGATCGAAGCGATAGAAGCCGAAGTCGTGGACCGGATCGCGGTAGATGGGCGTCAGGCTGACCTCTTCATTGTTGAGGAGGACCGCATCAGCGACCACCGGCCCGGGAGTGACGACGTGCCGGTTGGTGAGGATGATGCCGTTTTCGGCGTCGACGATGAACCCGGTGGCATAGGAGAAGCCAGCAGAGTTCGTGTCGAAGGAGCGGGTGGCGTTGACCTGAATCGAGACAACGGCCGGCTTGACGGCTTCAAGCGTATTGGTCCAATCCTGACCGAACCCGATCGAGGCAAACCCGAGCAACCACATCATCAGAACCTCACGTCGTGGATGCTTGAGGATAACGTCTCAGCCGCCCTCTTCCCGCTGTGTTCCCCGAAGCTTCGCGAGCGCCGTCGGGATCGTGGAGGGTGCGCTGAGATGGTGGCCCTGATCTTCAAGGATATCGATGGGCACGCCAATCTCACTGTCTTACCCCAGGTTGATGGCGAAGCGGACGAAGGCGGCGAGATCCTTCGAGACCTGGTCTGGCCGGACGTCCCCTCGCCTCAGCCGCTCCGCATCCGTCTTCCCAGACATGACCAGAGCGCCGCGGAGCCCGAGCGACTGTGCGGCGCCGACGTCGCTGTCGAGGGTGTCACCGACCATCCAGATCCGCTCGTCGTCGTGAAGCGTCGGGGGGAGGCTCAGCCGCGCCGCCTCAAAGAACATCGGCGAGGGCTTCCCTGCGATCACCGTGGGGCCCTTCTCTGAGGCGTATTCCAGCGCCTTCACGAAGGCACCGAGTCCGATATCGAGTCCATGCGGTCGGACCCAGGTTCGGTTGACATGCAACGCGATGAGACGGGCGCCACCGCGTAGGTCTCGGAGGGCGACAGACAGGTTGTCATGGGTCAGAGAAGGGGGATGCAGACCGATGACCACCCAATCTGCCCGCTGGGGATCATCGATCGCCAGGGCGCCCTCGCCGAGATCTTCGACAAGGGCGGGTGCGCCGATGAGCCGATACCCCCGCCCCCGCTCATCGGCATCCATCCACGCAGACGCGTTCGAGGCGGGGGTGAAGATCTCCTCGGGTCGGACCTCGACGCCAAGGCTCAAAAGCTTCTCGACCAACAACCGCTTGGAGAGGGTGGTGGTGTTGGTGAGGAAGCGAATGGGAATTTCCGCTTCTCGAAGTTGTTGGATGGCGTCACGGGAGCCCTCAATCAGCTCTCCACCGAGGAAGACGACGCCATCGAGGTCAATGAGGATCGCAGCGGGCTTCATTGTCGAAGTGTACCCACAGGACGGATCGCGCCGGCAAGCCGGGGTCAGAGCGAGCGCGGGAAACCGAGGTTGTGACGGCGTTGTAACGGAGCACCAATATCGTACCGTTGCGCTCTGGGGATGAGCGCAGCGCCCATGATTCCTCTCCTGAAAGGCAACCCAATGATTGAAAAGAACGCCACAAATCTGATCAACCAACCCATCAGCCGGAAGCGCATCCTGCAGCTCGCCGCCGCCTCGTTGGCGGGCGCCACGGTCTCTACGGTCGTGGGGGCGAGCTTCTCTCGGACCTCCGCAGCGTCTGAGGGCGATGAGTCTTCCGAGCTGGTGCTGACGGGCATCGATGCAGACAACCTCTCCTCGGCAGCGGTCGCCATGGGCGCCGCGTTGATGGATGCGATGGATGAGGAGCTG
>JBCBLB010000562.1:0-6605 GCA_038520555.1 Myxococcota bacterium | reverse complement strand
GGGACAAGGATCTTGAGGAGATAGCCGGGGTCAAAGACCTCGACCTCCATCGCGGCCTTGTCGGTCTCCACCTCGGCGATGACGTCCTGTGGGGCGAGGGCGTCGCCTTCGGACTTGTGCCATGCGAGGATCTTGCCGGCCTCCATCGTGGGAGAGGCCTGGGGCATCAGGAAGTAGGCCGCGTCGGTCACGACCTCTTCCTCAACGGCGGCCGGTGCTGGTGCCGGTTCTGGAGCGGGCGCAGGCGCTTCGGCAGGAGGGGCGGCGGGAGCGGCGTCGCCGAGCTGGGTGAGGAGGTCTGCGTAGTCTTCATCGGCGGACTGGCCGATGATGGCGATGGGCTGGTCGACCTTCGCCTCGGTGCCTGCGGGGACGATGATCTTGAGGAGATAGCCGGGGTCAAAGACCTCGACCTCCATCGCGGCCTTGTCGGTCTCCACCTCGGCGATGACGTCCTGTGGGGCGAGGGCGTCGCCTTCGGACTTGTGCCATTCGAGGACCTTGCCGGCCTCCATCGTAGGAGAGGCCTGGGGCATCAAGAAAAATTCCGCCATCGGTCTACTTCTCCAAGACGCGATGGACCGCGTCGATAATGCGCTGAGGGTTGGGCATGACCAATTTTTCGAGTTCCGTCGCGTAGGGCTGGGGGACGTCGCGGTTGGTGACGCGGACGATGGGCGCCTCAAGGTAGCCGAAGCAGACCTCGTTACAGCGGGCAGCGATCTCGGCGCCGACGCCGGCGTAGACGTGGCCCTCCTGGACGATTACGCCGCGGCCGGTCTTGGCCACCGCGGTGTACAGGGCCTCCTCGTCGAGCGGCCGGAGCGAGCGCAGGTCGAGAAGCTCAACCGAGATGCCCTGCTTCTCAAGGGTACGGACGGCGTCCATACAGTTGAATATCTGCTTGCCCCAGCTGATGATGGTGACGTCAGAGCCGGTGTTCCGGGTCCGCGCCTTGCCGATGGGGATGACGTATTCTTCATCGGGGACTTCACCCTTAACGCCATAGGTCATCTCCGCTTCCAGGAAGATGACCGGGTCGTTGTCGCGGATGGCGGCCTTCAACAGCCCATAGGCGTCATCGGCGGTGCAGTAGGTGACCACCTTGAGGCCGGGGAAGTGGGCATACAGGCTGTCGACGCTGATCGAGTGCTGTGCGCTGAGGTTCTCGGCGGCGCCGTTGGGAGCGCGGAAGACGATGGGGAGGTTGTACTGGCCGCCGCTCATCAGGTAGGTCTTGGCGGCGGTGTTGATCAGCTGGTCGAAGGCGACCAGCGAGAAGTTCCAGGTCATGAACTCGATGATCGGGCGCATCCCGACCATCGCGGCCCCGATGCCCAGCCCGGCGAAGCCCGCCTCGGCGATGGGGGTGTCGACGACCCGCTGATCGCCGAATTCTTCGAGCATGCCCTGGCTGACCTTATAGGCGCCGTTGTACTGCGCGACCTCTTCACCCATGAGGAAGATGCTCTCGTCGCGGCGCATCTCTTCGTTCATCGCGCGGCGGAGCGCTTCTCGAATCTGTAGGTTCGCCATGCTCAGTTGCTCTCCGAATAGATGTAGTCGTACAGCTTCGAGGTGTCGGGCGTCGGGCTCGACTCCGCGAAGTCCCAGGCGCCCTGCGCCTCGGCGTAGACGTCCGTCTTGATGGCCTCGAGGTCTTCCTCGGTCCGGTCGAAGTCTTCCAGCAATCGCTTGCGGGTGATGAGCAGCGGATCGGAGAGCTTCTTCTCGTCCAGCTCACCGGCGGGGCGGTACTTGGCGGGGTCGCTCATCGAGTGGCCGCGGTAGCGGTAGGTGATGATCTCCAAAAGCACAGGGCCGTTGCCGGCGACCGCGAAGTCCCGGGCGCGGGCGATCCGCTCGCGCACGACCTCGACGTCGAAGCCTTCGAACCGGTCTGCGGCCATGCCCACGCCCGCAGCGCGCTGGCTGAGGTCGGTGAGCTTGCTCTGCCGGTCGAGCGAGGTGCCCATGGCGTAGAAGTTGTTCTCACAGATGAAGATCACCGGCAGCTTGTAGAGCGTCGCCAGGCAGAACGCCTCGAAGGTGGCGCCCTGGTTCATGGCGCCGTCGCCGAAGAAGCAGACGCAGACCCGCTCTTCTTTGCGCTGCTTGATGGCCCAGCCGACGCCGTTGGCCAGCGGAATGTGTCCGCCGACGATGCCCCAGCCGCCCATGAAGTCGACGCGCTTGTCGAAGATGTGCATCGAGCCGCCGTAGCCCTTGCTTGAGCCGGTCTCACGGCCGAACAGCTCCGCCATCATCTCGTTGGCTGGGACGCCCTTGGCCATGGCGTGGCCGTGGTCGCGGTACGCGGAGATCCAGTAGTCCTGGCCGGTCGCCGCGGCGCAGCCGACGGCGACGGATTCCTGACCGATATACAGGTGGCAGAAGCCCAGGATCTTTCGCTGGGTATATGCCTTCGCAGCCAATTCTTCGGTGCGGCGGATGAGCAGCATCTCGCGATACAGCGTCTCAAGGCCGTCACCGTCCAGCGCGTCGAGCGAGCTGGCCTCGGGCAGGGTGTCCTCTGCGGGAGGAGCAGACATTCAACCTCCAGGGGGCGGATAAAATGGAACAACAGGATGTCATACTCTGCCCCCCGGTTAGCGCAACGAACCCAACCGGTCCAGATCCGATCCGCCCCAACGAAACATTCTCCAACGGCTGGAACCGGGCGACGGACGGCATTATGGGGTGCAGGCTCATCAACCCGGAGGACCCATGGCAAACCCGACCGTTCCTGAAATTCTGACCGGTCTGGTCCGACGCGCCATCGCCGCCGCCGGGCTGGGCAACGGCGATGATCCCATCGATCCGGTCGTCGCCTCCAACAAGCCGCAGTTCGGCGACTATCAGTCCAACCACGCCTTCCGCGTCGGAAAGGCCAACGGCCTCAACCCGCGGGCCGCCGGGCAGAAGATCCACGATCACCTGCCCGAACACCCCGCGATCGCCAAGACCGCCGTCGCCGGGCCGGGCTTCATCAACTTCTTCATCGATGATGACTGGCTGTGCGGGCACATCATCGAGATGGTCGGTGATGAGCACCTCAACCTGCCGCAGTCTGGCGCAGGCAAGACCCTGGTCATCGACTACTCCTCGCCGAACATCGCCAAGCGGATGCACATCGGGCACATGCGCTCGACCATCATCGGCAACACCATGCTCCGCCTCCATCAGGCCGCCGGGTGGAACACCGTCGCCGACAACCACATCGGCGACTGGGGGACCCCCATCGGCAAAATCATCGTCGCCTGGAAAGGATGGCGCGATGAAGACAACCTCGCCGCGGATCCCATCGGTGAGCTGGAGCGGTTGTATGTCTCCTTCGGTCAGAAGGCCGAAAATGACGACACCTTGATAGAACAGGCCCGCGAAGAGACCGCCAGACTGCAGGCCGGCGATCCGGAGAATCGCGCCCTCTGGCAGCGGTTCTTGGAGATCTCCGGCATCGAACGCGATGACATCTACAACCGCATCGGCGCCACCTTCGACGTCACCCTCGGCGAGAGCTTCTACAACGACATGCTCGCTGGTGTGGTCGAAGATCTGCTGAAGCACGACGTCGCCACCATCAGCGACGGGGCGGTCATCGTCCAGTTCCCCGAAGACGCTCAGCCCAAGATGCTCCGCGAAACCACCGTGGTCATCCGGAAGGCGGACGGCGCGGCGCTGTATGCCACCACAGACCTCGCGACCCTCGAATATCGGATGAAGGAGTATGCGCCCGATCGGATCCTGTATCTGACCGGACGCGAGCAACAGCTGCACTTCCAGCAGTTCTTCGCCGCATGGAACCAACTGCGGGCCGCCCGGGGCGTCGAAGACACCGCCTCGCCAGAGCTGATTCACCTGTGGTTCGGGATGCTCAAGGTGGATGGGGCCATTCCCTCGACCCGGCGTGGGGGGACCATCCGCCTCGCAGAGCTGCTGGACAAGGCGGTCGAAGAAGCGCGGAAGGTCGTCGAAGACGCTTCGCCAGAGCTGTCCGGTGAAGAGAAGGATCATGTCGCCAGCGTCGTGGGGGTGAACACGATCCGGTACTTCGATCTGTCGCAGAATCCGCAGAGTACCGTCAACTTCGAGTGGGCCCGGGCCTTGTCGCTGCAAGGCAACACCGCTCCTTACATGATGTATGCGGTCGCCCGGATCCGCTCCATTCAGCGGAAGGCGGGCGTGGAAGCTGCGCTCTCGAACCTGGCCATCACCAATCCCAAAGAACGCGCGCTGTTGATTCAGCTGCTCAAGCTGCCCGATGCGATCACCGCGGCCCTGGAAACGCAGCGGCCCAATCTGCTCTGTGAGTACCTCTACGAAGTCGCGGGGATGCTCAACAGCTTCTATGCGGTCAGTCGGGTCCTTGGATCCGATGAGCAGGCCAGCCGCCTCGCGTTCATCGAAGCCGTCGCCCGGGTTTTGGAGTATGGCCTGGATCTGCTCGGGATTCGAACCTTAGAACGCATGTAGTCCAGGACGTACCGAAACGTCACGTTCCGCTCGCCGGGAAGGGGTATACCCTGTGATCCCCCTATCCGGCGAGGTCTTCGATGCTTCGGATGTCCCTGACCACTCTCCTTGTGCTGCTGGCCGCCTGTCGCTCGGAGACAGACGACAACAAAAACGGCGACATTGACCCGATCGTTGATGAGGACGGTGACGGCTTCGGCGCCGATGAGGACTGTGATGACGCAGACGCGGCGGCCAACCCCTCGGCCGCAGAGATCTGTGATGGCCTCGACAACAACTGCGATGGCACCATCGACGAGGGGGTGACCACGACGTTCTACCTGGACGCAGACGGCGATGATCACGGCGACGCTGGACGAACCCTCCAGGCCTGTGTGCTGCCCGACGGATATGCGGCCCTGTCAGACGACTGCGACGATCTGAACGCAGAGGTCTACCCCGACGCTCCGGAACAGTGCGATAACCTCGACAATGACTGTGACACGGAGGTGGATGAGGCGGTTTTGTTCGTCTGGTACGCCGACGCGGACGGCGATGGTTTTGGCGATCCGGACTCGGCGTTCGAGACCTGCGATCCACCGCCGGGCTACGTCGACAGCGCTGACGACTGCGACGACACCGAGGACCAGTCCTTCCCCGGTGGGGTCGAGATCTGCGATGAGATCGACAACAACTGTGATGGCACCGTCGACGAAGGGGTGACCACGACCTACTACCAGGACACTGACGGTGACAACTACGGGGTCGCAGACATCACCACGGAAGCCTGTGGTCCGCAGGTCGGCTACTCGGCGCGTCCGGGGGATTGTAACGACGTCGACGCGGCCATCTCGCCCATCGCGCCTGAGCTGTGCGACACCGTGGACAACGACTGTGACGCAGAGATCGATGAAAACGATGCCTTCGACGCGTTGACCTGGTACGCCGACGGTGATGAGGATGGGTTCGGCGACGCAGACGTTCCGACCGTCGCCTGCGCCCAGCCCGCCGGCTACGTCAGGGACGACACCGACTGTGACGACGATGCCGTGGCGGTGAATCCCGATGCGGTTGAGATCTGCAACGCGGTCGATGACAACTGCAACCGCTTCATCGATGACGATGACCCGACCCTCGACGACGGCGACGTCTGGTACATCGACTACGATGAGGACGGCTATGGCTCGGACGTGCTGGTGCTCCAGGCCTGCCTCCAGCCCGAGCTGTACGTCCTCAACGCGGACGACTGCGACGACTATTCGGCCGCGTCCTACCCCGGCAACGCCGAGATCTGTGACGCGCTCGACAACGACTGCGACGATTTGATCGATGAGCCCGACGCCGAAGACGCGTCGACCTGGTACGCCGACGGTGATGAGGATGGGTTCGGAGACGCAGACGCGACCACGATCGCCTGCGATCGGCCGGAGGGCTATGTTAGCGCCGGCACCGACTGTAACGATACAGACGCACGGATCAACCCGGACGCTGACGAGACCTGGTACGACGACGTCGACCAGGACTGCGACGCAGATCCGGATCCGGATCCCTGTGGGGAGCTGCCCGGGCAGGTCGCTGTTGAGTATGACGGGGACTGCGGCTACGACTTCGCCGATCCGAGCGACTGGAGCTTGACGATCGAGTGGTCGAGCGACACGGTCGGCTACTCCTCGGGTACCTCCTATGTCGAGGTGATGATGACCCCGGTGGTTGGTCAGCTCACGGACGACAACCTGGATGGTGTGGTCGATGAGCTGGACATCCCCGATATTGCGTATACGACCTTCTCCGGCAGCGGCTACGCCTCCAGCGGGTATCTGCGGGTGCTCTCGGGCGATGGCAGCGCGGAGATTCTGTCGCTTTCGACGGTCAGCAGCTACAGCATCTTCGCGTCCTCAGGGGTTGCGATCGCGGATGTCGATGATGACGGTGAGCCGGAGATTCTGGTTCATGCCACGAACGGGCGTCTTCTGGCGATCACCGCGTCGGGCGCCTTGAAGTGGATGTCAGACACGAACGCGGGCTCCGCGTACTGCTTCCCCTCGGTCCACGATCTGGACGGCGACGGCGACTTTGAGATCGTAGACTGTAATGTCGTGTTCGATGAGGACGGCAAGCGCCTGTTCAGCATCGGTGGGGGGCTCGCGCCGGCG
>JBCBLB010000918.1:0-2970 GCA_038520555.1 Myxococcota bacterium | reverse complement strand
TGAGCCACCCACCGGTGAAGATACGGATGGAGATGGGGTTATCGATTTTATCGACGACTGTCCCGAGCAGCCCGAGGATTTTGACAGCGACGCCGATAAAGACGGTTGCCCCGAGCCGACGGTCGTGACCTTTTCTTTCCTCGATGAAGCCACCCGCGCCCCCATCACGGACGTCTCCTTCACTGCGGGTGACGCTCAGGGAGACGGCGCGGCGATGAGCGCGGCGTTGGCGTCTGGCCGCTACTCCCTGACGGTGACTGCGGAGGGATATGCCTCGCTTGAGGACACCTTCGAGGTTCGGGGGGGACCCCATCAAACCGTCTCCCGAGCGTTGCAGTCTTTGACCGGTCAGCTGGTGGTTCGGGCGGTTGATAGCCACGATGGCCGCCTCCTCCCTGAAGCGACCTGGGTGCTCGATGGAGAGGAGAAGGGCGCGCTTGGCGAAGGGGTTGAGCTGACGCTGGCGAAGGGGGAGCACGTCGTCGCAGCCCATGCCCCTGGTTATCAGCACCACTCAACACAGACAGAGGTGCTCGCCAGCCAATCGAGTGTGGTGGAGATCCAACTGGAACCTGCTCCTTCACAACCGCCCTTACAGTTGCATCAGACGATCTTCTTTGCGACCGGCCTGGACCAGCTCCTGCCACAAGATAAAGAGAAACTCGACGAAATCGCAGGGTTGCTTCTCCAAAATCCCGATGCACGCGTCGTGATCGAAGGGCACACCGATAGTCGGGGGAGTGAAGCGTTCAACCTCCGCCTGAGTCAGGCGCGGGCGCGCCAGGTGCGGCAATATCTCATCAACCGAGGCATCGAGCCCCAGCGGCTACGCAGCATCGGGCGCGGTGAAGCCGACCCGATCGATGCGACAGATAACGAGCAGGCCTGGGCAAGAAACCGGCGTGTCACGTTTGTGGTGGATGAAAGTGATGGAACACACCAGGCTGAGTAACCGCGGTTCGATGAGACTGTGTTGGGTGAGCTGAACGGATTCGACGTTCTGCTGGAGGAACGCATCGGCGGCGTCTTGAGATCACCTCGCGCGGCCAGATCCGACGGCAGGGGACGGGAATATCTCCGAATGATCGATGGCCCCGAATACCTGGAGCGGTTTGTGCGTCGAGAGCCCATCCGCCATGTCCACCAGTGTGTCTTCGGCGTGCTCGCCCTGGAAGCGCACCCTGTCGATCCGCGGCTGTAGCACCCGAGCATTCAGCCCGACCCTCAGACGCATTTTCGGCATAAGAAGCGTACATGATATACATCCAGCGTTCGTTGTGAGCCGAACGCCTGTCAACGGGTGTTGCTCTGCCAGAGAGGGGAAGACGAGATCGTGGGATGGGAAGCACTTCGACACTGGGGCGACGCAGCTCGAATTGAGCCCTTCAAAGGGGGCGTCGCCAATGATGTGTGGCGCGTGCGGCTCGACGGCCGCCTCGTCGTGGGGCGCCTGGGCACCCGGAGCGACCCGGACCTCGACTGGGAGACCCGGCTTCTCCAGTACCTTGACAAGAACGGCTTGCATGTCCCGGTGCCGATCCCGACCCGGGACGGGCGGTTGTTCGTCGACGGCCTGGTGGTCATGACCTATGTTGAGGGCGGCCAACCCGAAACCGAAGCAGACTGGCGGCGCGTGGCGCGTGTGCTCCGCCAGCTGCATGGGGTGACCCGGGGATGGCCGCAGCGCCCGGGCTGGTCTGCGTCAACGGATCTCCTTCACACCGACACGGGGACAAAGGTCGATCTGGGGGCCATGCCCCCGGAAGGGGTGGTGCGATGCCGCGCGGCGTGGGCGCGGCTCATGGGCCGCCCGATGTGTGTTGTTCACGGTGATCCCAACCCCGGGAACGTGCGCATCCATGGCGACCGGGTCGCGCTCATCGACTGGGACGAGGCGCACCGTGATGTCCCCGACCTGGATCTGGTGCTGCCACACAACGCCGCTGACCTCGATGAGGTCGCCTATGACATCGCGTCGCAGGCCTCTGCGGCCTGGGAAGCGGCCGTATGTTGGGATGATGCGTATTCTGTCCGGCGCCTCTCAGAAGTCCGCCCCGCCTGACCGGCAAACCCTGAGGTCACCCCATACTTGACGCAATATCTCTCTGATATATGTATTGAAACCTGATCTGAGAAACAGCACCTAAATCGAAAAGCTTCCTGAAACGTAGATCGTTACCACATTTTATGGTGCGCCCATCTCTGTTGATAGACGCCACGTTGAGGAGCTGCGTTGCTCTGGTCCTCTCCTCACGATGGCGGCACCGGATGCCACTGAGCCTTTCGCGATGAGTGCGTCTTTGTCGGCTCTTTCGCTCAGTGGCTTCATTGGTGCCTGATAAGAACCACGATTGGTTCCTGTCAGGAACCAATCAGGGGTGCGCGGAAATGCTTTTTTGAAGGCGAATAATTATCCTCCTGGTCAAGCTGTCGTCGCGGCGGGTCAGGTGTCAGACTACCGCTCTGGCAGAATTGCGGTGATGATGCCGTTTTGATCGAAGTTCACGCGGGTTGCCCGCCCATACTCATCCCAGGCGACCGCGGCACGTGGGGGGGTGGTGAAGGTCAGCGAGGGGCCATCCATCCGCTCTCCGCCGATGTAGGAGAGGTGTGTGGCGCCCTCTGCCTCCAGATGCCACCATCCCATCTCATCGACCCGCAACCGAGCCGGGGCCGGCCAGGGGACGAACTCATCGGTGATGGCTGCGCTTGTCCGGGCCGCCCACTTCTTCGCGTTCGCGTTCACATACACCATGATCCCGACGTTGCCGTCCCGGTAGATCAAAAGCCCCTCCCCATCTCCAAACGCCTCGTCGAAATTGAAGGTGTATTGCGTATTTTCTTCGTCCTCATCCGCTGATGCATCGTTCTGATTGGTCTGGAGCGGGGGCGGCTTGGCCTTTGGGGTCTCGGTTTGTGAGCCTTGTTGGTCGGGTGTGGGCGGGTAGGGCTGCGGATCGAACTTTGCGA
>JBCBLB010000591.1:0-6246 GCA_038520555.1 Myxococcota bacterium | reverse complement strand
CACAACATCCCGCCTCCGCTCCGCGCCTACGGCCTTAGAATACAACCTCTAAAGTCGTACTTCATATACAAGCAGATTTTCTTTCTCAGAAGCCGCTTTTCAAGGGGCGCGTCGGGGCGGGGGCCGAAAAAAAGCCCCCACTCCAGAGTGGAGCAGGGGCGAGGGAACGGTGGACAGCGGACTACGCCCAGACCGGCTTCTGCAGAAGGGGGGTCTTCAGGATGGTCTCGACCAGCGAGGCCCGCTTCGCAGCGGCGCGCTTGCCCACCGGGGTCGATGCGATCAGGTTCCGCAGGGTGCGGCTGATGGCGTAGACGTCGTCGAACATGTTCTCATCCAGGTTGAAGCACGGGATCCCGAGCGCCTCTGCGGTGCCCTCGACGGCGCGGTTGGTACCGGGCGAGGGGACGTGCAGGAAGCCAAAGGCGACCGGGTTGAGGCCCGACTTGTTGACCTCAGCAGAGAAGGTCCCGTACTGCTGCTGGTCACCGACGAAGAACATCAGCGCGTCCTCGTCCGCCGCCGGCGGGTGGTGGCGGAAGACGTCGCGGATGGCCGAACCGTGGTTGGTCCCGCCGCCCGCGCGGAAGCCCTTGAAGGCATGCTCGACGCCCTTGGCCGAGGCGTGCCGGATCTTGACCTCACGGGCGGAGGTGTTGAACACGGCGACGGTCAGCTTGTCGAGGGGGAAGCCCTGGAGGAACTTCGCCAGGTACCGCTTCGCGCGGTCGATGGACTGGCTCATCGACGCCGAGACGTCGACGGCCACATAGACCCGAAGCCCGCGAAGCTGCGCCTTGACCGCCTTCTGGAGCGCCTTGTCGGCGGCCTCTTGCAGCTTCTCGGCGGTCTCCTTGCTGCGGACGCGCTTGGCGATGTTCGCCGCGCGCTGGTCCTCGGCCTTCGCCGTCGCGGCCATCCACCGCTCGCCGACCATCGGCACGTCCAGCAGCCCGAGGTCTTCGAGCGTCGGCGTGAGGATGATCAGGTCTGCGTCGGACAAACAGCCCGCCTGGACGGCGGCGGCCACGACGGCGCGGGTCAGACCCAGCTCCGGCGGCAGGAGACCGACCAGGCGCTTGTAATTCGGCCGCGTCTCGACGATGCGCTGGCAGACCTCCGCCTCCGACAGCCCAGACCACGACTCCGCCTGCTTCACGGCGGCCCCGATGGCGATGGACCGACGGCCGTCGTCGGACTGCTTCTGCTTCCAGCGAAGGATGTCAAAGAACTGCGGCGAATGCGGCTTGTAGCCCACACGACGCGCAAGCTTCATCACCGTCGAGCGGAACCCCGCCCGGACCAGCCCTTCCAGCATCTTCGGGTTGTTCTCCCGGTGCTGGAGCCACTTGGTGACCGCCTTGGGGTACCGGCCCATCGGCGCGCTCCGCGAAGAACGGCCGAAGCCCAGCTGGCGGTTGATCTCGGCGACCGATGGCAGCGACAGAAGGTCCCCCACCCGGAGCAGAAGCTTCGGGTTCAGGTCGCGGTTGTCCCGACGACGGAGAAGGCACATCGCCTCCCCGATCGAGCGGTGGTCATCGTCGTAGAACAGCACCTCGCCGTCCTCCACCACCGGCTCACCGTAGCGGCTCTGGACAAGCATCATCGCCGCCAGCGCGACCTTCAGGTCACGGTGCTCCTGAGCGAACGACCACGACGCCCAGCGCGCCGCAAAATCGTTGTCCATCTTCCACACCTCGGCGATCTGGCCATACAGCCAACCCGCGACCTCCGGGAACAGACCCGGCTTACGGTACTCGCCGACTTCCTGGTTCATATGAACGATCTTGCCGTCTTCACGGAGCGTGCCCACACGGACGCGCGCGCTCTTTGCCCGCTTCTTGCCCTTCTCAAGACGGTAGACGACCTTGTCCTGGTGGGTCACCGGGTACCAGCGAACCCCGTGGGGCGCGCGCGCATCGGTCACCACCATCCCCGGACGGTTGTGCACCATGTGATCGCTGAAGGTCAGAAGCGTCTCGATGATCCGCTCCGCCGGGCCCAGCGACTCGATACGACGAGGGTTCAACGCCTGGTTCTGGTTCTGCATTGGATGCCTCCCGAAGGTGCCCCAACGGACGGTTGGGACGAGTGGAAGAAACCCTCTCGACATGTCGAGAGGGCCTGGTACTTGATGGCCTGGCTTCTCTTTGAAACCAGACGGTCAAGGCTTGAGACGAGAATGAGGGAGTGAGGATGATGGGACTCGAACCCATGTCACAATGCTACGCGTGTATGCTCAAGGGCGGTGGGTCGCGAAGCGACCCGAGATCAGGAGCTGATGGTTTGCTTTCTGGAAGGCATTTGCTCTATCCGACTGAGCTACATCCTCATAAGGACGCCGATCACCCGAGTTGAAACGCTTTTTTTTGATTTGCAGCAGGATTTGAACCTGCTCCTACAGAAGGACAGTCTGTTGCTCTAACCGTTGAGCTATGCGTGTGAGCGAGTCGGGGAGGGGTGAATGGCGAGTGGAGACGGTTGGATTCGAACCAACATGATGCTTGTATGCTCAAGAGAGAGGGTCGCGGTGGCGACCCGAGTTCGAAAGCTGTTGTTTGCTTTGTAGCAAGGTTTACTGACCTTGTGCCTTTTCCGATTAGGCTACGTCTCCATGAATGTCAGAGTTCGCGAGCAGCGAACCGCCCGACGCTCTTCCATAAAGCATGACCCGTGCCAGCCCCGGTAATGGACGAAAAATGACGTTCTATCATTCTCTTGCCTTCTGAGATATATCCATCTGGCGAGCAGTTGATACTTCTGGCTACTCGCCTTCTGGCGACTCATGGACGCGAAGGACGGTCATCATCCCCCCGTCTGCATGTGGAAGAATGTGGCAGTGGGTCATCCAGTCGCCCGGGTTGTCTGCGATCATGCGAACGCGGACGGTGCCATAGGTGGGGACGTTGATGGTGTCTTCCCACCGTTGGTGGGTTTCCGCGATGCCGTTGACGGAGAGGATCTCGATCCGGGTGCCGTGCATATGGAAGGGGTGTTCTGTGGGGGAGAGGTTCCGGATCTCCAGGATGGCTTCGTCGCCGAGGGACAGCTCTTCGATGGTGACGTCGGGGAAGACTTCGCCGTTGAGCATCCAGACGCCGGACTCATTGGAGCCGGAGAAGACATAGGTGATGTCGGTGCGTCCGGGGTCTTCCGTCGAGCGCAGCCCGGAAAACGGCCAGCTGAGCCCGGGGGCGGCGTCGTCGGGGGCGTCGACATGGACGCGCATCAGAGACGCTTCGGGGCCCCACGCGGCCCCACCCTGGTGAACATAAGGGGCGTTGATCCATTCAAAATCCGTCTGTGCGGGCCGGACCTCCAGCTCGATCCGGTCGCCAGGGGCCATGAGGACGTTGTCGGGAGCAGTGAGCCGCGCGTTGAGTCCCTGATCACCGCCTAGGAGTCGGATCTCGGGCAGCCGCAGATCGAGGTATCCCAGGTTTGAGGCGTTGAGCACGCGGGCACGCACGATCTGACCGCCGTCCAGGTCCCAGAACGGCTGGATCTGCCCGTTGACGGTCCAGGTCCCTTCTGCGGCGAGGTGGTCGTGATCGTCGAGGCCTTCGAAGTGCCAGTCGTCGAAGACGAGGATCTGGTCCAGGTCAGGCGCGGGTTCTTCGGGATCGGTCACGATGAGGACGCCATACAGCCCCCCGGAGACCTGCCGGTTGGTGTTGAAGTGGGGGTGATACCAGAAGGTCCCAGGCCGCTGGACGGTGAAGGCATACTGGAAGGACGCGCCGGCAGCGATGGGCGCGCCCATCCAGGCAACGCCGTCCATCTCGAAGGGCACCCCTACGCCGTGCCAGTGGATGGTGGTCGGCTGGTCGAGGTTGTTGTCAACGTCGATGATGACTTGATCGCCGACCTTGGCGCGGATGGTGGGCCCGGGGGTGAGCCCGTTATAGGCGTAGCCCTCCACGACGTGCTCGGTTCCATCGACATCGACGAAGCGGTGTGTCTTGGGTGCGGCGGTCAGTTCGACCTGGACGACGTCTTCATCTGGATCCAGATCGGGCGCATCGGTGAGGGGAGGCAGCGGGATCGGCGCACGGGGCGGCTCTTCGTCAGTGTTCGCGGTGTCCTGGTGAGGGTCGTCCGGCTGCGCGGAGTCTGTCAACGGCGGCTCGTTGTTCGGCGGCGGGTCCTGGCAGGCCCAGAACAGGAGCAGCATGAGGATCATCATCGACGCACCTCGGTCATGAGGGTGTCGGGTCGGTCCCAGCCGCGCTCCCGGGCGAGCGCAGTGGGGATGGGCCGATACCAGAGCTTCGCAGTGATGGCGGGTTCATCGCAGCCAGCGGCGAAGCGGTGGGTCGAGGTCCACGCCCGCTGAGGCATCAGCCGGTTGTCGCTGGCGATGTCGACGGCGAGGAAGTGTGGCACCATCCGCTGCCCGTCCGCGCCGACCATGACCCGGGCGAAGCCGAACCCCGGCGCCCCGGCCCGATCGCCATCGGCGATGCGGTAGGCGATGTCACCGTCGGGCAGCGGACGATCGAGGGTGACCCGATCCCCCGAGACAGAGACGATCGTGGATTGTCCAACGAACTGCTCTTCGGGCATCCCCTTCTGCGGTGCGTCGAATGTTCCGTCACCAAAGGGGCCGAATCCGTCGTAGTCGATCCATGCGCCGGTCTGGCGGATGATCCGGATGTGCTCACCGGGCTGCGCGCCGGGCCAGGTTTGCCAGTCTTCGTCGGCGGTCTGGCGATCCTGGTATCCGCCGAAGTCAGGCACCACGTCGCCGCTGATGGCGTCCAGAGCCAGGTCGTCGCAGCGCGCGCTCACGGTCAGGGCCATCGACCGCAACGGCTCACCAGAGGGGAGGGCATGGCCGGGGCCGATGTTCTTCACCGTCGCCCGGACGGTGAGGGTGCCGTCTTCGCCAGGGGCCGGGTCGAGCGAGACGGTGGCGGCGAGCGAGAGCATATCGGGTGTTTCGGACCGGGGGCCGGGCCAGGTGTGGTGGCGGACCTGACCGGGCGGACGCCACCAGCCGGCGACGATGCCGGCCTCGATGCCCAACTGCTCGATGTTTGCGCTGTTGCCGACGTCTGGATCGGGAGGCATATGGCAGGACTGGCAGGGCGCGCGATCGGCGAATGGTCCGGCCAACCACTCTGCATAGGTGCTCTGGATGGGGAGGACGCCGCCCGGCCACCGCTCCAGGTCCACCACCGCTCCGGGGAGCTTGACGGCTTCATCGAGCTGATGGCAGCCTGCACAGATCGCAGCGGTCTTGAAGTGGTCGCGAGGGACGGAGCCCATTCGGGGGTTGAGGGTGTCGGCGTTGGGACCGAAGGTGAGCGGCAGCCACGGCCCCAGCGGCGGGCTGACCGGTTCGCTGGGGCGGTGCAGCGACAACCGACCGGCGACCCCCGCTGGCGCATCCAGATCGACGTCTTCGACCCGATGACAGACATCGCAGTGGATGCCGTAGTCGTAGGCGAACCCTTCTGCGTCGAGCAGATCGCGGCCGCCGAGCGCTCCATCGATGCCGGGTGCATGGCAGTCTGCGCAGCTGCCGGTGACGGAAGGAGAATCACAGGGGGCACCCGGCAGACAGTCTTCGTTGTACGCCGACAGCGCGCCGTCGCCCAGATAGCATCGCTTGTCGACGCCGCCGCCAGGGAGGCGACCGTCGGTCCAGGTCCCGCCCGCGTCGGTGCAGCGGGCTTCGTCATCGAGGGCTGCAGCGGTTCCGGCGTAGAGGTCCTGGAGCAGCGGGTTCGTGGCCGCGGAGCGGTGCTCAGAGTCGAACCACTGCTCATTGATGGTCACGTGGCAGTGGGCGCACTGCGCGGTGGTTCCGCGTCGGGTGGGCTCTCCGGGATCTTGAAAGATGTACTCCGGGTTGTCGGGGTGTGCATAGCGGCTCAGGGCGATGTCCACGGTCTCTGCGTCTGCATCTACGTCATCCCCGCCGATGCGGGCTTCGGGATGGGCGGCCATCACCGCGACCTCTCCATCGACGAAGCGATCGAGGACGATGTCGACCTGTCCAGACTCATCGGTGCGCCACTCGCCAGGGACGCCGCCCTGAAGGACGCGAACATCGGCGGCTGGCTCACCGTCGAGGGTCACCCGAACCGTGAGACTCTGGTACCGCTCTGCGGGGACCGGCGTTGGATCGGCGGTCTCGAACGCCAGGGCCGTGTCGGTCGCCGCCGGACGGTGCGGTGATGGGGCCGCTGGCTCCGGGCAGCCGGCCAGCATGAGCGCAGTACACAGGAGATCAGT
>JBCBLB010000394.1:0-9298 GCA_038520555.1 Myxococcota bacterium | reverse complement strand
GCATGATCCTTGAGCCCCTCGCGTTCAAGCGCTCGCGTTCGCTGAAGAAGTTGGAGCGGAGGGGGATCCTGGAGGTGCGCCTTGACACCTGCTTCGCAGAGGTGATGGGCAACTGTGCGAAGGTGCCGCGTGAAGGCCAGCGCGGCTCCTGGATCTCCAAGAAGATGATCCGGGCCTATGGCCGGCTCCATGAGCGGGGGATCGCCCACTCGGTGGAGGTGTTTGAGGACGACGTCCTGGTCGGCGGTCTGTATGGGCTGGCGATGGGCGGCGTGTTCTTCGGGGAGTCGATGTTCCACCGTCGCCGGGACGCGTCCAAGATCGCCCTGTCTCATCTGTGCCGCCTGCTGGAGGCGTGGGACTTTGACATGGTGGATTGTCAGCAGGAGACGGCGCATCTGGCGAGCCTGGGGGCGGCGCCGATCCGCCGAACGGCGTTCAACGCCCGACTGCAGCGGTCCCTCGTGGGTGGAGACCGGTGGGGTAGAAGGCGATAAACTGAGGCGCGCCCCGTTGCATAGAGAGCCGCCCATGACTTCTCAGAGCCCAGACCTTTCCGATCCGTCGCTGTATATCAACCGTGATCTCAGTCACCTTGAGTTCAACCGGCGGGTGCTCGCGCTGGCGCAGGACCCGAGCGTGCCGCTGCTGGAGCGGCTGCGGTTTTTGACGATCTTGAGCAGCAACCTCGATGAATTCGCAGAGGTTCGGGCGGCCGGGCTGCAACAGCGGCAGCTGCTGAACCTTCCGCTGAACACCCCGGACGGCCTCACACCACAGCAGGCGCTTCGCGCGCTGAGCGAGGTGATGCACCGGCTGATCGAGGAGCAGTATCAGACCCTCAACGACACGCTGCTGCCGGCCCTCGCCGATGAGGGCATCCGTCTGCTCCGCCGAAGCGTATGGACGGAGCCGCAGTCGAAGTGGATCGCCGACTACTTTCGTACCCAGACGCTGCCGGTGCTCTCGCCGGTCGCTTTGGATCCGGCGCACCCCTTCCCTCCGGTTCAAAACAAGGGATTGAACTTCATCGTCGCCCTGGAGGGACGGGACGCGTTCGGCCGGGAGAGCGGGATCGCGGTCCTCCAGGTGCCGCGGTGTTTGCCGCGGATCCTCCGTCTGCCGCGGGAGATCTCCCAGAGCCCCGATGAATTCGTGATGATCTCATCGGTCATCCACGCGAACGTCTCTGCCTTGTTCCCTGGGATGAAGGTCAACGGCTGCTATCAGTTCCGGATCACCCGCAACAGTGACATGTGGGTCGACGAAGAGGAGATCGACGATCTGCTGAGCGCGCTGAAAGGGGAGCTTCATGGTCGAAATTATGGTCGCGCGGTGCGGCTGGAGGTGGCGGTTGGCTGTCCCGCTCGGCTGATCGGGTTGCTTCTGACCAAGCACGAGATCGCCCAACAGGATTTGTATGAGGTGCATGGGCCGGTCAATCTGCACCGGCTTGGCGCGCTGGTCAACCTGGTCGATCGGCCGGCGCTGAAGTTCAAGCCGTTTACCCCCGGCCTTCCCCGTCACCTGGACATCAAGGGCGATGTATTCAGCCAGCTGTCGCAGCGCCCGGTGCTGCTGTTCCATCCGTATCAGTCGTTCAGCCCGGTGGTTGACCTGCTGTTTAGCGCCGCCCGCGATCCAGACGTCCTGGCCATCAAGATGACCCTGTACCGCGTCGGGGCGGATTCTCCGATCGTCGACGCGCTCATCGCCGCCTCACAGGGCCGCAAAGAGGTCACGGTGGTGGTCGAGCTTCGCGCCCGGTTCGACGAGGCGGCGAACATCCGGCTGGCGACCCGGCTGTCCGAGGCTGGCGCCAACGTGGTGTATGGCGTCGTCGGGTACAAGTGCCATGCCAAGATGTTGCTGATCGTCCGCCGTGAGGGGGACAACCTGCGCCGCTACGTTCATGTCGGCACCGGCAATTACCACACCGGCAACGCGCGGCTGTACACCGACTACAGCTATATGACCGCCGACGCAGACATCGGCGAGGACGTCCATGAGGTGTTCCTTCAGCTGACCCGGATGGGCCAGCTGGTGTCCCTCAAGCGCCTGCTTCAGTCCCCTTTCAGCCTGCGTAACCGGCTCATCGAGATGATCGACGCCGAAGCCGAGGAAGCCCGTCAGGGCCGGCCCGCCCGGATCATCGCCCGGATGAACTCGCTCACCGAGCATGCCGTGATCCAGGCGCTGTACCGCGCATCTCGGGCGGGCGTTCAGATCGATCTCATCATCCGCGGGATCTGCTGTCTGCGGGTCGGCCAGCCGGGTGTGTCGGAGAACATTCGGGTGCGCTCGATTCTGGGACGGTTTCTGGAGCACACCCGGGTGTTTTACTTCTTCGCCCGCGGCGAAGAGCCCATCTACTGTGCGTCGGCGGATTGGATGTACCGCAACCTCCACCGCCGCGTCGAGATCGCTGCACCCATCGATCATGACGAGCTGAAGGAGCGGATGAAGGAGGAGGTGCTGGATTGGGGGCTCGCTGACAACATGCAGGCGTGGATCCAGCAGCCCGACAACACCTATGTGCGTCAGCAGCCCGCCGATGGCGAGCCTGCGTTCTCATCTCAGGCGGCCCTGCTGTCTCGTCTGGCCGATCATGGCCGCCGTGGCCAGAAGCCGAAGCGGGACGATCCCGATCAGGCGGCGCCCTGATCAGGGGCCGTCTTCAGAGCGGAACAGGAACCGGTTGAAGACCATGCGGTTGGTGGCGACGATGTGGTAGCCCAGCTCGACGAGCCAGATGAAGGGGACCCAGGAGAACGGACGAAGCCACCACCATCCGATCGCTTCGAGCACATAAAGGCACCCCGCCCCCGCGCGCAGGACGCCGCCGTCGGGCCGGATGACATGCACGGCGTCGACACAGGCCGTCCGAAGCGCCGGCGTCATCGGAGGCTCCGGCACTTGCTGGTAGGGGATCGTTGTGACGCGCTGATGAGGATCCTGACGTCTGAACCAGACGGCTGCGCGTCGTCAGAACCCTCAATCCCCGTCCCAGAGCAGCCAGATGCGGCCGTCTGGAGTGGGGGGGAGCGGTGGGTGGGTGTTCATGTCCTTGTATTAACGACCGCGCGCCGGTCGCGGGATGCCGATCTGGATCGCGCTGAGCACGATCGTCGATGGATCCCCGCTGTGAACGGCCTGCTCGGCGAGGTGCGTGCACATGGCGTCTGGTCCCCGGCCGGACGCCAGCGCCTCATGTAGCTGTAAGGGGTTGAGCCGCTGGGTGACCTCACCCCCGCACAGCAGCAGCCAGTCGCCCGTGTGCAGGGGGAGCGGCTCTTGATATTCGGGCTGATCTTCGCGTGAGCCCAGGCCCCGGTTGAGCATGGTGCTGTAAATCGATGCGCTGACTGGGAGCGGCTGTTGCTTTCGATGCATGGCGGTCTCGACGGTGTGTGGCGTGGTCAGTCTCGTCAGCCGGCTTCTGTGGAGGTGCCATGCCTGGGCATCGCCCAGGTGGGCGATGTGTGCTTGTTGTCGATGGATGGTGATCGCGACCGCAGCGGCGACCTGCTGTCTCCGAGAGAGCGCCTGGCTGGCCCGCCGGATCGCGCCGTTGAGCAGCGCCCTGGCGGTGACGTCGGTGTTTTCATCGGCGTAGCCGATCGCTGCGTTGACACAGAGCCGGGCGCTGCCCTCCTGATCGCCGGTGGTCAGCACGGTCAGTCGGGTCGCCGCGTGGTGGCGCGCGCAGACGCGCCGGTGGCCGTCCGTCGGCGCTGAGGGCACCCACACCGCCTGGGTGAAGTCGATCATGCCACCGCCCAGCCGGCCCAACAGCGGATGGTCGCGGAGGCGCGCCTTATGGGATGGAAGGAGTACGTCACCTGGACAGGGTAGTCCAGAATCTGTGGTCGATACCGATCGGGATCAGAGGGTTTCGGGTTCGCGTCTGGCGCGCTCTGCGCAGCGGCGGTGGGTGTCGACGAGCAGCTGGCGGCGTTCGGCGGTGACGTCGTCGGTGAGGGCCCGGAGCGCATCCCGGCTGGCGGCGTAGGCGGCGTCGACGCGCCCCGCGGCCAGGGCGGCCAGGGCGAGGTTGTGCAGCGCTGCGGCTTGAAGATCGGGCTCGGCCTCGGCCAGGGTCGCGGCCTTGGCGGCCTGAACGGTCGCCCGGTCATGTTGCCCCAGGGTACACAGGGCGGCGCTGTGGTTGAGCAGCGCCTGGGCGTGAAGCCCGTCGTCGTCGTCTGCCAGCAGGGACAGCGCCTCGCGAGCAGCGTCCTCTGCACGTGTGGGCTCCTCGACAAGGGCGCTCTGGTCGATCAGCGCCATCGCCAGCAGGCGACGGAACCGCACCGGTTGTTCCATCGACAGGGCCCGAAGCACCGCGACCGCGCCGGCCATCGCCTCTGCGCCTCTGCGCCGATCTTCGCCGATGCCCAGGATGGCGCCCAGGTTATGGAGGGCGCTGGCCAGGCCGGGACGGAGCGACTCCGGGCGCGCGACCTCGAAGCGCCACATCTGGGCGAGCCGGTCGGATAGATCGCCCTCGGTGTCGCCGTCGGTCAGCGCCGCGGCGAGCAGGCTGAGGTGCCAGAGGAAGTAGGGTCGCTGGCGGGCGTGTCCCTCGACCATCCGCTCACACATCACCAGCACCGGAGACGGCCGCCCGATCGGCGGCAGGGGCGCGGCGAGCAGCCGCTCGACCCGGGGCATCTGCGCCAACGCTTCTGCCGGGACGCCCCCCCAGCAGACGCCGATGCTCTTCCGAGACAAGGCCATCGCCTGATCAGGGCGTTGGCGACCGATGAGCATCGCCCCCAGGTTGGAGAGGGTCCGGGCCAGATCGGGGAGGAAGGTCTCTCCTCCTACGCGGGCCTGCCGGCGGAACGCCTCCGCGGCGTCCAGGGTGACGTCGAGCGCGGCCGGAGCGCGCATCGACCGCAGCCGTGCGCCCAGGTTGTGGAGCGAGAGCCCCTCGAACGGCGCGTACAACCGGGTGTCCAGCGCAGCGATCGAACGCAGCGCTTCGACGGCGTTGTGGACGTGACCCGCCGCTTCGGCGCCTTCGCCCCGCGACAGCCGCCATCGGGCGGCCCGGTCGTACTCGGTGACCAGATAGGGCTGATGGAGCGCAGGAGCGGCCTCGGCCAGGGCGGCGGTCTCGGTCAGCGTCTGCTCCCAACGCGGACCGATGTCGTCCTCTGTGGTGGCGTCCAGGACGGCGAGGTAGACGTGCTGCGCGGTGATGCGGTCGATCCGTGCGGCCTCGGCGTGATCGGGCGGACAGGCTTCGACCGCCGCCTTCGCGTTCGTCCGGGCCTCGGCGTGGCGGCCGGCGGCGAGATGAATCAGGGCGAGGTTGCTGAGAATGGTGCTGCGCCGTGGCCAGTGCAGCGGATAGCGCTCGTTGAACTTGTCGAGCGGCCCGAGCAGCGCCTGGAGCGTCGCCGCGGCTTCGCGGGTCCGGCCGAGCCGCCGGCCCATCACCGCCATCTCCAGGGTGGCATGGAGCAGGTCGGATGCGATGAGCGTGGGATGGCGCTGGCTGAGTCCGCGGAGCAGCCGGGTCGCCTCAGAGAGGGCATGGACGGCGGCGGTCGAGTTGTATCGACCGCGGTGCGCGGCGGCTTCGTCCAGGCTGCGCGCAGCAGCACGGGCCTGTTGACGCTCATCGTCGGTCAGGGACGCCGAAGCGGTGGCGAGGGTCTCTGGCTGGAGCTGACCGGCGCTGAGCAGCGCCCCCAGGTCGTTGAGCGCCCCTTCGAGGTGATTGAGGAAGCTTGCGGGCTGCTCGACACACAGCTCGACCATCAGCTCGATCCGCTGTCGGGCGAGGCTCTCATGCGGCGAGCCGCGGTGATCCTGGTCGAGCAGCTCCAGGGCCCGGACCTGATGGGGCAGGACGACGTCGACCCGGGCGCGGAGCAGATCCCAGACCTGCTCGGCGAGGGGTGCGCGTGGACCGGCACGCGACGGCGTCGACGCTGCCGCGCGCGTGGCCCGCTCGTTGGCGGCCACCGCCACTGCGGGGGCGTGATCTTCGCTGGGCTCCACCTCTCGCCAGCCGCCGAGGACCTGTCGGCTGTACTGAATCGAGACGCTGCGGAGCAGCAGGGGACGAATCGCGCTCTCGGGCAGGTCGACGCCCAGCTCGCTGAGGACGCCGCCCAGGGGGCGGAGGCGGACATCTGCGCCGCGCTCGCCGGCGACGCGGAGGGCGATCGTCGCGCGCGAATCCAACGCCTCGCTCAGCAGGGTCTTCAGCCAGCCGCGCGCGCGGGGCTGGTTCTCCGCGAGCCGGTCGAGCAGCCGGGCAGCGCGGGGGACATCGGTGACTTCGTGGAGGAGCCGCTCGTCTTCGAGCAGCCGGGCGTTGACCAGTCGGGCTTGTATCGGGCCTGGCGGGAGCCCCTGTGCATAGATCGCCGGTCGCGGGCCTGCGCCCAGCGCGGCGCGGGCGACCTGCTTCGCGATGACGCTGTCATCGAGTCCTGCGGCTTTCCAGGCGTATCGCTCGGCGCGGGTTGCGCCGTCGGCCGGGTTCGCGGTGGGGCGGCCATCGATGGTGGCCAGCGCGGCCATCCGAATGTCCAGCGGCCAGCGCAGCGGATCGAGGTCGGGCATCGCCATGACCCATGGCAGCCGCTGTCCGCTGTGGGCGGCGAGCGCCGCGGCGGCGAGGCGGAGCCGAGCCGCCCGTCGTTCGACGGGGATCTCCGCGAGGAGCAGGCTGGTCAGCGAGGGCAGCATAGACTGCCATGCGCCCTCTGCCTCGGCCATGGCGACGACACGCAGCCGCCCCGAGGCCGCGCCGTCCAACACCGCCTGAAGCTGCGCGGGGTGATGGGCCGCATCGGGGAGGATCACCAACCGATCGCCGCCCGCGGTGCGGACGGCGTGGGTGTCCGTGTCGGCGTTCATGAACCCGGCGGCCCAGCCCTGGGCGCGGAGCAGGTCACACAGGCTCCGCAGGAGCTGACCTTTGCCGGCGCCTTCTGGGCCCACCACCAGCCGAACGTCCCGGGTGGCGGGGGTCGCGCACCAGCGCACCAGCGCGCCGAGTATCCGCCACTGGCCCTGCAGCGGGATCACATCCGCGGTCAGGAGCCGAGACGGCAGCCCGCCGGTCACCGGCGCGGGGGGCGTGTCGATGGGCATCGGCGCCGAAGGCGCCTGCCCCTGAAGCAGCGGCCGGGCTTCCGCGGGCAGATCGGCGAGCCACAGCTGTTGGCGCTGCGCCGTGTGTTCGGTCGCCCATGCCGCCAGGGCGCGGGCGCCGCCTTCGAGGGTGCGGTTGAGCGCGTCGGCATCGAGGACCCGGACGCCGAGCCCCGGATCGATCGGGGCGTCCAGGGCAGCGGCGGCGAGGCGCTCAAGCAAGAGCCCTGGGGGAAGCGGTGCGGTGCGTGGATCAGACTGAAGCTGCTGCAGCGCCCGGGATCGCTGTGCCTCAGGCGTCGAGGTGGGCAGCCACGCGATGCTCTCGCGGAGCTGCTCCCAGCGTGTGGGGGCCTCTTCGAGCCACTGAAGCGCAGCGGAGTTGGTCGCGAGGCGTCGGATCTGACGGCGCCAGATCCGCGCGTCGGACCATGCGGCGCGGAGCGGGTGGCCGGGGTTGTCTGGCATCAGGCCATGCAGCGAACGCGACTCGCCCCGCTGCTGTGCGCGGTGCAGCGCCCGCAGCAGAAGCAGCACCCGCTGCTCCAGCGGCCGATCGCTTTCATCGAGCCCGCTGTCATAGACCAACAGCGACTCAGACGACAGCGCCGACCACTGGCGGACGGCTTCCCATAGTAGCGACAGTTTATCGCGCATGCTCGAACTCGTCTCCGCGTGCGCCCCACCATCGGACTGTCCTGGGCGGCCTGAACCTCTTCTGTGAGCCGGAGCGGGAATCGGCCCGCTACCCCTCAGAGAGCACGGTTTGGACCGTGTGGACGAGGACCTCTGGCAGAAACGGCTTGGATAAAAACCGGAGCTGTGGGTCCGCCTCTGGCATCAGCGGCGGCTGACCGCTGACGATGATCACCATCAGCTCGGCGCGCTGCTGACGGATCCACCAGAGCACCTCGCTGCCCGGCATGTCTGGCAACCGCTCGTCGAGCACCACCAACCGGAGGGCGTCGCGATGGTCGCTGAAGTGCTTGATGGCCGTGTGAGCGTTGCCCGCGGTGAGCGTCCGATACCCTGCACGGCGCAGCACCCGGTCATACAACCGCAGGCTGACCACTTCGTCTTCGACCAGGAGGATCAAAGGTCCTTCACTCATCGTGGCCGCGCGCCCCTTTGGTGACGCTGCGGTAGATGTGACATATATTGCCGCACGTTCCCGTCCTGCCTCGCCATCATCACTCCTGGGACGAGAGCGCGCTTTCAGATCTCTCCTCTGGGTACCATAATCGAGAGGCGGAACCCCAGATCCTTGATGAGGTGTCCTGTTGATCGTTGCGAAATCAGAGCCCGGGGCCGCGACCGCGCCCACCGTGCTGGTCATCGAAGATGATGCCGAGGTGCGCGATATCACCTGTGAGGGGTTGAGCCTCACGGGCTTCCACGTCATCGCGGCAGTGGACGGCGAGCAGGGCGTCGCAAAGCTTATCCGGCACCGCTCGAAGATACGGTGCATCCTCCTGGATCTGGGCATGCCACGGATGAGCGGCGTGGAGATCTTCCGCCAGCTCCGCGCCACCGCCCCCGAAGTGCCCATCCTGCTGACCAGCGGCGCCCGGCGCTCCACCCTGTACCCGGAGATGCGTGAGGAGAGCGCCCGCTTCATCGCCAAACCCTACCGGTTGTCGGATCTGGTGAAGACGCTCCGTGAGCTGCTGAGCGAGCACGAGGCGAGCTCGGATGCGCTTTCTTGAGCGTCAAACGTCGCTTCCGGTTCTTGGGATGGGCATCTCCACCGAATATGGTGCAGCTGCCGCGCCTGGCGCCCTGGACCTTCGGGCCCTCCGCCGAGCGGCGCCTCGTCTGGCCCGCTTTTTGGAGGTGGGCGTTGAGGTGTCCAAGGGCCTCGATGAGCACGCCGTCGGGTGGTCGGCTGCCGGGCTACCGACCACGTACCACTTCCTCGACGTCAACCTCGACGAGGAAGCGGACTTCGCCCCGGGCTGGCTGAAGGCCGTCGATGATCTCATCGGCCGGCTGTCGCCGGCGTGGCTGTGTGGAGACGCCGGGCTGTGGCACTTCGGTCCCCGGGATCGGGCGCATATGCTCCTGCTGCCGCCGGTCTTGACCGATGACGCCGCCGATGACCTCGCCGCGGGGATCCGACGGCTTCGAGACGCCACCGGTCTCGAAGTCCTCCCTGAGAACCCTCCAGGCGTCGCCTTCG
>JBCBLB010000421.1:0-8815 GCA_038520555.1 Myxococcota bacterium | reverse complement strand
GGAGAGGGAGGCGGGATCGCCTCGGCCTTCCGTGACCGTCCACTCATCACAACGAGAGAGAGCCGCTGAACCGGAACGCCGAGGCGAGGAGCCGCTCAGGCCGCGTCTGCGGCGTGGGACTTGCGCTCTTCGAGCCACCGCTCGGCGTCGATCGCGGCCATACATCCGGATCCGGCCGCGGTGACCGCCTGCCGGTAGATGGAGTCTTTGACGTCGCCGCAGGCGAAGACGCCGGGGATGTTGGTGGTGGTCGAGTCCGGGGTGCTGACCAGGTAGCCCTTGTCGTCGCTGTCCAGCTGGCCGAGGAAGGGATCGGTGTTCGGCTTGTGGCCGATGGCCAGGAAGACGCCCTTGACGGCGTCCCAGTTGGTCTCTTCGCCGGTCTTATTGTTGACGACCCGGATCCCCTCGACCTTGTCCTTGCCCAGGACATCGATCATTTCGGTGTTCCAGTGGATCTGGATCTTGGGGTTGTCGAAGGCGCGCTGCTGCATGATCTTGGAGGCCCGCAGCTCGTCGCGGCGAACGATCATGTGGACCGTGTCGGCGAACTTGGTCAAAAAGCCGGCCTCCTCACAGGCGGAGTCCCCGCCGCCGACCACGGCGACTTCGACGCCGCGGAAGAAGAAGCCGTCACAGGTGGCGCAGGCGGAGACGCCGTAGCCGCGCAGGCGGATCTCATTTTCGAGGCCGAGGTATTTTGCGGATGCGCCGGTGGCGATGATCAGGGCGTGGGTCTTGTAGACTTTTCCAGAGCCGTTCTTCAGCTCGAACGGCCAGGTCTTGAGATCGGCCTCGACGATATCGTCGTGTTCGTATCGGGCGCCGAATCGGCCAGCCTGCTTGCGCATCACGTCCATCAGCTCGGGGCCCATGATCCCCTCGACGAAGCCGGGAAAATTCTCGACGTCTGTGGTGGTCATCAGCTGCCCACCGGGCTCACCGCCTTCGAGGACGAGGGGCTTGAGGTCTGCGCGCGCGGTATACAGCGCTGCAGTCAGTCCTGCAGGCCCCGAGCCCAGGACGATGACTTCCTCGACGTGTTCTTCAGTCGTAGACATGGTGACACTCCTTCACCTGAATCAGATAATTTTGTAAGTGTTCCCTTCTAACCGGATCCACATCGCTGCCACGGGTTCGTGAAGGGCGGAAGAGATCATGCAGACGTTAATCACCGAAACCCGATGAGAGAAGGGCTATCCCAATGGCTGCGCACCCAGGCTTCCGGGCTTGGGTTCAACCGGATCCGGTTCGCGGACGCCGCGGGCGCTCCTGGAATCGCCGCCTATGACGCATTCCTTGAGGCGAACCGGCATGGGCAGATGGGCTGGATGAAGACCAGCCGACCGCCGCGCGCCGCACCGCAGACCCTTCTCCCCGGCGCGCGCTCGGCCGTGGTGCTGGGCATCGACTACGCCTGGCCCCGACCGCCCGATCCGGGTGGTCTGACGGGGATGGTCAGCTGTTACGCCTGGGGCCGTGACTACCACAACCTGATGGGGAAGCGGCTTCGGCGGCTCCAGCGGGCTTTGCGCGTCGCCTACCCAGATGTTGGGAGCTACTGGGGGGTCGACAGCCGCCCGCTCATCGAGCGCGCCTGGGCAGCGCGCTCGGGGCTCGGGTTCATCGGCAAGAACTGCTGCATCCTGTTGCCTGGGGAGAGCTCCTATGTCTTCCTCGCGGTGCTGCTGCTGACCGCCTCCCTCCCCCCGGATCGGCCGACGGTTCGCGATCACTGCGGCCGCTGCCGGCGATGTCTCGACGCCTGCCCGACCGACGCCTTCGTCGACGCGCGCCAGCTCGACGCCCGACGATGCATCTCGTACCTGACCATCGAGCACCGCGGCAAGATCCCGGAAGACCTTCGGGAAGGCATCGGCCGGTGGGTGTTCGGCTGTGACCTCTGCCAGATGGTGTGCCCCCACAACCACACACTCCGCGGCGGCGCCCATGAAGACTTCCAGCCCCGAACCGGGCACGCATGGCTCGATCTGGAGTGGATCATGACCGCTCCAGATGAGGCGATTCGTGCGCACTTTCAGGGCTCCCCGATCAAACGGCCGGGGCCTGCCGGGTTGAAACGGAACGCGGCCGTCGTCCTCGGAAACCTCGGCGATCCCGCCGCCAGACCGGCGCTGATGAAGGGGCTGAAGCACCCCGATGAGGCGGTCCGCGATCACGCACAGTGGGCATTAGACCGCTTGTAAGGCATCGGAGCTTCACGACTCAAAACGAGCGTTGTTCTTTCCATATACGATAAGAACAGAGCCATCATGCCGGTTTCGTTTCGAAGCCAGGCGTCTGGACCAGTTTGCCGAGAATGACCCCCTCGCAGAACGTCTCAGGCGGGATGTCGCGCTTCTTCCGTGCGGCCATCACCGCTGCCAATGCCGACGATAAGGCAGGCTGCCAGCCCTGGGCAAGCATCCGGCGTGCCGGGGTGAGATCATCTTGTGAAGAGAGGACGGCCTCAATCAATGAGATAAACCCCTCCGGCGCCCGATCTACGCTGTCCGGCGAGAGGGCTGCGCGGGCTTCGGCGACCGCGCGGTGGGGTTCATCTCCGTCGAGGTGTGCGATGACCGCTTTCCAGGCGAGGATGACCGGCCGGAGGTTTCCGGTCGCAACCGCTTCTGCTTCCAGACAGGCGGTCCGTGCTGCATCGGTCTCCCCCATCCGAAGGGCCAACCGCAGGCGCGCACGCGCGGCTTGTGCCCGCGCAGCGGGGATGTTGATGCGTCTGGCCGCGCGCTGGGCGTCCACGCTGACCTGCACAGCAGCCTCCAGATCGCCCATCTCGGTGAGGGTGTCGGCTTCAACGACGCGCGCGAAGGTGGAGACGTTCGAATCTCCACACTGTAGGCTGAGGCGGCGGGCTTCTCGGGCGTCGGCGAGCGCCTCAGCGAAGTGCCGGACCGCCCACCGCGCTCGTGCCCGCTGGAGCAGGATCCGGGCCAGGAGGAAGGTCCGTCCACTGGCGCGGGTGATCGCAGCGGCTTCGTCGAGGTAGGCCACCCCTTCCCGGGGTCTCCCTGAGCGGGCCATGTTGATTCCAATGAGTCCGGTATAGTGTGCCACCGGATCGATCGAGTGGTGGGTCCGATGGATGGCGAGCATCCGCTGGGCGAGGGCGATCGAGGCCTCATAAGCGCCATCGGAAGCGAGCAGGGTCGCCCGATAGCTGTCCAGGTCCATCTCGGCGGCGGGGACACCGCGTCGACGAGCCCACTCCAGCCCCTCCTCCAACGTCTTCCGCGCCGCCTCCAGCGCCCCCATGCCGCGTTGGTTGACGGCGAGGTTGAGGAGAGTTCGAGCGCGCACGGTCGGTTCATCTGCCGGCTCGGCGAGGGCGTCCTGGCAGCGGGCGACCGCCAGCGCGAGGTCACCGGCGCGTTCGGCGTTCGCGGCCTCCATCGCCAGGACGCTCATCCGCCGCGCCGGAGTGTCGGCGCAGTGTGCGACCCGGGCCAACCACGCCGCGGCCTCCTGCCGCCGCCCGGTGTCAATGAGGATTCGGCTGAGCGCCCAGGCGCCGTCGATCTGGGCGGGGCCGGAGTGAGCGGACAGCGCCCGGGCCGCGATGTCCACCTCATCAGCAGTGAGGTTATCGACCTCCCAGACGATGTGCAGCGCGCGGATCAACTGGGAAGCATCGTCGGCACTGCCCGCCACGCGGAGGGCGGCCATGAGGTTGTCACGGTCTCGGCGGACGGCTTCAATGATCGACCAGGAGCGGGGGCCTTCACGCTTTTGGACCCAGATGCGGGCCACCTCGACGAACCAGATCCGATGGCGAGCTGCGGTGGCGTTCTGTTCGCCGAGCGCCTTCAGCTTCCGGCGCGCGTAGTCGCGGATAACCACCAGCATCTCTAAGCGCTCGTCGTTTCCGAGCGTCAACAGGGAGTTGTCGACCAGCGCTTCCAAGACCCCGATCGGGTCTTCGTCTTCAGGGAGCGCGAGGACAGCCTCCGCGGCGGCGACCTCCATCGAGCCCTCCATCACCGACAGCTGCGCGAGGGCGCGCTGCTCGGCCGGGGACAGCAGATCGACCGACCAGTCGATCGCCTTCTCCAGGGTGTGGTGTCGCTCCACCCGGTCTCGGCGGTCATCCTTGAGCAGCAGGAGGGACCGCTGGAGCCGAGCCCGGAGGCGCTCCGGGCCGAACAGCCGACACCGCGCCGCCGCCAGCTCGATGGCCAACGGCAAGCAGTCCAGGTCGGTGACGAGCCCCTCCAGGTGCGGGCGCGCAGCGGGGTCGTCTCCGTAGCCGGGCCGACGCTGCCGCGCCCGGGCCAGCAGCAGCGCGACTCCTGCATCCACAGAGAGGCTGTCGACCTCCATGACATGCTCCACCTGGAGCCGCAGCCGAACCCGACTGGTCACCACCCAGGCGATCCGGGGCGCCCGTGGCACGAGCGCGTAGAGGACATCAGCCAGCCCAGCGGCGACCTGTTCGGCGTTATCGAGCACGATCAGGAGATGTCCCCGGCTGTCCAGCGCCGCGGTGAGCTGCTCAAGGGGCGGCAGGGTTCTCCCCAGCCCGAGCAATTCGCCCAGGGCGACCTGGACGGCATCGGGAGTGGTCGCGCTCGCCAGGGGCACGAACAATCCCTGCCCACGAGCCCCGATGAGCGCACGGGCCAGGGTGGTCTTGCCCACCCCGGGAGGCCCCAACAGCGTCAACACCCGCCCAGCCTGGGAGCGCTCCTGAAGCGCACGCAGCGCTGCGCCCCGACCAAACAGGCCGGTTGTTGGTTGAGCGGGTTGAGCGGGACGCGCCACGGGTTTGGGCTCGGCGTCCGTGACCCCGACCAGACGGTACCCTTCCCCACGAACGGTCAGCAGGTGGGTCGGGGCCCGCGGCGCGTCCTCAAGCTTCTCGCGAAGCCGGCTGATGGTCACATCCACCGTCCGAGAGGTCGACTTCGGATGGTAGCCCCAGACATGGACGAGCATCTCGGCACGGGCGGTCACCGCCTGCCGACAGCGGATAAGCCACAGGAGCAAGGCCGCTTCCGTCTGAGAGAGGCTCTGAGACAGACCATCTCGAACGACGGTTCGCGTCGACAGATCCACAACCGCTGAGCCGATGCGAAGCCGCTTCGGCTCTGGTGTGACATGCTGACGAATCGACGCGAGCAGACCGTTTACATCCGCCTGGTTGTCGATGATCGGAGCCCTCCCCGCCCGCACCTCTGCCGCTGCGCGGGCCGAAGCGTCGATTCCTGGCCGCACCACCAGCGCGTCCAACGATAACGCAGCCGGGGCCTTGGATATCTCATCGACGGCAACAACGACATGGCCCACCTCTCGAAGCGATGCCTGCAGATGTTCACGGCGAGACCGATCGGGCTCAAGCAGAAGGATGACCAGCATGCCCCAAGATTACCCCGCCCCCAGCCCGTGCAGTGTTTCAGACCCCAATTGAAACAGAGGGCGTTGAAAACCAACAGACACCGTCGACCCGGTCCAACATCACAAACATGTACAACCGCTCTCTACACCCGGCCCCTGGAAACCCCGAAAAAACAACGTTACACAATCCAAATCGTCGATTTTTACATTGTAACAGGGAGCGCTGAACCGGGAGAAATGGAGAGAGACAAGTGTGTGTCGAAACCAGAAAATTATTGTTGCAACGTTGATTTTTGGAAACATCACAGGACAGCCTTGAGGAAGGGGTGGGGATGGATCGGTACGGGTTTGCTGGGTATTTTCAGGGTGCACCGGCCAGGCGGGCCGGGGGACGACTCAACAAATCCCTGTAACGGTGTGTTTTATGACCAACCCCACCCGGATCCGTGGGCTTCTGGTTCTGTGTTTCGTGTCCATGAGCCTTGGCTGTGACAGCGAACGCACAGTCAGCCCTTCCCCCAAAGAAGATGCAGACACGTCCATCAACGATCAGCCCATAGAGGACACGGACAAAGACACGGGTTTCTCTGACGACCCTGGAGAGGACGACAGCGGCATCCCATCAGAGCTGCCGAGCTGTGATCCGGATGATGTTCGGGGTTGCCTGGAAGCGCTCGGGGTGACGGTCGACACCGACTCTCCCCGGAGCGGTCCTGACGGGATCGCGATGCCTTCGGACTATGCGCCGTTGGGCGCTTCGGTCTCTTTCCATGCGAGCGGCTCGGCCACAGAAGGGCGCACAGAGGGCGCCTCGGCGCCCATTGGGACCAGCGAGCTGTTCCTCAGCGGTGTCCAGCGCCCCCGGACGGAGGCGCCGGCCGCGTGGCTGGAGCTGGACGCCAATGATGTGACCTACACCTGGTTCTCCACCGACACCATCAAAGAGCTTCCCGACATCGAGCTGGACCATGCCCTCGATGGAGACATCGATGGAGACGGTCGTGCAGAGGTCATCGGCCTGAAGGTCTCGGAGGGGCTTCTGGTCGCGTCGGTGTTCGAGGATCGCGTCGAAGGGTTCACCGCTGCGTCCGGCCTCCACATCGCCGAGGTCCAGGGGGACGTCTCGGCGACCACCGCTGACATCGACGGCGATGGAGACGACGACCTGATCGTCTCGACCGTCTCAGCGGACGGGCGGAGCGTCACGGTGACGGCGTACACCATGGAAGAGGACCGCTTCATCGCGCAGGCTTCGGCGGGTCCGATGCGGCTGACTGCGCCGGAAAGCAAGGGCACCGTTCGGCTCTCATCCGGCAACGTCGACCTGGACCGGAGCGAAGAGATCGTGATGGTCATCGAGGAGCGGTATGAGAGCGAGGGCCAGCCGACCGGAAAGGCCGCCTACTGGGTCCTCGATGACCTCCTGGCCGAGACGGGTCTGGCCGAACGCAGCTCAGGGACGGTCACTGCGATCATCGATGGTCTGCCCCAGCGCGCCGAGCTGTCGGACGTCGTCGTTGCAGACCTCGATGGAGACGGCCTCGATGAGATCGCTTTCGGAGGATTGTCGTCCCGCTCGGGGGATGGAGACTGCGAAGTGGCCTACCTGGTCGTCACCCTCGACGATGGCGTCCGGCACTTCACGGCCGGACCGGCGCAGCGGGCCTGTCAAGAGACCGCAGCCGACGTCGATGTGACCTACATCAACGCCCTGGACGTCGACGGCGATGGGCTGCTGGAGCTGGCGGTCAACACGACGATCTTCGAGGACTTCCTGGCAGCCACACCGTTGAAGGTCAAGTACGCGCTGTCCGATGCGGATCTGAGCATCTCCTCAGAGACTGGAATCGATGCGTCCAATGTACGATTTGAGACTGGGGATTTGACCAACGATGGACGGGAGGACCTCGCGATCTACATCGGCGAGGAGGGCACCCTTCAGATCTGGGGCGAAGCCAACGCGGGCGAAGTCCGAACCGGCAGCGGCGAAGGCGGCTGGCGCAAGATTCATGACGTCACCGTGGGCGCGATGCAGGATGGGGGCGCGCCTTCACTGCTTGTCTTGGACGTGGACAACGCCGACGCGACCACGGTGAAGATCTCCGATGCAGAGCACACGGTCATCTACACAGAGCCTGTGGTGCTGGCCGTCCTCGCGGCGGCCCCCTGCTACCCGGAGGACCGCTACGGCCAGGACGAGGGCCGGTGCCGGACCTCGTTCGGATCCGGGGAGACAACAGGATCGACCTTATCAACCAGCCTGTCGGTCACTGCGGGCGGCGCGATCGTTGGCGTGTGGAAGGGAGACATTCCGCTGGTCGGTGGATCGAAAGCCGAGGTCACCGCGCGGATGCTCGCCACGTTGGGGACGTCGTGGTCTTCGAGCTACCGGGTCACCAAGACGGTGACCTACACCACCGCACCGCTCACCGACGAGGTGATCTTCACCTCGATTCCCTACGACGTCTACACCTATACGATCGTCTCTCACCCGGAAGCGGACCTCATCGGCTCCGATCTCGTCGTCGCCCTCCCCCGGGAGATCACGACCTATAAGGTACCGTTGGAGCACTATGAGCGGAACGCGGTCGCCGGCGCGCCCGACCTTCGCGACGCGATCATCACTCACACCGCGGGCGATCCCTTCTCCTACCCGACCGAAGCGGAGAAGGACGCGCTGGTTGCGGCGTCCTCGGAGCTGGAGCTGGCCACGCTGGTCTCGGATGAGGAGAGCGCGCCGCTGCTGGAGACCGACCTCATCGACGTACGCGACCTCCAGGACTTGATCGATGACTTCCTGCCGATGGGCGAGCTGGTCACGATGGAGGTCGGCCCCGCGGCGGTCAACCCGGGCGACGGGTTCGTGACCCAGTCGCTGTCCTACGAGTCGACCGGCGTGAAGACCCATAGCGGACGCATCAAGGGCATCCTCCGGCTGAAGGTGACCCAGGACATCGCGGGCATCGGCGGGGGCTTCGAGCTTCAGGTCGGCGCCGAGGCGGGCACGGGCCTGTCCGTCCTCCGCGGCTCGCAAACCACCGCCTCAGGCGCCGTCGCCGACATCCCTGAAGAGAACCACGCCGCCAACGAGTACGACTGGGGGCTGTTCACCTATCTCCACGTCGACGAGGCCACCGGCCAGCAGATCGACGTCATCCAGTACTGGGTCGACTGACCGCCCGAAACCCGATTGGAGAACACCATGCGTATTCATTCATCGATCCTGATCAGCATCGCGATGTGGACGGTCGCCTGTGATGAGAACGAGCCCGTCGAGATCCCCATCGAGCAAGATCCGGTCGAAGGGTCGGACACCGCCATCGAGGACGACCCCGACCTCGAGGAGGACACGGGCATCGAAGCGGACTCTGGCGACGAGGACTCTGGCGGCGAGGACACCGGCGAAGCGGAAGACACGGGGGAGGAGGCGATCGAGCCGTTGCTCGACCCGGTCGCGGTG
>JBCBLB010000661.1:0-5351 GCA_038520555.1 Myxococcota bacterium | reverse complement strand
GCCCGGCGAGCCGCCGCCGACCCTGCTGGAGTACTTCCCCGAAGACTGGCTTCTGGTCATCGATGAGAGCCATGTCACCGTCCCCCAGGTCGGCGGGATGTATCGGGGGGACCGGTCTCGGAAGGAGAACCTCGTCAGCTACGGCTTCCGCCTGCCCAGCGCCCTGGACAACCGTCCGCTGAAGTTCGCTGAGTTTGAAGAGGTGATGAACCAGGTCATCTATGTCTCGGCGACCCCATCGCGGTATGAGCTGCAGCAGACCCATGGCGTCGTCGTCGAGCAGATCATCCGGCCCACCGGGCTGCTCGATCCCGAGGTTGAGGTGCGGCCGGTCGGAAACCAGGTCGACGACCTGTATGGCGAGCTGCGCGCGGTCGTCGGCCAGGGCAACCGCGCCCTGGTCACGGTCATGACCAAGAAGATGGCCCAGGAGCTGACCGACTACTACAAGGAGCTGGATCTCCAGGTCCGCTACCTGCACAGCGACATCGACACCCTGGAGCGGATGGAGATCCTCCGGGACCTGCGCCTGGGGGTCTTCGACGTCCTGGTCGGGATCAACCTGCTCCGGGAGGGGTTGGATATTCCAGAGGTTTCCCTGGTGGCCATTTTGGATGCGGACAAAGAGGGCTTCCTGCGTAACCAGACCTCGCTGATTCAGACCATCGGCCGCGCGGCCCGAAACGCCGACGGCCGCGTCATCCTGTATGGGGACAGGATCACGAAGTCCATGCGCGCGGCCCTCGATGAGACCGCCCGGCGCCGGGCACGCCAGGAGGCGTATAACGAGGAGCACGGCATCACACCGGAGACCATCCGGAAGGCGATCCACAGCCCCCTCGCCGAGCTGCTCGACGCAGAGCGGGTGATCGTCAAGAAGGAGCGTACCCCGCCGCCGGAAGCGGACATCGATCCCAAGACGCTGCCGACGACCCTGCGCCGGCTCCGGCGGGAGATGAAGCGCGCGGCGCAGGATCTGGACTTTGAACGCGCCGCTGAGTTGCGCGATCGCATCGCAGAGCTGGAGCAGTGGGCGATGGAGAACAACGTCCTCTGATGGTCCATGGCTGAACGCGCGCTGTTTTTTTCTATACTTCACTATGATGAGGATGAGAGGCTATAGGTAGATGCGCGATGGCGAACCTGTCTTTGGCTGAGGGAACGCGCGAACCGGCTGTGAGGTCGAAGAGGAGCGAATGAGCGTTCGGCGATACGGGAAGATCCTGGTCTATCCGTCTCGAGGTCGGCTGATGTTTGTCACCGACTTCCACGGACAGATCCATGATTTTCGGCGCGTCGTCACCCGCTTCACGGCCCGCCTGGCGCGCGGCGAAGACCTGTACATGTTGTTCGCGGGTGACTTCGTCCATGGACCGGCGCATGGTCAGGTTCATGGCTGGTTACAGCGTGATGAGACGCCTGCGATCCTGGACGAGCTGGAGCAGCTGTTCGAAGCCCACCCCGATCGGGTCCATGCGCTGCTCGGAAACCATGAGTATGGCCACCTCGGCGGGCGGGCGACCCAGAAGTTCTACCGGGGCCTGGACGACGACGTCCAGGCGCTGAAGCGCCGCCTGGGACCCAAGCGATCGCGGTCGGCGCACGCCCTGTTCGAGACGTTCTCGCTCGTCGCGATGGCCCCCTGCGGGATGTTGTTCTCTCATGCGGCCCCCAACCTCGACCCGCGGAAGCACCCGAAGCTTCTGGAGAAGATCATGTTGGCCCGCTACGACCGGGCCGACCCGATCATCATGTCGCTGGTCTGGCCGCGGTTCGTCGCGGAGCCTGAGCAGATCGAAGGGTTCTTCCAGGCGATGCGGTTCAAGGGCATCCAACCCCGCGTCGCCGCTTATGGCCATGAGATCGCCCCCCGCGGTGTCGAGCGGTCGGAGCATCGGCAGGTCGTGATCAGCTCGAGCTTCGCCATCGCCGATCGATACAAGACCTTCTTGGAAGTGGACCTGGCCGGCCGGTACAACTCCCCAGCCGATCTGCGCGAGGGGGTCGAGCTGATCCGGCTGTATCCAGAGCGCGCGATCGGACGATCGCCCCCGGCGGGCATGCTGGCCTGAGGATGCCGGGTTGAAGCGGTCGGTTACAGGAAGGGTATGAAATCTCCTGTCGACGTTTCACATGATACGAACGCCTCGGTGCGCACGGACAAGTGGCTGTGGGCGGCGCGATGCTTCAAGTCGCGGTCGATGGCCGGCGGCGCATGTACCGCCGGCCAGGTCAAGGTCAACGATAAGACTGCCAAGCCCAGCCAGGCGGTCAAGATCGGGGACATGGTCGATGTGGTCACCCCGGGCGGCCGGCGCATCCTTGAGGTGAAGGCCCTCGCTGAGAAGCGGGGCCCCGCCTCGATCGCGGAGACGCTCTATGACGACCAGACCCCGGAAGAGATGAAGCCCCCACCCCGCGTCCAGGTCGAGCCCGCCGGCGCCCGTCCGACCAAGCGGCAACGGCGTCGGCTCGATCGGCTCCGCGAGCGCTGGTAAGCCCGAAGATGCATGGGGACTCGGTCCCCGTGATCGTCAGACGCCCGATCCGCCTCTTCGCAGGCGGTGGGATTCTTCGGAAGACGGTCACGCCGAACACCGGAGGGACCAGGGCGGCCACCGAAGCGCAGGTTGATGGCCTGGACTGAACTGCCGATCCGTCGATAATTTTGATGGGGGCGGTGTTAGGCTATGTTGTCTGATGTCCGGCGCTGCGTGAGGCGGCGCAATCCTTCCCCACCCTGGAGATGGTCATGCGAGTCCTGCTGATCAACCCGGCCATGAACATGGGCAAGCTCGGCCGCTTCGCCAAGCTGTTGGAACCCATGCCGCCGATCGGGTTGGCCTACATCGCCGCTGCGCTTGAGCAGCACGGCTGCCATGTTCGCGCGATCGATATGTTCGCCGAGAAGCTCGACGGCCAGACCGTCGTTGATAAGGCCCGCCGGTTCAAGCCCGACCTCGTGGGGATGACCGTCCTGACGCCCTCAGAGCCGGTCTGCGCCCAGCTCTCCGCCATGATCCGGGCCGCCTGCCCCGGGGTCAAGATCGTCTGGGGCGCCGTCCACGCGGAAGTCTTCGCTCAGGACATCGTCCGGGCCAACAAGGCCGACTATGTCGTCCACCACGACGGTGAGCTGACCGTCTGTGAGCTGGTCGACGCCATCGCCGCCAATGAGACCGACTTCTCCAACATCGACGGCCTGACCTGGGCCGCCGACGGGGAGCCGGTCACCAACAAGTCCCGTGAGCTGCTCCGCGACCTGGACTCGCTGCCCTACCCCGCGTGGCATCTGTTCCCCTACCACCGCTATGGACTGCTGCCCTTCGCGGACTTCGCCAAGCCCGTCCTCACCATGACCGGCTCCCGCGGCTGCCCGTATCGCTGCGACTACTGCTCGCTCATCAACTCCGGCGGGAAGGTCTATCGGCGGCGCGACCCCATCAAGATCGTCGATGAGTACGAATTCCTCGTCGAGCGCTACGGCGTCCGCCAGATCGGATTCGTCGACCCCATCTTCCCCCTCGTCAAGTCCGACCTCAAGCCCTTCTGCGAAGAACTCGTCAAGCGCGGGCTCGACAAGAAGTGCCAGTGGCTCAGCGAGACCCGATGCGACCGGCTCGACAAAGAGACCTGCGACCTCATGTACTGGGGCGGCTGCCGACGCGTCCTCATGGGCATTGAATCCGGCGTCGACCTCCTGCTCGGAAACGTCAACAAGAAGATGACCACCAAGAAGGTCCGCGAAGGCGTCGCCAACGCGAAGTCCGCGGGTATCCAGACCGTCGGACTCTTCATGATCGGCATGCCCGGTGAGACCCCCGAGATGACCCGCGAGACCGTCGAATTCTCCGTCGACCTCGACCTCGACTTCGCAAAATACGCCATCACCACGCCCTTCCCCGGCTCCAAGCTGTTCGAAGACCGGTGGCAGAAAGACCTCTTCCGCGATGACTGGGAGAACTACACCACCTTCAACCCCGATCCGGACCGGCTCGTCTACCACCCCCATGGCTACGACCCCAAAGAGCTGATCAAGATGCAGTCCTGGGCCCTGCGCCGCTTCTATATGCGTCCCCGCCAGATCAAGCGACAGATGCTCGAGCTGCGGACCATCAGCCCCAAAATGCTCCTCTACGGCCTGTATGGTATGGCCATCTGAACCGAAGAACACATCGGTTCACCGCATGACGCCCGCACCCGCGGGCGTTTTTGCGTTGCGGGGGGCATGGACGCCGATGAAGTGGGGCGTCTGAAAACGCCACACACTTATCCACATCCCCTGTGGATAAAATTCGAGCCCCAACTGGCACAAAATTCCATGGATCGGCCATCGAGCCACCCCAGGAAGAAGTGGTTGGAAATTCCTGTGAGGCGTCACGTTGCCCTCTAAGTGGCACAGGAATTTCAACCCAATGTGGCACAAGAAGATCCGTCGGGATTTGGCTCCATGCCAGTTATCCACTTTTCCCCCATCCTTATGCATAACTGGCACAGCTTTATAATGACCGTATACCCTTTCTCTATGAAGAAGTGGTTCGAGTTATCAACAGGGGGGTGATCGGACAAGTGAATAACTGGCATGGCCAGAGGGGGGGCGCATCTGGTTTTGTCATATCGTTTGGCATGGGATCAAGTGTGCCAAATCGTGTGCCACTTGGCATATCATTTGGCATGATGTGACTCAAACCAAACTGAGTCAAATGGTTTGCCACTTAAATTTGTGGCACGAACCAAACGCGTACCATATGTTTGGGACACGATCTGGTATGCCCCCTATGGAAAACTCCATGGAGACGTGAGAGCAGTGAACAACGATGAGTTGAGCGTGATCGATCCGGGACCGGTTCAACGGATGCGGGAACAGGAAGAAGTGGAAGCGGACAAGCTTCGTGTCCAGATCGCCCAGCTTCAAGAACAGCTGGCGGTTCGGGAAGCGCGCATCGCGGTCCTCGATGAGGTGCTGAAGAGCTGTCAGGTCGATGTGGTGGTGGCGTCACCGCCGTCGTCTTCGTCTTCGTCGCCACCTGCTTCCGCGTCGTCGTCTGCATCGTCGTCTTCGTCGAAGCCCAACGTCCGCGCCACCGCCTCCAGCATGGAAGAGCGAAAAGACGCGGTGGTTCAGGTCTTCCAGACACAGGGGGACATGGCGCCTCGGGATCTGCTTCCGCTGGTCAATGATGTCCTCGGGGAAGCGTTGCTGTATCACCAGCTGCGCGCCGTCCTGCGCAAGTACAAGTCCCTGTTTGAGAGCCGGCCCGACCAGCATGGCATCTGGGGCCTGAAGTGATGGTTCCCCGTAAGTGGGGTGTAAAACTGTAAGGTTGCTCAATAATGTTGGTTTAAGTTTT
>JBCBLB010000132.1:0-16776 GCA_038520555.1 Myxococcota bacterium | reverse complement strand
GTTGTCGGCGGGGGACGTGATCTTGACCGGGACGCCGGCGGGGGTGGGGCCGATTCTGCCAGGACAGAGGGTTCGTGGCGGTGTGGCCGGCTTGAGCGAGGTGGTTTTCCAGGTCGTGGAGCGCTGAATGCGGTGGGCTACGCTGTTCCTTGTGGGGTGTTCGGCGGGCGACGTCCAACAGTCGTCCACGTCGGTAGACGGTGGGCGATATCTCTCGTTTGCCCCGAAAGACGCAGGAGAACAGGTTCTTATCTACTTTCACCCGTATAACAGCACGCCAGAAGCGGCCCGAGAGCGCAGCTGGATGCAGGAAGGGTTGAGAGAATATGGTGTTGTCGGGGTTTTTCCAGAGGGTGTGAACCGGACCTGGGCGCACACGGGTTCACCGAGTGATGCACGAGACGAGCTGGCGTTCTTCGACGCGGTGGTGTCGGATGTCCGAGAGCGTTGGTCTCCAGAGACCGTCTTTGTATCTGGATTTTCACAGGGTGGATCGATGGCGTGGGACGTGGCGTGCTATCGAGGGGACGAGATCGATGCGGTGTTTCCGGTGTCTGGGGCGTTCTGGGAGCCGTTGCCGGAGACGTGTCCGACGGCGGTGCGGCTGCGGCATACACATGGGACGTCCGATCAGACCGTGCCGATGTCCGGGAGACCGATCGGATCGTCGCGTCAGGGGGATGTGGTTGCGGGGATGGCGGTGTGGCAGCGCACCAATGGTTGCGCGCAAGACGCCGTCGAAGAGGTGATCGAGGGGCCATCGACGTGTCAGGTGTGGTCTTGCGCGTCTGGACGTGAAGTTCAGCTATGTTTACACAATGGTGGGCATCGGCCGCCGGAGGGGTGGCTGGATCGGAATCTTGGGTGGGCGATCGGTCGCTGATCCGGGAGGAAAAGATCGGGTTTTTGTCTGCGAAGTGAGCGCGGTCGATTAAGATAGGGCCGTGTCTGTTCAGGCGATCCCCGAACCTGCTCATGCGCGCGCGATGGTCTCCATCGCGTGGTCGGGTCGATCCAACATTCACCCCTTCACATCCGCTGGTGATTCGCTTCAACACTTCATCACGAATCATCGGCATCCCCAACAACACTCCAATCACAATCAAGGGAGTTTACAATGGCTGGTGCTCCGCAGTTCGGTCTGGATCGTTACATCGGTGCCTTCAACTTCAAGGTGGAGATCGCGGGCGTGCCCGTCGAGAACTCCAAGTTCACCTCGGTGTCCGGGGTTGTCTCCACCTCGGAGACCATGGAGTTCATGCAGGGCGACGACCGCTACATCATGAAGCAGCCCGGTCGTGCTTCGTTCGAAGACATCGAAATGAAGCGCGTCTATCAGCAGATCGACAGCTTCTACATGTGGCGTGAAGAGATCGAGAAGGGCAACATTCAGCGCAAGCAGATCCAGGTTTACCTGATGCTTCCCGACATGATCACCACGGTCCGTCAGATGACCATCCACGAAGCCTACCCCTCCAAGTGGGAGCTTCCGGGCATGGACGCGTCCTCCACCGAGGTCGCCATCGAGACCATCACCCTCACCTGCAGCTGGGTCACTCAGGTCGGCGGCAACGCCTGATCACCGCCCTGCTGTCCAAAACGCCCGGCGCAATGCCGGGCGTTTTTTTTGTTGCGGGACTCTTCAACGATTCCGTTCATGCGGTGAATCTCCGCGTCGTCGCCATCCGATCCAGAGCATCGCCCAGATCCATGTGCCGGTCATGGGGGTTGCGCTGCATCCGCCCTGGCACCCGCGCTCGGTGGCCGGCGTCGAGGCGGCAGCGGCGATGGCTTCAGCGGCGGTGGCGCTGGGATCTGGAGGCAGGGCTTTGGGCGGATCGTTGAGGTTGTTGATGTTCTCGCGATCGAGCTCGGTGAGCCGCTTATCGGTGTAGTTCCTGTCGGTCTTGTACCAGTCGAACTGGGCGAAGACCCTGGCGTGGTCGGGGGACGGCGATGCCCGTCCGCGCCGGGCACGGACCGCGTCGGCGACGAGGCGACGATCGGAGGGGGCCATGGCGCGGACTGCGTCATGGGGGAGCGCCTGGTCGAGGCGCTGAATCCAGTGAACGGCGAGGGCGCGGGTGACCTGTGGCGCCGCTGCAGGCGCCTTCGCGCGCGCCAGCAGCGGCGCGGCGGCGTCGTCGAGCGTGGCCAGACAGAGATAGGCGGCCTGATCGCCGGACGCGATCACCTGATCGATGTAAGCCGAGATCTGGGCGGCGTCACAGTCCTGAGCGGCGGCGGGTGAGGAGAGCAGCAGCGACAGGGCGAGGGCAGCGGTCATCAGGCCTCAGGGATGTTGGAGGTGGACCGCGCGATGATACCAGCGAGTCCCTCCGAAACCTGCTCCGTTCGGGCCAGCAGGTCGTCCTCTTCGATGTATCGCTGCCGCTGCTCGGGCTCCTGAAAGACGAGGTGGGCGAGGGCGTCGACCATCTGGAACGACGGGTCGCGCACCTCGACCAGCTTTCCGAGGTCGGCCTGCAGCCGGGGGTGGAGCATCAGCAGCTGTGCGAGGAGCAGCCGCAGCTGCTCCAGCGGGGCGCGCAGGGCATCGACACCGCCAGCGGGCAGGTTCTCTTCGAGCAGATCTGCGCGGGCGATCCGATAGAGCTGGTCGGTGGGATATTCGCTGACGATCCGGATCCGCCCGACGCCCAGGACGGCGATGTTGTATCGACCGTCGGGGAGTTTTCGGGACTCGATGATCTGCCCCACGCCGGCGATGGGGTGGACGGGGGGCTGGCCATCGTAGCCGTCTTCCCAGCCGGGGGCGAGGAGGGGCACGCCCAGGACGCCGTTGCCTTCGAGGCAGTCTTTGACCAGATCCCGATACCGCTGCTCGAAGACATGCAGGGGCATGACGGTGTTGGGGAACAAGACCACGCCCGGAAGCGGAAACAGCGGCACGGCTTCGCATGCTTCCTTGAGGGCCAGTCGATCCATCCGCTCCAACACCACAGCCGCCTCCGGGAGTTTGGGGTCTCTCCTAAAGGGGCTATCCTCGCTTTTCCAGCTTGAAATTACGCCTTGGCGACGGCGTTGGCCCAGGCGGCGAGGTGTTCTTCCACCGTGCCGGCGGACATCGTGCTTTTAAAGCGCCGATCTTCTTTCCAGGTCTGTGCGATGACGTCCGTGCTGCCCCAGAAATTAACGCCCAGACCGGCCAGGAACGCGGCCCCGAGGGCGGTGGTCTCCAGCACGGTGGGGCGGACACAGTCGACGCTGAGGATGTCGGCCTGGAACTGCATCAAGAGATCGTTTCGGGTGGCGCCGCCGTCGACCTTCAGCTCGGTGAGGGGGTGTCCGGCGTCGGCGGCCATGGCGCGGAGGATGTCGCTGATCTGGAGCGCGACGCCTTCGAGGACCGCGCGGGCGATATGGGCGGCGGTGGTGCCCCCGGTGATGCCAGCGAACAGACCGCGGGCTTCGGGGCGCCAGTGGGGCGCGCCGAGGCCGGCGAGGGCAGGGACGAAGACCACACCGCCGGAGTCGGGGACCTGACGGGCGAGGGCTTCCACCTCGGCGGCGTTCTGGATGATGCCCAGCCCGTCGCGGAGCCACTGGACGGCAGCGCCGGCGATGAAGGCGCTCCCCTCAAGGGCATAGGTCACCTCACCGTTCAGCCGCCATCCCACGGTGGTCAGCAGGCGGTGTTTGCTGGCGACGGCTTCGGTGCCGGTGTTCATCAGGACGAAGGCGCCGGTGCCATAGGTGGACTTGGCCGCGCCCCGCGCGAAGCAGGCCTGACCGAACAGGGCGGACTGCTGGTCACCGGCGACACCGGCGACGGGGATCCCATCGGGCAGGAAGCCGACGCCCCTGGTGTGTCCCATGATCTGCGCGTTGTCGACGATCCTGGGGAGGGTTCCACGTGGAACCTTCAGCAGATCGAGCAGCGCATCGTCCCAGTCGAGGGTGTGGATGTTGAGCAGCAGGGTCCGGGAGGCATTGGAGGGATCGGTGACGTGTGCGGCGCCGCCGGTGAGCTTGTAAATGAGCCAGGTGTCGATGGTGCCGAACATCAGCGCGCCGGCTTCGGCGCGCGCGCGCGCCCCCGCGACGTTGTCGAGCAGCCAGCTGGCCTTGGTCCCCGAGAAGTAGGGGTCGAGGACGAGGCCGGTCTTCTTCCGGACATCTGGTTCGTGGCCCGCGGTCTTGAGGGCTGCGCACCGATCCGCGGTCCGCCGATCCTGCCAGACGAGGGCGCGGTGGATGGGCACCCCGTCGCGGTCCCAGAACAGGCAGGTCTCGCGCTGGTTGGTGATGCCGATGGCCGCAACGGTGACATCGGGGTTCTCTGCGCGGGCTTGCTGGAGGGCGCCGGAGACGGCGTCGCGGACGCTCTGCCAGATCTCATCGAGATCATGCTCGACGAGGCCCGGGGCGGGGTAGTGGTTGGGAAATTCGACGGTGTGTTGCGCGAGGACGCGCACGTCGTGGTCGAGCAGCACCGCGGTGCTGCCGGTGGTTCCCTGATCGATGGCCAGGATCGCCTCGCCCTGCATCCCTGTCTCCTGTCGGTTTGTGTGGCGGTTCCGTCGGTTTTAGCACGGCTCGCCAGATCCGTTGGGAGCGTGCTAAGGAATAGGGCTGAGCAGTGCCGGTCGAAACCGATCGCACCGACTGGGAGGAGTCACCATGATGAGAGCAGTTCAAGGCGCGTTGCTCGTCGCTTTCGCTGCGGGTTGCGACCCGGAGTTCACCTACTCGGGCTTCCAGACCCACAACTATATGGGCCTGGACGGCGACCGCAACTGGGCGTATGTCCTCGACGACAATACGCTGGAGTGGCGGTTGAAGGTGGACAAGGGGCCGGAAGAGACCCGGGACGGATCGGCGGTCTATCCCCTCGACTACGGCCAGGAGAACCTCGGCACCCAGGAGTACACCCTGCTGTACACCATCTGGTGGTCGTCGGACTCTCGCGATGGCATCCGCATTCATGAGATCATGGATGAGCGCGCCGGCAAGTCTTCGATCGCGTTCGAGACCCCCATTGTGATCGCCGATCCGCAGATGATTCCCGGCGAGTCGGTGACCACGGAGACCGACGGGTTGACCATCGTGAGCACCCTGGACAGCCAGGGCTCCTGCCCCAACGACTGGATCACCGGGACGCCGTGGGACTGCCTGAATTTTGAGGTGGATGATGGCGCAGAGGGCGGCAGCGGTCTGCCGCTCATCGGCCGGTGGGAGCTGGCGACGGACTATGGGCCCTCGCGGTTCCAGCAGACCGAGTACACGTCGGATTGGGTCCTGTCGACGGCTTACTGGGACGAAAGCGGCGACTGATCGGGGTCGGACGAGTCCGCGCTGGCAGGCCGCACGTCGACATGAGGTTCGACGGCGCGGGGTCTGATGGCGCGGGGTCCGATCTCCTGGGGCATCAGGATGCTGACGCCCTCCACTTCCCACCAGTCGTACCACCGGATGTGGTCGAAGTACCAGATCAGGCGGTCATCGCGGACGATGTCATCGCTGAGCTTGGTGGCGTGTCGGACACGGGGCACGTCATCAGAGGCGACCTTGAAGCCGACGTGGGTGACCACGATGGGCTTGTGCGCGACCGCGCGTCTGACGGTGACGATGATCGCGCCGACAGGCAGATCTTCGGCTGCGGCCTGTGCGGCGTCCAGGGAGATGACCGGCAGGGTGTAGTCGCCCCGGGGCAGGGCGGCGTCCGGCAGGTCAAACAGCCGCCGCCGCCGCCAGGACGACCAGGTCTGCGGGGTGACGCGCTTGTGCAGCAGGTGCGTCTCGCCGTATTCGGCGGTGATGTCCTTGAGCCAGCCCGATGCCAGGTTTTCGGGGATCCACTGCTGCAACATGAAGTGTCGGCGTTTGTCGTAGCGTTGAACGCCATCGGTGTAGCGCAGATGGCGTCGGATCAGGGGCGCGGACCGGGGATCGGGGGCCATGGCCAGGGCCATCACCTCCTCAATAAACGTCATACAGTCGAAGACGTCGTAGCGGGCGGGCGGATCGATGTCGGGGGCCTGCCCTTCGCCGATGGCATCGACGAGGTAGGGCCGTCCGATCAGGGGCCTGGAGATGTGGTCCATCCGCTCGCCGACGGGCAGGTGCCGCACGTCGCGGGCGATCTGGATCAGCGCTTCGGGGATGACCCCTTCATCGAAACCATCGAACGGACGAGGGGCGACCCGCCCGGCAGAGAGGATCAGCAGCGCAGCCAGCGAACCGAAGATGAGGCCCAGACGTCTCATGCCCACACCGTATCCGAACGGCCTCTGGTTGAAAACCTTGACGCGGCAACCGGCGACGTGGAGCGTCGGCCTACAGGCCGAGGCGCATCTGATAGCCGGCGACGCGCTGGAGCATGGAGTCCATGGACGCCTCGTCGAGTTCTTCCATGCCCGAGGACAGCGCCCGCTCGATGAGATCGCGCACGCCCATGTTGAGCAGCCGGCGGTGTTCGCTATCGGGGCGCCGCTGGAGGTTCCGGATCACATGGTCGGCGTCGATGCGGCCTTCGGTGTCGGTCTCCACGCCCATAAACAGGATGGCGTATTGATGGGGGGTTCCGTCGAGCAGCAGCTGAATGAAGGCCCGCCCGCTGCCCGACCCATGGGCCGCGTCGAGGGCGGCGGCGACTTCGTGGAGGACGTCGTTGCAGACGGCGACCTTCCGGCGCTGCTCCATGATCTCCATGGGCGGCGGGCCGAAGCTAAGGGCCATGGCGCCGGTGCGTTCGTTGTCGTCCATCTCCGAGGCGTCGCCCATCTCGAGCATCTCATCGGCGACATGCGCTTCGGGAGGCTTGCTCTCGACGATGGGCTTGCTGAGATCGACGCGATCGAGCAGCCGCTTCTCAAGGGTGAACTGGCCGCGCCCGCCGCCACGGTAGACGTCCTGATCGGTGAACATCGCCATCTCGTCTTCGCCATGCGCGCCGCTGTCTTCAGCGTCGACGCTGAAGAGGGACATGTCCTCTTCTTCCTCAACGTTGGTGGGCTCATCGTTGAGATCATCGATCTCGGACGGCTCAAGGGGCTCGGTACGCTCCATAGACGCAGTCCGTTCTTGCGTATCGTCGATGATGGGACCGACGTCGGTGTCGGGTTCTTCAACCTCAGGTGCGAGAGTGGGGGCGGAGCGTCGAGGGGTGCGGGGCGCTGGCGCGGCAGTGGGTGCAGCTGTGGGTGCAGATGTGGATGTGACGGTGGGCGCGGATGTGGGTGTGGATGTGGGTGTGGGGTTTGGGGGTGGTGCTGGGGTCTGGCCGTCGGTGCGTGAGGGGGCCTGGACCAGGGAGCCCCGCTGGAGCATCTCCTGGACGAGGTCGAGGGTCGGGCCTTCTTCGAAGGGGGAGAGGACGACCAGCTCATCGAGGCGGACCGACGTGCCACACAGGTCGAGAATCCGGGCTTCATCGCGGGAGCGGGGTCGGCTGCCGCCGGGAGCGAGCCGCAGGGCGTCCAGCTGGCGGCGCAGCGGGGCGATCCGGTCGCGCAGACGGAGCACATCGTCGAGCAGGGCGAACGAGTCGTGTCCGACCTGGATGTTGTCGACGAAGATGGCTTCCATCTCTTCGAAGTCCATTGAGCCCCGCAAGAAGGCGAAATCGAGCAGGTTCTGGCGGAACCGTTCCATCAGCAGGTCGAGGAACAGCTGATCCGGGACCTGATCGAGGAGCAGCTCTTCGAGGCGGTAGCCCTGCCCGAGGTAGAAGATGACCTGTCGGCCCTGTCCTTCGGTGATGGCGCCGTTGTTGACCAGGCGGCGGACCACCCAGATGCCGTCATCCGGGCCATGCGCGGCCAGGATGTCCCCCTGCATGACATACACCCGGTACGCCGCGGCGCTCCGGCTGCTCAAGCAGCCCGTTCGGCCCTCCTCCAGGAACGTTTGGAGGGTCTGGATCGCATCCTCAGCCCGCATACTGGTTTGGTCAGGATCCTCTTCGTTCTACCCCAGAGGGCGTCTCTGACCTCGCATCCTATCTGAACCCATGGGCCCAGGTCAACGCGGCCAACATTACAGCGACGATCTCGATCGGCCTCGGCCGTTCAAGGCCGATGTAACACGCGACGGAGCGTATCCAGTTGAATATCGGGGAGCCGCCCGCCAGGGCTATTTGTAAGGGGATTGATCGGCTGATCGGGGATCACGCCGCGCCCCAGCCAGCTCTCTCGGTTGGGGCGGAGCAGCTCTGCGTCGGCGAGCTGCAGGACCAGCCCGTTGTCCAGGGGGTAAAAGCCGGGTTCAAGGGCCATCCCGCGCGTCGGGGTGCCCCAGAGGGTCCCCACACCATGATCGCGCAGGGCAGCGGCGAAGACTTCGGCGGCGCCGCTGGTGTCCTGGTTGATCAGGATGAGGATCTGTCCGTCTTCCCAGGCCCGCTCGCCCGAGGCGACCAGGGGCTCTTCGGTGCCGTCGGACTTGCGCCGGATGGCGATGACCGCGCCGCTTTCGAGGAACAGGCTGGCGGCAGCGAGGGACTCATCGAGCAGCCCGCCTTCGTTGTATCGCAGGTCGAGGATGAGCCCGGGCACCGGCCCCATCTCGTTGAGCAGGACGCGCAGGTCGGCCGCCGCGTCTTCTCCAAAGAACATGATCTGGATGCACTGGGGATCTTCTGCGCAGACCTGGACGGAGGGGTACTGATAGGGGCCGCGGGTGAGGGTAAAGGTCCGCAGCTGCTGATCGCGCTTGAGGTTGAGGGTGATGGTGGGGCGCTGAATCTCGGTGAAGGTCAGGGCATAGATCTGTCCGTCGTCCATGCCGGTGAACGGGCTGCCGTTGATGCCCACGACGAGGTCATTGGGCAGAAGCCCGGCGGCTTCAGCGGTCCCGCCGGGGAAGATCTGTTCGATGAGCAGGCCCTGCTTGGCGATGTTCTCATAGCGGGCGCCGATGCCGTTGCGTGCACCGCGCATCCACTGCTCGAACGCGTCGTGTTCTTCAGCGGTGAGGATGGCGTTTGCGGGGACGCCGACGCGCCGGTTGAGGTCGGCGACGATCCCCTGCAGGGCGGCGCGGTAGAGGTCGGGGCTGTGGATGTCTTCGGGGAAGCGCTCTTCGATCAGGCGCACGGCTTCGCTGACCGCGGCGATGTTGACGATGTTGACGGGCTCTGCGGCGAGGGCAGTCGGGGAGAGCGCGCTCAGCAGGGCAGCGAAGAACCAGCGCATCAGCTTCCTGGCGATTCCGAGTACAGGATAAGGGATCCAGGTGAAGGGGCTTCACTCAGATCCCTTGGGAGCGACGTTTCCGAGGGAAAAATCAATCAGAAATCCCTTCGATTTCTGATGAGGGTAGCAGACCAACCCGCGCTCGTCAGCACAGCTTCCGTTTGTCCGGTGTTTTTTCCGTCCTTACGTTTTTTCCGTCCTTACAGGGCGCCATGAGTGGGGGTGGGCGCCTCAGAGACGCGGCGGGCGACCGAGTAGTCCTGTTGCTCGATGGCGGGCGCCGGGGTGGCGTGGAGCCGCTGGAGCCGCTCATGGTGTTGGATGGTCTGTGTGAGCATGCGCTCGGCTTCGGCGCTCTTGAGCTGCCCATACACGCCGAAGCTGATGGACAGGAGCACGGCGGCGGCGAGGGCCATCAGGGCGGGCACGCTGATGGTGAGCTGCCGTTTGAGGAGGGGCGTCCGTGGGATTGTTGGGGCGGGTGGGGGCAGCTGCGCGACGCGGTCCATCTCATCGGAGAGGGTCCCATCCATTCGGTCCCAGAAGCCATCGGGGAGCGCGGGCGGAGCGGGGGGGGTCAGGGTCATCTGGCGCATCGCGTCAGCCATGGCGCGGCAGCTCTCACAGCGCGAGAGGTGGTCGTCGACCAGCTCACGTTCACCGGGAGAGAGCTGGTCATCGACCCAGCCGGCGATGCGGTCGGAAACGCTCTGACAGTCCATCGATCCTCACAGGGTGTTCGTTCGTCACGATGAGGGGTGTTTCATCGGAGTACGGTCGGGGTCAGTGAACCCTCATCGAGGAACATACCATCCCTCCATCAAGACGAAACCCCTCTGGTGAGAGGGGTGGGTCGTGCGCGCGGGGGGATGTTTCGGTCAGGGGCGCAGCTCGGGGTGTTCTTCCATGACGGTCAGCAGGCGGGTGCGCGCGCGGGACAGTCGGCTCATCACGGTGCCGAGTTTGATGTCGAGGACCTGGGAGATCTCTGCGTAGGACAGGTCATCGTAGTAGCGCAGCAGGAGGATCTCTTTGTGGTCGTCGGTCATTTTGTCGATGGCTGCGAGGACTTCGGACTGTCGTTCGCTGGCGAAGACGGCATCGATCTGGTCTGCAGCGGTGGACTCGGGGCGGGGGACGCTTTCGAGGATGGCGCCGCGGCGCTTGCGGTTTCGGACGATGTTGAAGCAGAGGTTGCTGGTGACGCGGTACAGCCATGCTTTGATGCGGAAGTCGTCGTTGAAGAAGCGGCGTTCGCGGATGGCGCGGATGAAGACTTCCTGAACGGCGTCATAGGCTTCTTCGTAGTCTTTGACGATGTAGAGGGCATGGTAGAAGAGCCGGTCGCGGAACTTCTGGACGACGAGGTCCATGGCTGCGCGGGGGTTCTCAGTAGAGAGCCGCTTGATATCAGCTTCTGACCATGCGTCTGCGCGGGTCGGTTCGAGGAGCTTGAGGTTCGGCTTCATGGGTTGTGTCCTGTGGCGTCTGTGAACCGCGGCGCGCGCCCGGCCGCGAGATGAACCCGCGAAATGCAGACCGCATTCCATATCCCGTTGGGTTCACCTGGTTTGACTCCGGAGAGTGGCCAAAGATTCACCGCAGGGATTGATGGAGACATTTCGCGACAACGCCAGTTGTCCCTACAGCCCCCAACCCCACCCCCTACGGCGCCATTCCCTGAATGAACGGTTGACGGGAGGGAAGAGCGGGGCAGAAGATTTCAGAGAGCGCAAGAATCGTTGTCGTTGTTGCAGAAGCAAGCAGAAGCCGCAGTCAGAGGAGCAGCCGCAGATGGAAGTGCGGGAGCTGGTGGAGACGATCGTCAAAGCCCTTGTCGATCATCCCGAAGAGGTCGAGATCAACGAGATTGAGGGGTCCAACGCGTGCATCATCGAGCTGAAGGTCGCGCCGCAGGACGTGGGCAAGGTGATCGGGAAGCGTGGGGTGCATGCGGATGCGATCCGCCGGCTGGTGCACGCGGTGGGTGGCAAGCACCGCAAGCGCTACATCCTGGAGATCCTTGAGGATCGGTAGCGGCGCGGAGTCGTCATTTGCCCCCTTGGTGCGTCAGCGTCTGGGGGGATCGGGGCGATGATTGCCCGGGGTAGACCCGTCTTCATCGGCGTGGGGGTCTTGAGCGGCGGCCTGGAGAGGGTGTATTGAGAGGGGACCGGTAGACGGTCGGTTGTCACTGGTCTTCTTTCCCTCCGCGGAGCCGCTCCCGTGTCTGAACACTCTCGAAACCGATTTTTGACGGCCTGCATCGTACGCCCGCTCTGCTCATTGGGTCTGGTGGTCTTCCTGCTTCCAACGACGGCGCTCGCTTCGGACGTGGATGGGGACGGCATCGATGATGCGAATGAGAGCGACGTCTATTTTACCGATCCGCAGGAGGCCGACAGCGACGGCGACGGCCTCGACGACGGCGCGGAGATCTTCACCTGGCGCAGCGACCCGAACGACGCCGACACCGACGGCGACGGATTGAGTGATGGGGTTGAGGTCAACACCAACCTGACCAGCCCGACCCTCACCGACACCGACGGGGATGGTCTGGATGACGACGTTGAGATCAACACAGCGCTCACCGATCCCAACAATCCGGACAGCGACAACGACGGGTTGAGCGACGGGGATGAGGTGAACACCTATGGCTCCGACCCGAACGATTTTGACACCGATGACGACGGGATCTCAGATAGCGTTGAGGTGAACACCTACAGCACCGATCCGACCCTCGCAGACTCGGACAGTGACGGCCTCGATGATGGAGAGGAGGAGGGCCTCTACCAGACGGATCCGAACGATGACGACTCGGACGGCGACGGTCTGACGGATGGTGCAGAGATCAACACCCATACGGTCGATCCACTGGTCGAGGACTCGGACGGCGACGGTCTGACAGATGGTGAAGAGATCAACACGTATCTGACCAGCGCCCGGGACGCGGACAGCGACAACGATGGGTTGTTGGACGGTGCTGAGGTGGAGACGACCGGCACGGACCCGGACGACGAAGACAGCGACGACGGGGGCACGATCGACGGCGTCGAGGAGCTTATCGACGACACGGATCCGAACGCGAGTTCGGACGACCTCTCGGACACGACCGACAGTGACAGCGACGGCCTGACGGCGCGCCAGGAGGACATCTACGGTTCGAGCGACAGCCGCACGGACAGCGACAGCGACGGTCGCTCTGACAGCAACGAGGTGCTTTTGGGCACCGATCCGACCGATGAGGACACGGACAACGACGGCATCGATGATGGCGACGAGCTGAGCTCCTCGATCAACACCGATCCGACCAACGCAGACTCGGACTTTGATGGTCTGTCGGATGGGAACGAGTTGGATGTTGCGGAGACGGATCCGAACGATCCGGACAGTGACAACGACGGGCTGTCCGACTCGATGGAGGTGTCGCTGGGCACGCTCCCGAACGACCTGGACAGCGACAACGATGGCATCACCGATGGTCTTGAGGTTCTGGGGTATGGCTCGGATCCAGACAGCACGGACAGCGACAGCGATGGCCTGTCGGACAACGCAGAGGCGTCGGGAGGGACGGATCCGGGGGACAGCGACACGGACGACGATGGTCTGTCCGACAGCGCCGAGCAGAGCACCCACAGCACCGATCCCAACGACGCCGATAGCGACAACGACGGCCTCAATGACGGGGAAGAGATCTCTGGCGGGACGGATCCGAACCTCGCTGACAGTGACGGGGACCTGCTCAACGACGCCGACGAAATCAACCTCTACGATTCGGATCCGAACGATACGGACAGCGACAACGACGGGCTGAGCGACTCCGAAGAGGTGTTGTTGGGCACCGATCCGAACGATGACGATACAGACGGCGACGGCCTGGAGGACGGTGAAGAGTCGACGTACTTCGCGGATCCGCTCGACTCGGACACGGACAATGATGGCATCATCGATGGGGTCGAGGTGAACACCTACGGCTCCAACCCGAACGATGATGACACCGACGGCGACAACCTGAAGGACGGCGACGAGGTGACGATCTACGGTTCGGATCCGACGCTCCAGGACACGGACGGCGACACGCTGAACGACGGTGATGAGGTGACCGTCAACGACAGCAACCTGTACTCCACCGATCCCACGCTCGCGGATACGGACAGCGATGGTTTGGACGACAACGTCGAGATCGATCGGGGAGACGTCAGCCCGCTGGATCCAGACAGCGACGATGATGGGTTGTTGGACGGCGATGAGATCGATCGGGGCACTGATCCATTGGATGCCGATTCGGACGATGATGAGCTGTCAGACGGCGATGAGATCGCCAACTTTGCCGATCCGCTTGATGAGGACACCGACGACGACGGCCTGAACGACGGTGAAGAGGTCAACCTCTACGAGACGAACCCGGCGGTCGCGGACAGCGACGCAGACGGCGTCAACGATGGGGACGAGCTGGACCTGACCGCGGACTCGGTGACGTTCGACTCGGACGGGGACGGTTTGATCGATCCGCTGGACAGCGACAGCGACAACGACAACCTCCCCGATGGGGACGAGGTCAACCTCTACCTGACCAGCTCGGTTGACGCGGACAGCGACGATGATGATCTTCAGGACGATGTGGAGCTGCTGACCTATTTCACCGATCCACTGGACGACGACACGGACAACGACGGCCTGGATGATGGTGATGAGGTCCTGGTCTACGGTTCGAACCCGAACGCGGCGGACACGGACGACGACGGCATCGACGACGGCGTCGAGGTCGACACCTACGAGACGAATCCTGCGGTGGCAGACACCGACGGGGACGGTCTGGACGACGGTGAAGAGATCACCATCTACCTGACGGATCCGTTGGATGATGACACGGACAACGATCGTCTCAACGACGGCGATGAGATCACAGCCGGCGCGGATCCGCGGGACTCGGACACGGACGATGACGGTCTTCGCGACGGGGTTGAGGTCAACACCTATGGGACCAGCCCGTTGTTGGTGGACACGGACAGCGACAGCCTGTCGGACTTTGATGAGGTAGAGGTCTACGAGACCGACCCCACCTCCAGCGACTCGGACGGCGACGGTCTGGACGATGGTGACGAGGTCAACCTCTACCTGACCGATCCGGCCGACGACGACACGGACAACGACGGCCTGAAGGACGGCAACGAGCTGACGGAGCACAGCACCGATCCGCGGGATGCGGACAGCGACGATGACGGGTTGAACGACGGGCCGGAGATCTTGATCTACGGCTCGGATCCCAACGATGAGGACTCGGACGGTGATGGTCTTCTCGACGGGGTCGAGGTGAACACCTACGGCTCGGATCCGACGGATGAGGACAGCGACAACGACGGCCTGACCGACGGTGACGAGGTCTCGATCTACGGGACTTCGCCGGGGCTTCTGGACACGGACTCGGACGGCCTCGCGGATGGTGTGGAGATCTCGGAGACGGGCACCGATCCGCTGGACGACGACACGGACGACGACGGTCTTGTGGACGGCGCAGAGCTTTTGGTGGGCGCCGATCCGGAGGACCCGGACACCGACGACGACGGGCTGTTGGATGGGATCGAGGTGTTGACCTATGGCTCGGATCCGACGCTTCAGGACACGGACAGCGACGGCCTGGATGACGGTGACGAGGTCAACCTGTACGGCAGCGCGCCGGCGGACGCGGACACCGACGACGACAATCTGGACGACGGGGTCGAGTTGAACCGGACGGGCACGAGCCTGGTGGTGGCAGACACTGATGCGGACGGCCTGTTGGACGGGGCTGAGGTCGATATCTACGAGACCTCGGCCCTGATCGTAGACAGCGATCGGGACGGCCTGTCGGACGGGGCTGAGGTCGACACCTACGGCAGCGATCCGAAGTCTGCAGACACGGACGGCGACGGCCTCTCCGATGGGGTTGAGGTCAACGACGTGGGTTCGGATCCGGCGGACGCGGACACGGACGGCGATGGTCTTCTCGATGGGGTGGAGCGGGCATACTTCTCGAACCCGACACGTGAGGACAGCGATGACGACGGCATTTTCGATCTGGAGGAGATCAACCTCCGGACGCAGCCGTCGGCGCGGGACAGCGACCTGGATCGGCTCAACGATGGTGAGGAGCTGACGGTCTTTGGCACCGATCCGACGCTCCGGGACACGGACGGCGATGGGGTTCCGGATGGTGACGAGATCCGGCTGGACGGGACGGATCCGCTGTTGCGGGACTCGGATGAGGGGGGCGCCTGGGACATCGTGGAGAAGCGTGAGGGCACCGATCCGAACCTCGCCGGCGATGACCCTGCAGACGGCCCGGACGACGACGGCGACGGCCTGCCAGCCAACCTGGAGGATTTTCTGAACCTCGACGCCGATCGGGCCGACTCGGACTTCGATGGCATCGACGATGGGGAAGAGATTCTGGTCCTGGGGACCCTGGCGACCCGAGCGGACTCGGATCGGGATGGTCTGACCGATAACGAAGAGATCCTGGCCGGCACGGATCCGCTGGATCGGGACACGGACGCGGACGGGTTGACGGATGGTGAGGAGGCGGACTCGTTCGGCGCGAGCCCGCTGGACGACGACAGCGACGACGACGGGTTGTTGGACGGCGATGAGGTGATGGTCTACAACACGCTGCCCGATGTGGCCGACACGGACGGCGACGGCCTGAGCGACGGGGACGAGGTCAACACATACCGGACGTCCCCGCTGAAGCCGGACACGGACTTTGACGGCCTGAGCGACGGGGATGAGATCGACACATACGGGACGGATCCGTTGCGAACGGACAGCGACGCGGGGCGGGCGCCGGATGGGGCGGAGGTGGGCAGCACGGATCCCACAGACGGCGACGACGATCCGGACGCGACCGCGGACGGGGACGTGGACGGGGTGAGCGACCTGCTGGAGACGACGCTGGGCATGAACATCGCGACCAGTGACAGCGACGGCGACGGCTTGACCGATGCGTTCGAGCTGTCGGTGGGCCTGGATCCGGTGAGCGATGACACGGACAACGACGGCGTGCGGGATGGGGATGAGTCGACAGAGGGCACGGATCCGCTGATGCCGGACACGGACGGCGACGGCCTGCTCGATGGCGACGAGCTGGACGTGCACGGCACGGATCCGCTGGTGCGGGACAGCGACGGCGACGGCCTGGACGACAACCTGGAGGTCGATCGGTACGGCTCGGATCCGACGCTTCAGGACACGGACGGCGACGGTTTGAGCGACGACGCAGAGGTGTACCGGTACGGCACGGATCCGGCGCTTCAGGACACGGACGCGGGGGGTCGGACAGACGGAGAAGAGGTCATCCAGGACGGTACGAACCCGTTGGACGTCAGCGACGATGAGTTTGACGGCGACAGCGACGGCATCTACGACTGGGTCGAGGAGAACGTCTACGGCAGCGATCCGCTAGACGATGATAGCGATGACGACGGCCTGATCGATGGTGAAGAGGTCGACGACTACGGCACCGATCCGGCGGACGCGGACAGCGACGATGACGGTCTGAGCGACGGGGATGAGGTGCGGACCTACGGCAGCGACCCGTTGGATGAGGACACGGACGGCGATGCGTTGTTGGACGGCGCCG
>JBCBLB010000932.1:0-2842 GCA_038520555.1 Myxococcota bacterium | reverse complement strand
GTCAAGTTTAAAGACAGAGAACTGCGCGATGGTTTTTTTCAGGTGCAAGAGCACAGGAATTATTACTCCTGCGCCCAAAAGTAACAAAATCTCAACCTCTTTCACTGTGGGTGTGTGGCGTTTCACGCCTTGTATAGAGTTTGCAACGTGATCCGTTTCAAAAATATCCGCTATCAACCCCCTCTCATCGGATGATGAACGAGCAGCCTTGATGGTATGTCTGGGTCATCAAGAAAAACCAAATCTGTGCACAGTATGAACACAGATCATCTGGAGCAAACCGATGAGAAATGCAACCGATCGCGGCATCGCTCCGCTTTCGCAGCTTCGCCAGCTCAACCCTGAGGTTGAAGCTGTGGTGATTCTCTCGCCAGACGGGGCCTTGGAGTCCGTCGATGCGGACGCAGAAATCATCGATGCGCTGGGCCCCATCCTGACGACGCTTCTGACGATGGCGGATCGGGCCTCGAAGGAGCTGGGTCGGGGTGCGCTGGATCAGTTCATCGTCCGGGGTGGTCGGGGTCTTGTGGTGGCGCAGGATCTCTTCGGGGGCCGCTTGCTCGCCGTCATCGCCCGACGTGGTGGGCGGCTGGGCCTTCTGCTGGACGACGTCAGCGCGTGCGCGGCGCAGCTTGAACACGTCGCAGCGTAGGAGAGGCGAGATGACACCATCGATGATCATCGCAGCGTTAACGGCGGCCCTCATCCTCTCGCTCGGGGTGAGCGCGGTACAATACGTCCAGCGACAACGGGATCGCCATCGTCTCGCCTTCCAACTCGACGATCTGGAGACGCTGGATCGGAAAAACAAGGAGTCCCTGTCGCGGGAAGGCAGCCTCCAGCTCAAGTTGAACAACCTCACTGAGCGGGCTGCGGTTCTAGAGCAGCAGAACGCATCTCTGTCGGCGCGGGTGCGGGAACACTCTGCACGGGCCCGATCGCTTCAGGCGTCGCTGTCTGAGCAGTCTGCCCGCCTGCAGTCCAAGCTCGAGGAGCAGACGCAGACGATCTCACGGCAGTGGGCGGGGTTGCGTCTTCAGAAGGAGCTTATCGAGCAGGCACGGAGTGCGCTGGGCGTGTTGGGGATCAAACTGAGCGGGCAGCCGCAGGAGCCATTGGCGGCCGGGCGTCGGGGGACGACGCGGCTCGCCCTCGCAGAGCTTCTCGCGGAGGCGAGCGTAGACACCGCGGCGCTCATCGACGAGCGGGGCCTGAGCCTTCTGGGCGCGGGCCGGGACGAGGACATCGATCGGCTGGCGCGGTTCGGCGCGCTGGCCTCGTCGGCGCGGGCGGCGTTCGAGCCGGCGTTGGGGGCGCCGATGTTGCAATGGAGCGTCCGCAGCCAGGCACGGGGCATCCACCTGCTCTCGATGGACCCGACCCGCTGGCTGGCGCTGGCTGGCGAGCCGAAGGCGCCGCGGACGGCGCTGTTGATGACGAGCCTGAAGATGATGGGGCGGCTACCAGACAACGTCGGCCCGGTCGAGCACCTGTTCATCGACGAGGAGCCGGAGAGCCGGCAGTGGTCGGCAGAGCTGGTCTCGCTGTCAGAGGAGTGGCGCGGTCGCTGGTCGGCGTCTTCGGTGGTGATTGTCGACGGCAGCGGGCAGGTGCTCAGCGCCTCACCAGGCCGCCTGCCCCGAAACCTGGTCTCCGCGCGGAGCGCACTCAAAGCGCTCTGGACGCGTCTGCATCGAGATGGTTGGGACCTGAGCACGACCGAGGTCGCCGTCACCGCGTCCCACCAGGGCGCGCTCACCGCGAAGCTGACTGAAGATCGTGCCGACGCGCCGGCGGTTCTGATCTTCGCCGAGAAGCCGCTCCCCGATGAGGCGCTCGACGAGCTGTACGCCAGCCTGCGCTGGACGCTCGGCCGGTCGCGCTCGCGCGCAGCGGTATAGAACCAAGAACAGGTATTGATCATGAATTCACCGCACGTGTCTTCTCAGAGCGCCCTGCTGTCTGTCCTCGAAGCACAACTTCGAGATGCAGAGCAGACCCGTGACCGCGCCCTGGCTCGAATTGAGGAGCTTCGCGCCCTCATCGCAGCCAACCGCGCTTCTCCCGCCGACGAACCGGGTCTGGCGAGCACGCCGGTCATCGCGCACACAGCGGCCCCGAAGTTCGGCGTGATCTCTTCGCAGATGATCCAGGCCAACCTCGGCGCCCCGATCGCCCCTGATCTGGCGACGGCTGCACAGAGCCGACAGTTGCCCGTCGCCGGCCTCTCATCGGTTGACGTTGGGAAGATCTCTCAGCTGAGCGCCGCCCAGCTCGACGGGTTGGCCTATGGGGTTATCCGCCTCGACGCACGCGGCCGCGTGCTCGCCTACAACGACACCGAGTCCCGGATGGCCGGCCTGCCCAAAGACCAGGTCATCGGACGCAACTTCTTCGCCGACCTTGCCCCCTGCACCCGGGTCAAGGAGTTCGAAGGCCGATTCCGTGACTTCGTCAACGTGGTCAGCAACCTGACCATCGAGAGCTTCGAGTTCGTGTTCCGGTTCGAGCGTGGCCACCAGCGGGTCCTGATCATTTTCACCCCCGCGCGGTACCGCGGACAGTTTCAGGTCGCCATCCTTCGGCGGTGATGTCCCCGTCCGCTCCTGCATGATAGGCTGTGTTCGTGTCTCGCTTTTGCATCCTTTGTGGTTGCCGAGCTTTGAAGCGAAGCTCGAACACGCTCTTTCAAGAACACGCACGATAAGCCGGGGTAATGCGGCCGAATCAGCAGCTGGCGGTCCAGCCGTTCCAGCTCTACTTCGGGGATATCTGGATACCCTCCGCTCGTGCGTTGGGACACCCCCGAAGTAGAGCTGGAACGGCTGGACCGCCAGCTGCT
>JBCBLB010000116.1:0-17715 GCA_038520555.1 Myxococcota bacterium | reverse complement strand
CCCGGCCGCGGACGTTGGTCTCGACCTCTGCGCCGGCGACGAGGGTCACGTCATAGCCGGCCTGGATGGCGTCGACGCTGGCGGCGACGGCGACGGCGCCAGAGGCGCAAGCGGCTTCCATCCGGGCGAAGGGCTTGCCCAGCAGTCCTGGATCGGCGGCGGCGGCCATGGCGCCGAGGTGTCCTTGTCGAGAGAAGAGCTCGCCGAGGAAGTTGCTGACGTAGCCCTTGTCGACCTGCGCCGCAGAGACCCCGGTATCGGCGAGGGCGTCTCGAATGGCCCGATGGAGATGGTCTTCGAGAGAGGGGTTTTGAAGCTGTGGATAATCGGGATGCTTATGGCTGATGAAGTCCGGGTGGCCCTTCCCGAGGAACGGGCTGTGGGCACCACCGACCACATAGACGGGACGATGAGGCTTCATAAACGCTCCGAAGCGAGGCGCCGTCCATTGTACCTGCAATGGGTGACATCGCGGAGAGTTCCCGCTCCAGCCCTGTGGAGATCGTCACGTCTCCGACACATAACAGTCGTTATAATCAGCGGAATCGACCGGAGGTGGAAGATGGGCAGACGCGCTGCTTCGCTGTTGTGGTTCACACTGTTCGGCTGTGACGGCGCCGATGCACAGGACGGGGCAGCCGACGCTGCCGCTGCGCAGACGCCCACGGTGGCGCCCCTCGCGGCGCTGAGCAGCGGTGCTTGTCCGGACATGTCGACCTCTGGCCAGACGACCACCTTCTCCTCTTCGGGGCAGGAGCGCACGGTCACGGTCCTCTTTCCGTCGGAGCTGCCCGACGATCTGGGGCTGCTGTTCTTCTTCCATGGGGTGATGTCGCCGCTGGAGACGCCGCAGCCGACCGACTACATGGCCCGCGCCCTTCAGCTTCAGCGGGTCGCCGATGAGATGGGGATGGTCATCGTCCTTCCTCAGGGGCCGCTATGGGAGATGGTGGGTCAGGAGTTCTTCTTCTGGGACGCCGAACAGGGCACGGAAGACGGCGACCTGGCGTTGTTCGATGACCTGCGGACCTGCGCGGCAGAGGCGTTCCCCGTCGACCTGGAGCGGGTCTATGCGGCGGGGTTCTCGGGGGGCGCGCTGTTCACCACGGTGGTGCTGGGCGCCCGGGCGGACACGCTGGCGGCCGTGGTGGAGATGTCGGGGGGCTCGGACCTGACGATCCCGCTGATTGAGAACCCGGTCTCCGCGTATTCGACGCCGGCGCGTCAGACCCCGACGCTGCTGGTCACCGGGGGGACTGACGACGCCTGGCCCAGCCCACAGCTTGCCCTGGTGAATTTCTTCGACGCCAGCGACGTGTTGGAGGACAAGCTGGTCGGGGACGGCCACTTCGTGGTCCGGTGCGATCATGACGAGGGGCACGTCCTGACGTCGCCAGAGCTGGCGGCGATGGAGATGTGGCTGACCAACCATCGCTTCGGGGAGCCCTCGCCGTTTGCGTCGGGCCTGGATCCAGCGATGGCCGAGTGGTGTGTGGAGAGCGACGCCCTGTAGCGTGGCCTTCGGCCGGTCTTTGCGATAGAACCGATGCCGCATGCGGTCGACCCTCTACGCGCTGTGGGCCCTGTCGCGTCCGCGGCTGGTCCCCTATGTCCTGTGTCTGTTGGCGGTCGGGATGGCCTGGGCGCATTGGGATCGGGCCCTGTTTTTGCGCAACTTCTCCGACCTGCTGGTGCTGTCGGTCGGCTGGATCGCCCTGCACGCCGGGACGCTATGGCTCAACGCCGCCCTCGACCAGGATGAAGGCGAGGTGCTGTTCGGCGAGCCCGTTCCGCTGCCGCCTTCTCTGAGCGCGTATGGCTACGCTGCGCTGCTGCTTGGCGTCATAATCAGCGTTCAAGCCGGATGGATCGCTGGGGGGTGTAACGCAGCCTGCGCGATCCTGGCGGTCTTGTACTCCCACCCGGCGACGGTGTGGAAGGGCCACCCGATCGGCGGGCCGCTGGTCAACGGGGTGGGCTATGGGCTGCTGTCTCCGATGGCGGGGTGGTCGTTGGCCCAGGTGCCGCCGAACCCGCGGACGCTCATCGCCTGGGGGCTCGGGATGCTCGGCATTTTGAGCTGCTACTTCGCTGCGCAGGCCTTCCAGCACGACGAAGACGCGGCCCGGGGCTACCGAACCCTGGTGGTCACCCATGGCTCCGCGGGGGCGCTGCTTGCCGCCCGGATCTGCCTCGGGCTGGCCTACTTCTTTGGAATGGGGATGGCGGCGATCGGGTGGTTTCCGCGGATCTGCCTGCTGGCGGCGCCGCTGTGGTGGTGGATCGACCGGGGGCTGTTGCGGTGGGCACAGAAACCGGATGGGGGTGCCGAGGCAGACGCCCGGCAATTCGCCCAGCGGGTGCTCATCGCCGTCCTGGTGGTCCTCGCCCTGGTCTTCGGCGAGTATCTCCGGGCGAGCCTCGCCCGGGAGCCCGTCGCGGGGTTGGGGACGGTCGCCGGGCATCCCGCCGATCGGCCGCGGCTGTCGTCGCGGGGCATGCTCAAGTGGGAAGAGCGGACCGGGAAGGTCCTTCTCACCGATCCCCAGACCCGATAACCTGCGCGCCCACCAGCGACCGTCCGGAGAAGGCGGCCCAACTACTCCGGGTTGTCCGACAGACAGATCGCGACCAGCGGGGCACCCGTCGAGACATGGGTCCGGGCGCTGCTGTCCTGCCAGGTCGCGGTCATCTCAGGGAACTGATGTCGACCGATGCATTCGGCGTCCTTGGCGACCTTGAGCTGGTAGGTGATCCGGACCTCATCATAGATGGTGTGGATGTCGATGTCGGTCAGGATGCGCGCGTCCAACGAGACGTCGAAGCCGTACTCGACAGTGCCATCGTCCAGGGTGGTCGTATAATCGGGCGGGACGCTGAAGCCTGTCGCCTCAAACTCGGCCGGGACTTGTTCGACCACGGTGGTCACCACGTCGCGGCTGCCCATATTGAGGGTGGTCAGCTCGACGGTGGCGCTCTGGGTCGAGGACACCTCAACATAGTGGGTGTAGCGGCCGACGATCGGGGTCGGGTTGAGGGTCTGGTAGCCCCAGATGTTGGCCTGACGGACGTCCGACAGCGGCTCGTTGTCGTTGAGCATCTCATCGAGCAGCGGCGGCGGGACGCGGGCACCCAGAAACAGGAAGCTGTCGGTCGCCCGGGTCACCTGGGTCTCTTCGACGCACCACCAGGTCGGCTGGCTCAGCTCTGCATAGTTGAGCGACAGCTGCTCGCCGGGCTCCAACACGATCGAGCCGAGCGGGTACTCGGCGCCCGGATCATAGAACGGGTCGCCCGCGGCGGCGTCCTGGCTCTCTTCGGTCAGGTAGATGTACCAGCGGTCGATGCAGATGTTGTGGGCGTCCTCTCCGCGGTCCTGGTTGACCAGGATGATGTTGCCGCCGAATGGGTCATAGATGTCCAGGATCCCCCGGTCGCGGGCTTCTGCCAGGCCCAGACAGGGCGGCTGCAGATCGCCGACGAGCGGAACAAGGTCGGGGTTGGACAGGGCATTGCTCTCCAGCCACAGCTCGCCCTCTGACCCCTCTCCCGACGGGTCGGGCGTATATGCGATCGCGATGGTCGTGCTGTCGCCCGGCTCCAGCGAGATCGGGAGCGGCGACTGGACGATCTCGAAGTCGTCGCCCAGCAACAGCGAGCCGGTCAGCTCCAACGTGGCCGTCCCGACGCTCTCGATGCGCACCTCTTCCACCACCGGGTCGCCGGTTCCGGAGTAGAACTCACGCGGAGACGGGGACGCGGCCAGCGCCGCGGAGATGATGGTGCCGTCCAGGGGCACCGTCAGCCGCGGCTCGTAGGCGTCTGAGACCAGCACCAGGTTCGCGTCATCATCCAGAGAATCGGCGGTGTACTGGACGAACACCTCAGTCGTGTCGCCAGGCTCCAGGCGGATCCCGCTGCCCGGCCACTGCAGACCGAACGCGCCCGACCCTTCGATCAGGCCGCCCTGCAGGGTCACCGGTAGCTCACCGACCGAGCGCACCAGCACGCCCTGGGTGACCGCCTCACCCGGCTGCAGCGCGCCGAAATTCACGAAGCCCGGATCCGCCTCCAGCAAGCCCCGCTGCATCGTATCGTCGTCCACGACTTCCTGGATCTCAAACTCAGAGCAACCCACCGCCAACAGCAATCCGATGATGCGCATTTTCCAAAGCTCCCTGATGATGCTTCTGGTTGTACACTACCGTATTCTTTTCCCCCTTGAAGGAGTCCTGTGTCTTCCTCGTTGTTCACGCGATTGATCCATGCCGGTCACCAAAGAGTAGAGGGTGCGGTGACCGTACCGGTCTTCCAGTCGGCGACCTATGAAATGGGCCCCTCACAGCGGTATGGCGACGTCCGCTACGTTCGGCTCAACAACTCACCCAACCACATCGTCCTCGCCGATCGGCTCGCCGCGGTCTGTGAGGCCGAAGACGCCGTGGTCACCGCCTCTGGCATGTCGGCCATCGCCACCGCCCTCCTCTCGATCCTCCAAAGCGGCGATCACCTGCTCGCCCAGTCCACGCTATACGGTGGCACGGTCGCGCTGCTTGACCAGGAAATGCCCCGCCAGGGAATCCTCCACAGCCTCATCGACATCGCCCGGCCCGAGACCTGGGCAGACGCCGTACAGGACAACACCCGCCTCATCTATGTCGAAGCCATCGCCAATCCGCGGATGAGCATCGGCGAGCTGGATGCCGTCGTCGACTTCGCCCGTGCACGCGGGCTGGTCACCGTCATCGACAACACCTTCGCCTCGCCGTTTAACTTCCGCCCCCTGTCCATCGGTTTCGATGTCGAGGTTCACTCGGCGACGAAGTACCTCAACGGCCACAGCGACGTCGCGGCCGGTGTGATCGCCGGGAGCCGCCAGCGAATCGCCGCCGCCCGAAGCCACCTCAACCACTTCGGCGCCAGCCTTGACCCCCACGCCTGCTTTTTGCTTGAACGTGGCCTGAAAACCCTCGGCCTGCGGATGCGACAGCACAACGAAAATGCCGCTGCCCTCGCCGAGATGCTTCATCATCACCCCAACGTTCGCGAAGTCTTCTACCCCGGGCTGCCCTCCACTCCCGGCCACCCCGTCGCCAGGCGGCGCTTCGATGGCTTCAGCGGGATGCTCGCGTTCCTCCCCACACAACCCGCAGAAGACGTCATCGGGAAGCTGTCGATGGCCACACACGCGCCCAGCCTCGGTGGGCTGGAGACCCTCGTCGTCCAACCCGCGAAGAGCTCTCACCTGGGGTTGACCCCTGCGCAGCGCGTCGCCGCAGGCATCGCAGATGATCTGATCCGCGTCTCGGTCGGATGCGAAGACTCAGACGACATCCTCAACGACTTCCTCGCTGCCCTCTGATAACGACGACAACAACGACGATGATGGTGATGATGGGGGCGGGGTGGGGAGCGGGGCGATTTTCGCGTTGACCTTCGCTGCCAGCTCCTCGTCCATCGGCTGCCCCAGGTAGTCTTCCAGGTAGATTGTGTACAATGCAAGGAAGAAAGCCACGATAACCGGGCCGACCAGGATGCCTGGCAGGCCCATCCATCGCATCCCGCCGAACACCGCCAGAAAGATCAGCAGCGGGTGCATGTCCGAGCCCCCGCGCAAGAACAGCGGCTTGAGCAGGTTGTCCACCGTGCCCGTGAACGCGATCGACCACAGGGCCACGAAGATCCCCCAGCTCCATCCGTCGGATACGCCGTGGGCGATCGCCAGGGGGACCCAGACGAACGCGGTCCCCACCAGCGGAACGAACGAGCCCACCGCGGTCAGGATGGCGAAGAACAGCACCCGGTCCATCCCCGCGATCCAGTAGCCCAGCCCAGCGACCAGGCCCTGCACCGCCGCCGTCGCCAGCGAACCCACCACCGTGTTCCGAGAGAACTCGGCGAAGACGGTCAGCAGCCGATCTTCATAGGACTCATGCATCGGCAGCAGGTTCTTGATCGTTCGGATGATCCGCGGCCCCTCCATAAACATGGTGATCACCGCGAAGATGAAGATCATCACCTCAATGCTGGCGTTGGCCACGGCGTTGACGTAGCTGGGGACGTTGGTGGTCAGCGCGTTGAGCGCCCCGAGCGCCGTCGCCCGGCCCTGTTCGAACAGCTCCATCCCTTCGTCGCTGCTGAGGCGCTCGACGAACCCGATGAGCCGCTCAGACAGCCAGTCCGGCAGCGTGGGAACCTCCGTCCAGAACAGCGACTCCAGGTTGCCCTCCTGCACCCACGTCACCAACGCGCGCGTCGCGCCCATCAGCTCAGCGGCGAACATATACCCGAGCAGCGACAGCGGCCCGATGACCACCAACGCCAGAAACAGTGAGGTCAACAGCGACGCCAGCCACGTCCGCCCGCCACATCGGACCAGAATTCGCTGATACATCGGCCAGCTGACCACCACCGTCACCGCCGCGAACAGCAGCGCGTACGCGTACGGCGAGAAGAGGTAGATCACCGCCCCTGTGCTGGACGCCAGGAAGATGTAGAACCAGAAGTCGCGGGTCTGCTTGGACCAGCCGTGGGTTGGGTCGTTGCGCATCGACTCCGAGTGTATCTGAACCTACTCGACCAGCGACGGCGACTCGAGCACGATCATACAGGCTGCGACGTGGCTGAGGTAGTGGTTGAGCTGCCCCTGCTCCTGGAGCGCCCAGGCATCCCGGGTGCCGCCGTCCACGATCGCCTGCCGGACATGGCTGGCGCCCTGGTTGTAGCCCGCCAGCGCCAGCGGCCAGTCGTTGAACGCGTCATAGAGATCCGACAGCAGACGCATCGCGGCATCGGTCTCTGCGATCGGGTCGAGCCGCTCGTCCACCCCGTTTTCTGCATCCACGGCCAGCCCATAGGCCCGGGCGGTCTCGGGGATGAACATCCACAATCCCCGGCCGGGGATGCCCGGGGCCAGCGAGGGGCCGTTGTGTATGTCCGGCGCGCCCAGGTTGGTGTAGCCGGACTCGGTGAGCGGCACGGCGGCGAGCGCAGCCGGTAGGCCGTACACATCCAGGGCGTCATCCACCAGCGGGCCGTAGTCCGCCCGGTGCGCCAGCCCCCGGCGCAGAAAGTCCCGCCCAGCCTGTCGGCCGATGAGGCGGTTGAGGGTGTCGACGACCATCGGCGTCACGACAACTTCTACACCATCGATGTTATCGGCCAGCGCAGTCACCTCAGACGTTGTCAGGCGGCGATCATCGGCCAGGTTGCCCGCCGCCCATGCGGCGGCGGACAAGCCCAGCGCGCCAAGGATGGTCAAGGAGACGGCGCTCTTCACACGCCGGGGTTGGCTCAGCATTTCGATCCTCCGATATAACAGGCTTCGACGCGCCATGCCCCGCGCCAACGCAGCCCCCGGGGCGATCTCGGCCGCATGAAGGAGCGCGAGGCCATACCGCCGCGCGCCCAGCCGATCCCGGATCACATCGTCTACTGAAAATTCATCCAGCTCGGCCAGCTGCCGACGAAGACCCCATGCCGCCGGATGCCAGCAGTACAGGGCTGTCAGCCCCACCATCAGCCACGCGAACTGTGGATCCCGGCGCCGATGGTGGGTCAGCTCATGGAGCGTCACCACCCACGGATCCACCGCGTCCTCCGCCAGGACAATCACCGAGCGGCCCAGGAGCGCCGCTGAGAACGACGCAGCCCCACCCCGCCGAAGCTCAACCCGCCCCAGCCGGCGAATCAGCGTCGCCCCCTCAACGATGCCCCACAAGCGCCAGTATGAGAGCACCACCCAGGACACGACGCCGAGCAGGCCAGACAAAGCCAGCGCCGCAGGCAACAGCACCCACCGCGCCGGAACCCGCTGCGCTGGGAAGGCGGACAGCAGCGGCACCGTCACCTCTGCCGCGGCGCCGCCGCCCGCAGCGGTGAACACCTGAATCGGCGGACGCGGAAACGCCTGCGGAAAAATCAGCGCATGCAGCGGCACCAGCGAGACCAGAAGGGAAAACAACAGCAACCAACGGCTGCCCCGGGTCAGCGACGCCGACGCATACCCTCGGCCGCGAAACACCGTCAAACCCGACCAAAGCAGAAGCAACAACACCGCCGCCCGAAGGTACGCCCCAAGCAACACAGACAGCATTATTCTTCAGTCCCAGCCAGACGATCGGTGAAAAGGGCGCGAGCCGCCCGAAGCTCTGCCGCACTCATCGATGAACTGTCCACCAGCCGACGGACCAGGGCCAGCGGATCCCCCCCGAACAGCCGACCCAGCAGATCGCCCAGATTGCGACCCTCATACCGCGACCGGGACAGCGTCGGCGCATACAACAGGCGGCGACCCCGCTTCTCGCTGGTCACAAACCCCTTCTCCTCCAAAATCCGAAGAATCGTCGCCACCGACGTATACGCCCGCGGACGATCGGCGGACAGACCGTTCATCACTTCCCGAACGGTCCCCTGACCCCGATCCCATAAGACCAGCATCATCTCCAGTTCGGTCTCCGTCAGCAGCATCGTCTTCTTCATGCTGCTCAATCTACTAAGTCTTTAATAATTGATCAACGAAAGTTTTAGTAGACAAACGAAATTGGGAGATGGTTGTACCGCTGGTTCAGGCGGGCTACAAAATAATATGGCCCTTCTCACCTATGCAATTCCAGGATTTCTGGGGCTCATCGCGCTGGAGGCGGCCATCGCAGCCCGACACCACCGCGTGGTGTACCGCCTCAATGACACGATCAACAACCTCAGCCTGGGCATCCTCAACCAGGTCGTCAGCGTCGCCACCGCAGCAAGCCTCGTCGTGCCGTACATCTGGCTCTATGAGAATTTTCATCTGTTGCCCCTCGACGAGCTGTCGCCGATGGCGTGGGTTCTGGGCTTGCTTGGCGTCGATCTGGCCTACTACTGGTTTCATCGGACCGCGCACGAGCGGAACCTGATGTGGGCCGCCCACGCCGTCCATCACCAGTCCGAAGAATACAACCTCTCGGTCGCGCTCCGACAGTCCGCGTTCGAGCCGTGGTTTAGCTGGGTGTTCCGACTGCCGCTCGCCCTGCTCGGGGTCCCACCGGTGACGATGATGGCCTCGGTCGGGATCAACACGATGTATCAATTCTGGGTGCACACTCGACTGATCGAACGGCTCGGCCCGCTGGAGTGGGTGCTCAACACCCCCAGCCACCACCGGGTCCACCACGGCCGCAACCCCCGATACCTCGACCGAAACTATGGGGGCATGTTGATCGTCTGGGACCGGCTGTTTGGGACCTTTCAGGAAGAAGACGCCGAGCCGGTCTACGGGGTCACGACGCCGCTGGCCAGCTGGGACCCGCTGTGGGCGAACGTCCGCTCTGCGACGCTGACGGTCCGCTCGGTGTGGGACGCGCCGCGGGCCGATCAGCTCCGGGTGTGGTGGATGCCGCCGGGGTGGACGCCGGATGGGATGAAATCCGGGGGGGCGCCGCTCGACCAGCCGAAGTACGACGTCCGGCCCCCGCGGGCGGGCTGGTGGGTCTGGCCGATGGCTCAGCTGACGCTGACGATGGGGCTGACCGTCGCGCTGCTGACCGTGAGCGGCGCGCTGTCCGGGTGGACCGTCGCCGCGGTGAGCGGGTGGGTGGTCTTCAGCCTCGTCAACATCGGCGCGATCATGGAGCGGCGCGCCTGGGCCCAGCCGTCTCAGGTCGCCCTGATGGCCACCACGGTGATCCTGATTCTGGCCTTAAATGGTGGGTTGTCGGTGTGAGCACCTTGGACCTGGACTCGCTGCGCTGCTTCGTCGTGGCTGCAGAGAAGCGGCATTTTCGGCTGGCCGCCCGGACGGTCGGGCTGTCCCCGGCGGCGTTCAGCGATCGCATCAAGCGGCTGGAGGCGTCGATGGACGCCATCCTGTTCGACCGGACGACCCGCTCGGTGGCCCTGACGGCGTCGGGGGAGCGGCTGCTGCCTGAGGCGCGCCGATGCCTCGCCCAGGCCCAGGTCTGTATGGAAGCGGTCGCCGACCCCGACCGGCAGCCGCCGTATTCCCTGCTCATCGGCACCCGGTTTGAGCTGGGGCTGAGCTGGATCGTGCCGGCGCTCACCCCGCTCAACCGGATGCGGCCAGAGCGGACCCTGGGGCTGTCCTTCGGACAGAGCGTCGACCTGATGGCCCGGCTGCGGGCCAGCGAGCTGGACGCCTTCGTCAGCAGCTCCCGGCTGACCCGCAGCGGACTCCGGTACGCGACCCTGCACCCGGAGCGGTATGTCTTCGTCGGTGAGCCAGAATGCATCGCCGAGCGCCCGATCGATGGGCCAGCAGACGCAGCGGCGCACACCCTGATCGACGCGACGCCGTCGCTGCCGTTGTTCCGCTACCTGCTCGACGGGCTGGGGCAGACCTCCGACTGGCCGTTTGAGAACATCGAACACCTCGGCACCATCGCCGCGATCCGCCATCGGGTGCGCGACGGGCACGGCGTCGCCGTCTTGCCCGAGTACTTCGTTCGGCCCGACCTGGAGACGGGGCGGCTCGTGCAGCTGATGCCGGAGGCACCGATGCGAGAAGATGCATTTCGGCTGATCTGGCGCGCCGGCGATCCAAACACCGAGAAGCTCCGGGCACTCGCAGACGATCTGCGGACCTTCCCGCTCCGATGAGCGCAGCGTGCGCCAAGCCCAAAGCGGCGCACCGGTCGCTCCCCTCGTGTGGGGCTTGGGTGAGAAAAGTGAAAGAAACCGTTAAACCTTAACTATTTTGACCACCCACCAAGGCGATGAGGAGGGTGCGATCATTTTATTGTGGTGAGCGTCTATATAGGAGAGGCGTTCGGGAGGCAGCGTTGAGTCTTTATAATCGAGCCCGCCGTCGTCGACTTCGGGCCTTTGATACCCGACCGGACACCTATGTCGGTCCGGATCCGTCCTGGCGATGGTGGAACATTCACCCGTTGTCGGATGAGACGGACTTGTTGGAGCGGGTTGGCCAGCCGCCGGAATCCTGCACCAGCGTCGACCTGTTCTGGCGGACCGAAGCCGACGTGCATTTTGTGCACATCACAGCGGGCGCGACGTCGCCGTCGCTGGAATACTTCGTCCGCGAGCGACGCCTGCTTGAGATCGCCGCGCAGGTCCCAGAACCCCACATCGACCGGGAAACCGTCGAACGGGTCCTGGCCACGGTGTTCCTGCTGGGCATCCCCGGCGCTCGGGCCCGACGCAACTTCCCCAACGGCGGCCAGATCTCAGCGCCCGGACCCGTCAAGGTCGCCCAGATCTATGCAGAAGCGCTTCAGCCTGCGGATGAAGACAGCGCCGATGCTTCAGAGCCAGACGATGCTCCAGAAGAGGGCAGCGTCGAAGCGGAAGCGTAGCGGCTACCGCGTATAGCGGGTCGTCCACGTCAGCGGCTCGCCGAAGTGCTCGTTGGTGATGGTCTTGGTGACGGTCAGCCCGTTTGTCGTGAAGGCGAAGACCGTGATCTGGGTGGCGATTTCGCCGACGCCTCTGGTGGTGAGGGTGTCACCGTTGATGGACGCGGTGATGTCGTAGTTCTCGCCCTTGGGGGTGGTGAGCTTGTTGGTTGAGCCGTCGAGGGGTATCAAGGTCGGGGGGCGGCTGTCGCAGGTGACCGCCAGGTCATCGCCCTTCATCTCAAAGGTGTAGTCTGTGCACACCCGGACCGCGCCCTGCAACCGATCGCCGGCCATGGCCCGGATCGCGAAGTTCATGGAGTCCAGCGTCTTCTTGATCGTGGCTTCCTGGAGGGCGGTGACCTGTGCGGGGGTCTCGACCAGCCGCCAGCCGCCTGCAGCCGCCTGGAGGTTGGGACCCAGATCGGCGCCATATGCAGACGATAACGAGATGAGGAGAGGCAACATCAAACGCTCCTGAAGGTGAGGGTTGGGAGTGGATGGGTAGGAGATAAATGCCCTGAACGTTTCGGCGATCATTTTGTTCCGTACAGCGAGTGTAGAGAGGGGAGATAAAAAAGTTGATGTTTTCTTTTGAGTGTTGGTTGACGGGATCCGATTTGGAAAGTACATACAGAACGTAAGCAAAAACAACTGAGAAGGACCTCGGGTTCATGACCATCATCTCCGCCATTACTGCACATCACGCCGCCACGGCAGCGACCGCACATGCGGCCGCCGTCGGTGTCGTCGTAGCGGTAACATGCGGAGATACGGGTTGTGATACGGGGGCTGGGGGCCTAACGTAACTTCAGGAAAAACCTGAAATACGAAAGACCCCAGCCCGGATAACCGAGCTGGGGTTTTTGCTTTTCTCACCCCCATCAGCTGGCTCTCAGTTGATGGAGAAAGGGAGTGGTGTACGTAATGAAGACTCATCGACGTACGGACTGGCGAAGACCCATGTGTGCTCCGGCGCGGGCTGGGGCGGCTGCGACAGCAGACGTACATCCCCGGCTCGCCAGGGGACATCGAGATCATTGCGCACGTCCCGGTGGTCTTATGCGGTGACAGGATCCTGATCCTGCGCCCATAAGGCCCCGGCCCTCCCCGCCGGGGTTTTCCGATCCCGGGCCCGTGTCTGCGTACTCTGAGTTCTGCAGACAGGGGGAGACTGTACCTTGACATCGCGAATATGTATGGGTGTGTCCGGGATTCTTCCTGGGCAAATGGCTCTGGACCTCGTGGCCGGGGAGCTGGATTGCAAATTCAGTGTGTACGAGTTCGATTCTCGACAGAGCCTCTCACTTCGGTCTCGGGTCAGCTTGGGGAAGACGCCGGCTTCACACGCTGGAGATGCAGGGTTCAAATCCCTGGAGACCGACTCTTTGCGGACGACGCCTCGGGGTGGGGCGCCTGGCTTCCAACCAGTTCTGGATGGGTTCGACTCCCATCGTCCGCTTCTTTCCTGGGGTTGTCGTGAAGTCAATTCCTTCTTTCTGGGTTCCGGGTCGGCTTGGCGAAGACACCTCTCTGACGTAGAGGAGACGCAGGGTTCGAATCCCTGGGAACCTACTTTCTTGCGGATGTGGCTCAACTGGTAGAGCGCTGGACTGCCGTTCCGGAGGTTGTGGGTTCGAATCCCATCATCCGCTTCTTTCTTGGGATTGTAGCTCAACTGGTAGAGCACCCGACTGTCGCTCGGAAGGTTGCGGGTTCGAGCCCCGTCAGTCCCGTCTTGTTTAAGGCCCGTCTTGTTTAAGAGTAGTGATGTAGTTGGTCGACAGACCGGTGTGACACACTGGAGATCGTGTTACTCCACTTTACTTGATTCTTTTGCGGATGTAGCTCAGTCGGTAGAGCGCTGTCTTCCCAAGCCAGAGGCCACGGGTTCGATTCCCGTTATCCGCTCTTTTCTGGGGTTGTAGCTCAATTGGTAGAGCACTGGCATGGCATGTCAAAGGCTACGAGTTCGAATCTCGTCAACTCCACTTTGCGTGATTCTTTTGCGGGCGTCGCCTCGGGGTGAGGCACCTGATTGCCAGTCAGGTTCCGATGGGTTCGACCCCCATCGTCCGCTTCTCTCATGGGATTGTAGCTCAACTGGTAGAGCACCCGACTGTCGCTCGGAAGGTCGCGGGTTCGAGCCCCGTCAGTCCCGTCTTGTTTAAGGCCCGTCTTGTTTAAGGCCCGTCTTGTTTAAGGCCCGTCTTGTTTAAGTCCTGTCTATTGTTCTGAACTGGGTCCTGTAAGCATTGTGGTGATGTGCCGGTCTTGTACACCGGTGAGCTGGGTTCGATTCCCAGGCAGGGCTCTGTGTATGCCCGGGTGGCCAAGCGGTCTAAGGCATCCCCTTGGTATGGGGAAGATCGAGAGTTCGAATCTCTCTCTGGGCTTGATTTATGGATCTCAGGTCATCTGGTGATGACGCCTTTTTCACAGGGAGGCTGAGCAGGGTTCGATTCCCTGGGGATCTACTCGATTATGGGTGCGCATGTACCAAGGAGGCGAGTCGGCCTTGCACGCTGACTGAGGGGGGTTCGATTCCGCCCGCATCCATTCCGTTCCGCCATCATCTTCATCTTCAAGGGAGAGACCGATGAGCAAGCTCAAGATGCCCCGCGGGGTTCGCTGGTTCTCAGTGGAGGAGACCCTCCGCCGGGGGTTACTTCATTGATCGTATCTGTGCGTGGCTGTCTGTGTGGGGGTATCGCCGGATCGAGGTTCCGTCGTTGATGCCCGCCGGGTTGTTCCGCGCAGCGACCGAGGGCACCGACAACCGGATGTTCTCGCTCGGCGGTGGGGCGGCCCTCGCTCCCGAGATCACGAACTATGTCCGTGCGCTCGGTCGGGGTCGCCTCGGCTGTGACCAGGTCTTCTATGTCGCCCGGTGCTTCCGGGATGAGACCGCCACCGACGCGGAGCGCCTGCGAGAGTTCACCCAGATCGGGGTGGAGCGGCTCGGAGACAACGCGCTGGATTGTCGGAAGGTGGTGCGTCGGGATGCCATCCGGCTGCTCCAAGAGCTGCTGCCGTCGTCGCAGTGGGTGCTTGAGGATGGCGTGAAGCGCGGGTTGAACCTCTATGACGGCTCCGGCAAGACCTTCGAGATCGCGGCGGTGAGCAACCGAAAGCAGCTCCTCGGCGGCGGTCCGTATGACGGAGGCGCTGGATGGGCCCTCGGGCTCGAGCGGCTGATGATCGCCCTCGAGCGCGCGGCGGCCCCGTCATAGCAGGGTGTCGAAGCCGGGTACAGAACGGAAGCTCTGCGGGTTGGGGCGTCTGGCTGTGACCCAGAAAGACCGGGTTCGACTCCCGGCCGTTCTATCCCTGCTTTGACCCATGCCGACGTAGCTCAACCGGAAGAGCACCGCCCTCGTAAGGTGAAGGTTGGGGGTTCGAATCCCCCCGTCGGCTTCTACGAAAATAGTGGCAGCGGTCTCATCGACCGACTATAAACCAAAAGGTTTGATGGGGTGTGGCGCAATCGGCAGCGCGTCTGGTTCTGGCCCAGAAGGTTCCAGGTTCGATCCCTGGCACCCCAGCTCCATTCTTTATCCGGCGATCCTTCTATGGATCGCCGGTTTTTGTTTGGCCTGCCGCTCCGATAATCCCAGCCCTGGCGCGGTCCTCCCCGAAGAGACCATTCCACGGCCGGATGATGTCCACCTTGGGGCGGCACAAGCGACCGCGGCGTCGCGTCCATCCCAGAAGCACGCCCCCGAACGCCAGCCACCCGGTCGCCGGGGCGGTCACTGCGGCGCAACCCTTCATGGCGTCGGGGTTATCGAGGATGAGGTCCTCCATCGCACACTGTGATGGCTCCGGGAACCAGCGGAGCGCGTTGGCGGAGTTGCCGAGCGTGGTGTTCCATCCGCGGTTGACCATCGCTTTGTAGTAGCGGTCTGCGGCCTGTGGGTCCTTATTCTTCAGCCAGATGCCGGCTTGACACAGGATCTTCAGAGTGCCTTCGTCGTCATCTGGCAGCAGGGCCGCCGCCTGCCAGGCCAGCTCGGCGGCGACGTAGCGGTAGTGGAATCGCTGGTCGGGTTCGGGCGCCTGCGCGGCATACTGCGCGCGCTCGGCGTCGTTGGGCGCGAAGGTCCCCTCCACAAACTCGTGACGCACCCACCCCACCGCTGGCGCCGAGTAGTAGCCGTCGGTATAGGCGTAGTCGGGGCTCAGCTCGGTGCCCATCAGCGCCATTCCGTGCTTTCGGAGCGTTCGCGCCGCCGACCACAGCGCCTTCGCCCGGTCGAGGGCGGCGCCGCGTTTGCTGTCCGCGATCGCGGTTTGATAGGCCTCGAGCTGGGGTTGGCGGTCAGGGAACAGATAGGGCGCCGCCTCATCCAGCTGGCCTGCCCGCACCAGCCGTCGGCCCAGCAGGTCGCGGAGCGCAGCCTTCGGCTCGGTTTCTCGCGCGTTGCCCTCAGGCTTGTCCGACGCCGACGTGGTCCGATCGACGTAGGCCTGGAGCGCATCGAGCGGCATCAGCCGCTCGGCGACGTAGGCGGCGTCGACCCAGTGCTGCGCCGCGAGCAGGGCCTCGAGGGCTTCCTCGTAGCGGCCCTCATGGACGAGCAGGGCGCCCCGCTCGGCGAGGGCGGTGTGTCCGGGGCGGAGGGTCTCGTACTCGACCCGCCGCGACCACCACGCCGCGTTCTCCCAGCTCTCCTCGCCGAATCCCTCACCGACCGTCTTCAACAAGGCGGCTGCGGCCTCATAATCGCCGTCTCGCATCTTCAACCGGGCGTCGATCCAGGTGGCGATCGGGGTGTCCTCGGCTTGTTCCAACCACCCCTTCGCCGCAGCCATGTCGCCGCTCTGGTAGGCGGCCCAGGCCAGCCGATCCGCGCCGCTGATCCGGCCGCCGCCGAACTCGGTGACCACTTCCAGCCAGCGAGCGGTCTCCGCTTCGTCTCCGCTCCGAGAGACCAGATCGGCAGTGACCAGCGGGTTGAGCAGCGGATCCTGGGCGACCGCATAGAGGTTGGGCTGCTGTAGCGCCCGCCGCGCGACGATCTGGAGAGACCGCGCTGCGCCGGGCGCCCCGGTCTGAAGCTGCTGGACGTATCCCTTCGCCGCAGCCCCGAGGTCGTCGGCCTGGAGCTGTGCGTAGGCCTCCCAGCCATAGGTCTCCGCGGCCAGACCCAGCGAGTCGACGAACCCCTCCGCTGCCAACGCGCGCACCTGGGACATCCACGCCTTCAACGCTGCGTTATCGCCCTGTACTTCGCTTCGGCCGAGCATGTATGCCGCCCAGGTCGAGCGGTACGTGCGCTGCTCCGGAGGAAGCTTGAGCACGGACTGCCACGCCTTCTTCGCCCGCCGCGCGTCGCCGTTGGACCAGTGGACCGCGCCCCGCAGATACAGGTCGAACTCAGTCGGGAGACCATCGGGGATGTCACCGAGGCTCACCGGCTGCGGGCGGTACGCGGACTGCTTGCTCCGCATCTCCACCACCGCCGCGATCAGGGGCGGAGCGACGCCGGCCGCCTTCAGATCGGCTGCGCTGGCTCGTTGGGTCGTGACAGATACAAAGCGCGGGAGGCTCCGATCGTCTGCGACGATGCGCCGGACCTCGACCGAGAAGTCCGTGAGCGGCGCGCTCATCAACCCTTCCTCGCCCTGGGTGAGGATGGTGAAGGGGAAGATAGGGCCGCAAGCGAGGGCCGGCGAGACGAGCAGCGAGAGGATCACGTCACTTCACCGGCAGCAGCGGGAAACATAGCTGTCACCTGCGTTCGTGGTGTCGTAGCATGTCGAGTTCGTGCAGCCCCATCCCGAGTAGTAGATCCGGCTGCAGGAGGTGTTGCCGACCGACACATAGCTCGAGTAGTAGTTGCCGTTGGTATAGTTCATCACCCAATACTCGTCGACGTACTCGTAGTTTCCGTCGATCATGTCGTTCAGGCCCAGAGCGGAGCGATCGTTGCAGGCGCCGATCCATTCGGCCAGCGAGCACATCCGCTTGCCTTCCGACTGGCAGAGGTTGGCGTGGGCTTGCCAGTTCTGTGAACTGTTTTCATCGGTGTCGATGCAGTATCCGCCGGCGTCGACCATGTCCGAAGGACATCCCACGTCGTTTTCCAGATCGCCCACGCTCGCATCGACGGCGTCGAGATCCGCATCCAGGGTGACCACAGCCTCGTCCAACGTGGTGAGCTGACTGTCCAACGTGGTGACATCGCTCCCCAACGTGGTGACATCGCTGTCCAACGTGGAGAGCTGACTGTCCAGCGCGGTGACATCGCTCTCCAGGGTGCTCAGCTCGGTCTGGAGCCCGGTGACGGTGGTGGTGAGGCTGCTCAGGCCGGACGTGTTGGTTGCGATCGACGACTGGTTTGCACCGATCGCGGTGGCGTTG
>JBCBLB010000179.1:0-14954 GCA_038520555.1 Myxococcota bacterium | reverse complement strand
AGGCGAGCAGAGACAGCATGGGAGGGGACTCCTGATGGGCGAAGGGGCCGGCGCTGTGTGAACAGGCTACCCTTTCAACGCCCTATCGGCAGGTTCATTTGAGAGGATGACATCTGTGGACAACTTCTCGTCGCCCGCACGCCCACCCTCGGGATCCGATATCTATCGTCCTTCCCCCATCCCCTTCCGGAGCGCCTTCGACGCCCGGCTGGCACAGTCCGGGCCACCGGCGGTGTTCATCGTGGACGCAGAAGGCGAATTGCGGCTTGATCCCTTTAAAACCCGCGATGGTTGGTCACGACTTTCGTCGGACATGAGCCCGGCCTTCCACCCTTGTCATTGTTTGTATCGAGATCGGGCGACCGGCTACGTCCAGTATGTTCTGGTCACTTCTCCCTCGTTGTACCTGGATCATCCGCGGGCGCAGGTTCGCCGCTACCCCGATCAGGCGGCGGCGTTGCGCGCGCTTCAGGCGCTGCCCCACCCACCAATTGTCTTGAATCCATGGGACGAAGCGGCAGTTTCTGCTCTGGGCTCGGCGTGAACGGCGCATAGTATAAACGCGCCTCATCTGGATCGATCCAGCCCATCTGCGCGGCGGAGTGATAGCCCACCCGTAGCTGATTCAAGTCTCGAATTTCCCCCTCAATGCCCGGCCCAAGCGGGATATCCACCGCCATCAGCTCTGCGAACCGCTGCGGATAGAGGGGATCGGCGAACGGCTCGACGAACCCCCGTGGATGCACCGCCGTCGACAAAGCGGTGTGATAGGTGTCGTCTGCGCCGAGGGTGTGCCCCATCTCATGCGCGATGGTGGCGAGGGCATAGGCGGGATTTTGCTCCCGGGCGTCGATATAGCTGATGGCCAGTCGCCCGCTCTGCGAGCCTCTGGAGTGGGCAGCCAAATCGTCATTCCCGGCGCCAACGATGACAAACACCCGCGCACCGACGTCGGCGGCTCGAACCCCGTTGCGATCGCCCAGTTGGCTGAAGTACTGCTGATACCGCCATGCGCTGACGAGCAGAGAGAACATCGAATCCCCCGGCCCGCCGAGCGATGGCGGCGACAGCCGGCTGACCTTCGGCCGCAGGACGCTGAGTTCGATGTAGTCGGCGTCGTTGGTATAGCGAGCATGTTCGGCGTTGTACCAACGTTGGATGCGATTGAGCCCACCGGGACCATCGCTGTTGAGGATGTCGATGATCGGTGCGCCCTCTGCCTCGGGCAGGATGAACTGAATGAGGGCGATCTTGACCGCATGGCGAGTAAAAATGCGCGCCCGATCGGCCTGAATGAAGTCCACGACCAGATAAATCAGCGCAACGAGCAGAAACAACAGAAACAGCTGCCGCAGGCGAAGCAGTCGCAGTCGACGGAGCGCAGCCCGGGCGTGTCTGGGGCAAAGCGGCTGTTCATGCGCAGCGCGCTGACAGCGATGACACAGCGGCGTCTCACATACCCGACATCGCATGGCAGCATGCTCGGCGGGATGCTCCGGGCAGCGGGCCGAGCCGTCATCCACGGTCACTGCAGCCCCTTGCTCACGGAGCCGGGCCGCTGCGAGGTTTGCCTCATTCAACGTTCCGTATTCCTGAACAACAGCAGGGAGCTGCTCTGCCTTGAGGTGCGCATAATCAGGCAGCAACAGCCCGCTGGGATGCCGCACCAGGACGAGCCGCCAGCGCACTTGTGGATGGTCCTCCAACCGTTCCATCCTCAACCCCTATCCCGGTTCCGCGATGATGATATGCGCCTGAGAGATGTTGGGAATCTCACTGGCGTTGGGCTGCGCGGCCGCGTTGGTCGCGCTTGGCGATCTTCGCGGCGCAGTCCACGAAACGATCGCGTTGATGTTGATCTGGGGGGTATGCGCCCTGTCGTTCCGCCCGGAGCGGGGGCGCCCGTACCACGTCCTGCTCGCTGCGTTGGCCATCCGCGCCGTCATGTTGCTGTCGCCGCCGACGCTGTCCGACGATCTGTTCCGCTACCTGTGGGAGGGCCACGCCGCCTGGGAAGGCGGCAACCCCTACCTCTACCCGCCCAACGCCGCGATGTGGCCCGACGATCCGATCCGTGCGCAGGTCAACCACCCCGAAGTCAGCAGCATCTATCCGCCAATGGCCATCTGGGGCTTCGCGTTGCTTGGGCAGCTGGCCTACCACCCGATCAGCATCAAGGCGGCGATGGGGGTGTGCGATGCCCTGATCGCCTGGGGACTGGCCCGCATCCTGGTCGGTCGACGGCGCGCGCTCACCGGCGCGTGGTTGTATGCCCTCCACCCGCTCGCGGTCGTCGAGTCCGCCGGCAGCGGCCACCTGGAGCCCGCATCGGTCCTGTGTATGGTCATGGCGATTTACGCATGGGATCGTGGATTTTCGGGTGTGCTATGGGCGGGACTGGGCGGGCTCATCAAGCTGGTCCCCGGCGTCCTGCTGCTCCGCTTCGCGCGTCGATCGCCGGCATCGGTCGCTCTCATCGTCGTACTGGGCATCGGAACTGCGGCACCGTTCCTCGACGCGGGGCTGTTGTTGGGCCGGGGCTTGTCGACCTATGCCCAACACTGGGCGTTCAACGCCTCCCTGTTCTCTGTGTACTCAGCGCTCTTCGGGACCTGGGCCAGGCCGTTGGCCGTTGGCACCGGGGTGGCCGTTACGCTCTGGGCGCTCGCCCGCCGAGCAGACCCCGCCGTGATCATGTTGTGGGTCGGCGGAGCGTTCGTCCTTCTGTCACCGACGGTGCACCCCTGGTACATCGCCTGGGCCTGGGTGCCGGCGCTCATCTGCGGGGTCCGATCCTGGAGCCTGCTGGCGACCCTGGCGCCGCTGTCCTATGTCGCGCTGGCAAGCTATGATCCGACCACCAGCAGTTGGGAGGAGCCCGCATGGCCGGCATGGGCGCAGCATCTGCCGTTTCTGATCGCGCTCCTGGTGGAGTCGCTGTGGCACCAGATCCAGCCGGGGCCCTGGGCGCCTGGCGCTTCGACGGACACCTCGCCGTCGCGATCCCAGACATCACCCGACCGCTCGACGCCCGACCCGCGCTCCGCGCCCTCCAGGATCGAACCCGACGCATGACCGTCACCATCGGGTTGGGCCTGCACCGACCGATGACTGACGCAGAGCTCGCCCCCCTCGCTCCGTTCGCCCCGCTGCAGAGCGATCCGGACGACGTCGTCTCGACCGCAGACGTCGATGGAATTCCCGGGCAGTTGTTCCGACCGATGGCCCGCTGTGACGCCATCTTGTCGGTGGGCATCGCCGAGCTGCACCAATACGCTGGCATCTCTGGCGGTCATAAAGGCGCCTCAGTGGGCTGCGGTGGCCGCGCCACGATCGCCGCGCTCCATCATCGGGATCGGGTCCTCGCCCCGGGGATCGAGCTCGGACGGCTCGAAGGCAACCCCTTCCGCGCAGCCGTGGACGCGCTCGGTGAGGCTGCAGGGTGCAGATTCGCCCTCTTGTATGTACCAGCGACCGAAGAGTGGCTGTTCGGCGATCCCGTCGCCGTGACCCAGGCCGCATTGCCGCGACTCAACCCCTGGCGGTGGGTCACGGAGCGCGCTCCGGGTGCGCGCCTGTCTGTCCCCACGGCAAAAGCCGCGAGCCTGTATCAGGCCAGCCGAGCCGCGACCTACCTTGCCCTGTCACCCAATCCCCCCCTCAAAGCGGGTGCCGTTTTGTGCATCGAGGCCGCTTGTCCTGAGGGGTTGGGCGCTGAAGCGGGATTCCGTGCCGCCCTTCAGGCGCACCGGCCGCCATGGCAGGCGCTGCTCGACGGCCCCCCTCCTGAAGGCGCCGGCGCGCAGCGCGCCGTGATGATGGCCCTGATGGCGCGACGATACCCGCTTCAGATCGTGGGGTGCGCTGATCCGGCAGCCTTCCAGGCGATCGGCATTGATGCGAAAGAAGAGGTGCCACCCTTACACGACAGATGGCTTCCGATCGCTTCGCCCTTTCACATTCTGCCTCAGCTCCGGAGCACTTCTCCGATCTGAGGCGCAGGTATCGGAACAGAAACCCACCGATTTAAGCGACATCATGTGAGGGGAATGTGAGATCGGGTTCGTCGCTTTAAGATAGAACAGGAGGCGAGGAATAATCGCGCCGAATTCGAAGACGGAGGGGACTATGCGATGGACGTCTCTGTTCATCATGTCGCTTGTGCTGGGCTGTGACACTGATGACAAGGAAGGGCTGGACACGGGCGGTGTCATTGGCGACACTGACACTGACACTGACGATCCGGTCGATGAAGACTGTTTCTTCGACGCCGACGGGGACGGCTACGGCGATCCACTGATCACCGCAGTGTGCGGTGATCCCGACGCTGTTGAGCTGAACACGGACTGCGACGACGCGGACAACGATATCTTCCCCGGCGCGGACGAGTTCTGCGACGCGATCGACAACAACTGCGATGGGCTGGTTGACGGTGAGGACTCGCTGGACGCATCGCCGTACTACGCAGACAACGACGGCGACGCGTTCGGGGATGAAGCCGACGTGGTCTACAGCTGTCGCCCGGTTGAGGGCCGTGTGGAAGAGAGCACCGACTGCAACGACGACGACGTGGCCATCTTCCCCGGGGCAGATGAGTCCTGCTACGACAGCATCGACAGCAACTGCGACGGCGCAGACAACTTCTCGGGCTGCTCGTTCTCTCTGGAGTTCGCAGACGCCACCTTCGTCGGTGAAAACGACGTAGATCGGGCGGGCTACTCGCTGGCACCGGCCGGTGATATGAACGGCGACGGCTTCGGTGACATCATCAACAGCGCCCGCCTCAACGACCTGAACCCGGAAGACGACGACAACGCAGGGGCAGCATACATCGTCTATGCGCCGTTCGACGGTGAGATCAGCCTCAGCGACGCCGACGTCAAGCTCACCGGGGAAGACGCCGGTGACCGGTTCGGCTCATACGTCGACGGCAACATGGACTTCGACGGCGACGGCAACGTCGATATGATCGTCGGCGCGGCTGCGGCCGATGATGACACCCTCGGTGAGACCGGCGCCGCGTATGTGTTCTACGGTCCGGTCTCCAGCGGCTCTGCAGCCGACGCCGACATCAAGGCCACCGGCTCTGAAGCTGGCGAAGAAGTGGGTCTGCTCGTCGCCTTCATCGGGGACATGAACGCCGACGGCAAGGCCGAAGCCCTCATCGCGGGCCGCAAGAACAGCGCGGTGGAGAACGATAACGGCGCCGCTTACCTGCTGTTTGGCGGCTCGTCTTCTGGCAGCATGGCCACCTCAGCGGTCACCCTTCTGGGCACCGGCGCCGGTGACCGTGCCGGCTATGCGGTCGCACGCGCCGGTGACTTCGACGGCGACGGAAACGCAGATGCGATGATCAATGCCTACCGCGCCGACGATCCCGATCTGGAGACAGAAGGCAACAACGTCGGGGTGACCTACGTCGTCGCCGGCGGATCCAGCGGCCTCGTCGGCACAACCACCTCAGATGTGACCCACTCTCTCGCCGATGCCGACCTGATCATCTACGGCGAGCAGATCGTCAGCCAGACCGGCTCGATGATCTCGCCGGCTGGCGACGTCAACGACGATGGCTTCGATGACATCCTGCTCGGCGCCCAGGACTACGACTACCTGGAGGGTGAGGACGACGACACCGGCCTCGTGTATCTGCTGCTCGGCTCGATGGACGGCTTGTCCGGTGACGCCGTCCGGATCAACGACGTCGCAGACGCGACGCTGCTCGGTGAGGGCTCCGCGGACTTCGCCGGCCGTGGCGTGGCCAGCGTCGGTGACATCAACGACGACGACTTCGATGACATCCTCATCGGTGCGAAGACCAACGCAGAAGGGGGTAGCCGGGCCGGCGCGGCGTACCTGGTCCTCGGCCCGATGTCCGGAAGCATGTTGCTCCGAAACGCCAACGGCCGCTTCTACAGCCACATCGCAGAAGCGCAGTCCGGCACCAACGTCGCACCCGCCGGTGACGTCGATGGCGATGACAAGCCCGACTTCCTCATCAGCGGCGCATCTGCAGATGAAGGGTATGGCTTCCTCGTCCTCGGCGACGACTGGTAGCCCGCCTCTGCTGTCGCGGTCTGGTCTTCATATTCATCAACCATGTTCATCAACGGCTGTTGATGAATACGAAGGTTAGCGGGCGCGCTGACGCAAGGTCTCCACACCGACGAAAGCAAACCCTGAACCAAACAGCAGCATGAACGGCACGCTCGCCCAATACCCAACCGCCAACGCCCAGACGATGGCAGCGGCCAGATACCCGGCGAACACCAGCTCTAAGATCGGCGTCCAGTCCATCTGAAGCCGATATTGCTGAATCTGTGCCTTCAGCCCGGTCCCCACCGCGCCCGACTTCGGCGTGCGGACGAAGGTGACGTCGCTGCCGAACAGTCCCTCGAGCACTGCGCGGGACTGGTTGACCGACATCCCGATGCCCAGGGCCATGACCAGCGGCACCCGCCACAGCTGGCGGAGCCACCCCCGGCCGATCGCTTCGTGCTGAGAGAGGGCATAGAAGATGCCCACGCTGACCGTCGCCAACAAGAACACCGGCAGATCGATCAACAGCGCCTCGCTCAGATCGCCCCGCCCCCGGATCGCCACCGAGACCGGCATCAACAATGCCAGCAACAGCACCAGCGGATACGCCAGGTTGCTGGTCATGTGCACGAACGCCTCAAGCTTGACCCCGAGCGGCAGGTCCGCGTCGCGGATGCGTCCCATCAACTTCCGGGCCGTCTGCAGCGTGCCCTTCGCCCAACGGTGTTGCTGGGTCTTGAACGCGCGCATATCAGCAGGTAGCTCGGCCGGCACGACATGATCACGCAGGAAGATGAACCGCCAGCCCTTCAACTGCGCCCGATAGGACAGATCCAGATCTTCGGTCAGGGTGTCGTGCTGCCAGCCGCCCGCGTCCTCGATGCAAGACCGGCGCCAGATGCCAGCGGTGCCGTTGAAATTGAAGAACCGCCCGGAGCGGTTCCGGGCGGTGTGCTCAAGGACGAAGTGACCGTCGAGCAGTATCGCGCTCAATTGGGTCAGCATCGAGCTGTCCGCGTTCAGGTGGCCCCAGCGCGCTTGAACCATGCCCACCTTTGGATCGGCCATCAGGTGTGGGACCGTGACCTCCAGAAAATCGGGGGTCGGGACGAAGTCCGCGTCAAACACGGCCAGCAGCTCCCCCTTCGCCTGGTGCATCCCATACTGGAGCGCGCCCGCCTTGAACCCGACCCGGTCCTGTCGGCGGATAACCTGTATGTCAACGCCGGCTTTCCGCCACCGCGCCGCCGCCGCTTCCGCGAGCGTCGTCGTGTCGTCCGTCGAATCATCGAGGACCTGCACCTCAAGCCGGTCCCTGGGCCAACGCACCTGACAGGCCGCATCGATGAGACGCTCGATGACATTGCGCTCGTTGAAGACCGGCAGCTGAACCGTCACCCGCGGCACCCTCTCCGGGTCCCTGTGTGTCGGGTTATCCTGGCGAAACCTCCAGTATAACGACGCGATCTGAAGGCGATGGAGCCCGTACAGGGACAACACCCCCAAAAGCAGGGCGTACAATCCCAGGAGAATGAATTCGACCGATGGCATTGGGTGAGCCTGTAACCGCACACTCCGTGGATTCCTACCCTTCTGTTCGCTACAATGTGCGCTTCAGGGAAAACCGTTTCGAACCCGACAGAACCAGATACAGTGAGCCATCACCCTGGTGAGGCGACGTGCGCGAAGCCATCCTGCGAATGATTCTATACTTCGATGTGTTCAAGCATCCCCTGACGCTCGAAGAGATCGAACGACTGGTCGCCCCCGGGCGGCGGGACGACGTGCTCGACGCCACCCGGCAGCTCGTCAGCGATGGGCTGATCACCATCGATGGCCGGTACGCTTTCCGGCCCGGTCAACAGCGAACCGTCCAGCGCCGGCAGCGCCGCGCCCGCAGCGCAGAGCGGCTGTGGCCCAAGGCCTGCGCCGCTGCAGGTCTGCTCGCCCGGCTGCCCTTCGTCCGCGGCGTCTTCATCACCGGCAGCCTCTCCAAGCGCGCCGTCACAGAGAACGCAGACGTAGACTTCCTGCTGCTCGTTGCGCCCGAGCGGGTCTGGTCGATCAAGACCATCACCCAGCTCTCCCGAAAGATCCTGCCCGAGCCCATCCGTGAGCTGTTCTGCACCAACTACATCCTCTCTGTCGACGCGTTGGCGCTGTCGGACCAAAACCTGTTCACCGCCGTCGAGCTGTCCACCGCCGTGCCGATGTATGGACCGGACGCATGCACCGCGTTCATCGATGCGAACCCCTGGGCCAGCCGGTTCGTCCCCGGGCTCTGCTGGGCCCACCAGCGCGCGCAGAACGCCCGTCAGATGCCCGCAGTGACTGGCCGCGCCCCTTTCGAAGCGCTGTGGAGCGACACCCTCGCCCGACGCACCGAGCAGACAGCCCTCTCGCTGTGGGACCGATACTGGAACCGGAAGTATGACTGGCTCGCGCGCGACGTCCGCGCCCAGCGGTTCCGCCGCTCCCAGTCCACCGCGACCAACCACCTGCACGACTTCCAGGACTACGTCCTCCGAGAAGTGCAGGCGCGCCTCGATGAGGTCGCGCTGCAGGAGCCCGTTCGAATATGACTCGCCCGCTCCGCGTCGCCATGATCGGCCTGCGCGCCCCCTGGGGGACGGAAGGCGGTGTCGAAGCCACCGTCGCACAGCTCGCCCCGCGGCTGGTCGACCGCGGCTGTGATGTGACCGTCTACTGCAGACGCCGCTACAATTCCCTCGGCGAAGGGCTCCACGACGGGGTGCGGCTGGTCGATGTCGACACGGTCTATACCAAACACCTCGAAGCCATCGTACACACCGCCCTGGCGACCCCGCGCGCCATCCCCAGCGCGGACCTCATCCACATCCACGCCACCGGGCCAAGCTTGATGTCGTGGATGCCACGCCTCGCCCGACGGCCCTGTGTGGTCACCCTGCACGGCCTGGACTGGCAGCGGGCCAAGTGGGGCCGCGCCGCGCGCCTCGCCCTGCGCCTGGGCGCCCGCGCCGCCGCGACCTTCCCCGATGAACTCATCGCCGTCGGCGCACACCTCCAGTCGCATTACGTCGAACGCTACAACGTCCGCCCACACTGGATCCCCAACGGCGTCTCGGCCATCCCGGAGCACCCGCTCGAAGACGGCGACGTGTCCGATCTGGTCTCGCGACAATATCTGCTCTATGTCGGCCGGCTCGTGCCAGAGAAAGGCCTGGAGCGGTTGATGGCCGCATACGCCGTCAGCGGTGTGCGTATGCCCCTGGTGATCGTCGGCGGCGCCACCCATATGGACGCGTTCCGCGAGCGACTTCATGCCCTGGCGCCCGCCGGCGTCCGACTGGTCGGTCCCCGCTATGGCGGCGCCCGCGACGCCCTGCTCAACCACGCCCGCGCGTTCGTCCTGCCCAGCCACGTCGAAGGGTTCCCGCTCGCTGCGCTCGAGGCGATGGCTGCCGGGCTGCCGGTCCTGCTCAGCGAGATCCCACCCCACCGAGAGCTGCTCAGCGGCTGCCCAGAGGCCGGGTGGATCGTCGAAGACACCCGGTGGGCTGATCAGCTCCGGCTCATCAGCGAGACCAGCTGGGAGACCCTCGCCGCACGGGGCGCTCGTGGACGTGCCCACGTCACCGAACGATACTCATGGGATCGCATCGCCGAACAGACGCTCTCGGTCTACCAGACCGCCCTCCAAAAGCACCGCGGAAAAAACACGGCCGACGGCCTTTGAATCCGAACGATTTCCCATTAGGATCAGAGTCCTGCCAGGATTGGTGATTCAGCACAACAAGCGCTGGCCCCTGTGCTCATCCTTCGGGATCCATTTCGACAGGCAGCTACGGGACGCCTCTATGGCGAGGAACTCGGATGCTGCCCTGGTGGGACCCTCCTTTTGCAGAAGGGGGTCCGGCCGTATGTGCACACCGCCATGGCGGGTCCTCTCCCAGTACGCTGGGGGAGGTTTCCTTTATGGTGATCTGCGATGGTTCATGCTGCCGCCCTCCCTTTGCTCACCCTCTGCCTCCCCCTGGGCACCGCCGCCCTGGAGATCTCAACCGGCCTCGCCCTCGCCGCTGCGCTCCCCCACCTCCGCGAAGCGCCCCGGGATCTGCTGCTCCCCCTTGCCCTGATCACCCTGGGCGCCCTGTTCGCTGCCATCGACCAGTCCGTGATCGCGATGCGCCATGTGGCGGCCATCCCCTGGGCGCTCGCCCCGCTCCTCGCGGTGCCGCTCCTTTCCCGAGACGCAGCCACGGTCCATAACGCAGAACGAATCGGGCTCATCTCTGCTGCGGTGGTCGGCGCTGGCGCTGTCATCTGGGCCGGCTGGCAGGATCAGTGGCCCGCACGGGGGCCGTTCTCCCATCACCTCACCCTGGGCTATGCTCTGCTGGTGCCCCTCGCGATCGCCCTGGAGCGACGCCGCTGGGGCCTCGCCGCCGCCATCGCCGCGGGAAGCCTCTCCACCCTGAGCGCAGGTCCGCTGCTGAGCCTCGTCGTCCTCCTCGCCGCGATGCGGATCCGGCCGCTGTACGCCCTCATCGGCGGTGCCATCGTCGCGGTGGGGATCGTCGGGCTCCTCACCGAACAGCCCATGCTCCAGGAGCGCGCCACCCTCTGGGCCGCCGGCGCCCGGATGACCATCACCGCCCCCCTCGGCGCTGGCGCGGGCATGTTCCGCAGCCCCATGGCCGACACTCAGGATCTGCTATCGCCCGGGTTTCATTTTCCGCTGCACGCCCATGATACCGCGCTTCAGATCGGAGCGATCCTGGGGATCGGGGGGTGGATCGGGTGGGCGTGGCTCATCGGCGCGCTCTGGCGGCGCGCACAGCGTGGCGGACGCGCGGCCATCGCCGCCATCGCTATCGGCGGGCTCACCCAGGACACCCTCGGCGACCTTGAGGTCATCCGGGCGCTCTGCGCCTGGCCGCTCCTCAACTGGCCAAAAAATCGAACCGAACCAACAACCCGACGGTCCAATCCCAACATGACCGAAGAGGAGGTGTGATGTTCGTCTGGTGCCTCTCCGCGATGGCTGCGATCGCCCTCGCCCAGGATCCCAACGCTGAGGTTGAAGCGGAGGTTGACGGTGCGGTTGAGGTGATCGCGCCGCCCTCTCTCGAAGAGATCTGGGCCAGCCTCCCCCCTGAAGAGCTGCTCGTCCAGGCGATCGGCTTTCGAGACACCGGCAACCGGCAGGCCGCCCTGGACCGGTTGATGTTCCTCAACGACCGGCAGCCCAACCCGCGGCTCACGTTTGAGCTGGGCAAGACGGTTGAGTTGATGGAGGCCTACGCCGAGGCGCTGCCCTACTATGACGACGTGCTCGCCGATCCCGGGGCAGATCCCGGTCTGAAGGACGCCGCTGCGTTCCGACGGATCATCGTCCTCGATGACCTCGGCGAGCACCGCGCCAGCATCCAGCAGACCCGACAGCTCCTGAAGTCCCGGGAGTGGTCAGAGACCGATGAACAGGCCCTCATCCTCGCCCGCGGCATCGCGGAAGTGTCGATGGGCGCGTCCCGGAAGGGCGCGCGCCGGATCGATGACGCGCTCACCGCGCTGATGGGCACCAACGCACACCCCTGGATGCAATCCCGCGCCCGCTTCGCCCTCGTCGAGGCCATGCTCAACGAAGCCCGTGAACTGGAGCTGGTGGGAGACAAGAAGGCCGCGCGCCGACTCCAGGCCCGGAGCGACCTGATGATCGCCGCCGAGCGGCAGGTCGTCGCCATCGCCGAGCTGGGAGAGCCCGAGTATGCCCTGGAGGGGATCGTCCTGCTCGGGGACGCGTACCTGCACCTCTACGATGATTTGCTGGCCGCGCCGCCGCCGCGGAAGCTCGATGACACACAGATCGCCATTTATCGTCAGGAGGTCGAAGGGAAGGCCGCCGTCCTCACGTCCAAGGCGCGCGCCTACTTCGATCAGGGTGTCCAGTTCGCCCAGCGCGTGGACTGGCAGGGCGCCGCCCGGCAAGCCCTGGCCGACCGGCTCGAAGCGATGGCGGAGGCCGGCGGTTGACGATCAGCGCCGTTCGATGAGGCCCGCTTCGCTCTTGATCATCCGGGCGAGGCGATCGCCGCCCTCCTTTGGGTTGAAGAAGCAGCGCAGGATCTCACCGGTGTTCGAGTAGATCTCGACGGTGATGAGGCGCTCCTGATCGATGAGCTTCACATCGGTGATGCGCTCATAGCCGATCGCCCAGCCCTGCGGCGACTCGACCCGGAGCACCGCGTCCTGGGTCAGGGCGCAGGCTTCGGTGCCGTTGCCCGACATGGTCTCATCGTGCCATGCGGCGGGCACCTCGGTCAGTTCAAGCAGGCCCGCGTCTCGCATCGGCTGGAGCCGCCAGACGGACACCTCACGCCCAGACATCAGCCGCGTCGGCCCCGCGGAGCCCCCTGCCTGCAGCAGCGCCAGCGAGCTGAGGGTCATTCCCCCGATTCCCAGCAAGAAGAAGAGGATCAGCAGCATCCCATACGCCGCCACCCCACAACCCGGGACATCATCGGTGGGGTGGGAATGATGGACAATTGTAGGTTCATCAGACATGGCGAACCTCTAACCTGAAGGACCCGTGCGACATGCCCCAGAGGGGATACAACAAGGCCCCTGGTGTTCTGGAGAGGGGATGGGACAATCGATCGCGTTCTTTGATTTGGATCGGACCGTGCTGGCGACCAACTCGGCAACCCACTGGGTCCGCCGGGAGGTCCGCCTGGGGCACCTCAAGATGCGAGACGCCGCCCGGGCGGCCTTGTGGATCGCGCTGTATCAGGCCGGGTTCGCCAAGATGGATGCCACGATCCGCGACGCCGTGACCACGCTCAAGAACACCCGTGAGACCGACCTTCGCGAGCGCACCCAGTCCTTCTGGGACGAGATCATCGCCGGGCGGGTCCGGCCAGGTGCGGTGCGCAGCATCCGCGAACACCGCGAAGCCGGCGAGCGCCTCGCCCTGCTGACGACCTCGTCGATCTACCTCGCAGAGGTCGTCGCCGAAGCGCTCGGGATGGACGACGTCCTGGCCAACCGGTTCGAGGTCATCGACGGCGTCTTCACCGGCCTGCCCGTCGAGCCGCTCTGCTTCGGCGCCGGAAAGCTCGTCTACGCCCAGCGCCTGGCCGAGCAGACCGGCGCCGATTTGAAGGACTGCACCTTTTACACCGACAGCTTCAGCGACCTGCCGGCGATGGAAGGCATCGGAAAGCCCGTCGCGGTCCACCCCGACCCCCGCCTCGCACGTACGGCGAAGAAGCGGGGCTGGCCCATCGTCGACTGGGACTGAGATCAGTCCTTCTTATTGGGCGTGCGTCGACGGCGTCGACGCCGTCGGCGATTGCCCGAGCGCCCGTCCCCGTTCTTGTCCCGATCCCGATCCCGATCCCGATCCCGATCTCGATCTCGACGGCGCGCCCGCTTCTCATCACGCGCTTCATGCAGATCGTCGATGCTGTCGTTGCCCTCTTCTTGCGCCTTCTTCATCCGGTCCCACATGAAGAACGCCCGCAGGGCGGCGGCCAGCAGCAGATCGCCATCATCCCGCTTCTTGATCTCGCGGACCGTGGAGATATAGCCTTCGAAGGCCATCGTCCCCATCGCCCGCCGGATCGCTTCGGCCTGCCGGTCGACCCGGGCCGCCGCGGCTTCCTGCGCCGAGGGCAGCGGGCGGACATCGAACTCGATCTCATACTGCCGCTCCAGGGTGAGCCGGGAGTGCAGGTCCGCTCCGCCCGCAAGCGAGATGGCCACGCCGTCTCGGCCGATGCGGCCGGTGCGGCCGGTGCGGTGCAGGTAGACCGCCGGGTCGTCGGGCAGCGAGTAGTTGATGACGTGGGTGAGGTGGGTGATGTCGATGCCCCGCGCCGCCACGTCGGTGGCCACGAGGAACTGGGTCTCGCCCTTCTTGACCCGGTTCATCACCTTCTCCCGCTTCTTCTGCGGCAGCTCACCGCTGATCAGCTCCACGTCGAGGCCCTGGCGAGACAGGTAGGTCGCCACCGTCGCCGTGTCTTCTCGGGTGTTGCAGAAGATCAGCGCGCTGTTCGGGTTCTCCTGATCCAAAATCGCGAGCAGCGCGCGGACCTTGTGGAAGTCCGGCGAGGTCTCATACAAGATGTGAGCGATCCCCTCCACCTTGTCGGTGTCCGTCGACAGCCGGATGTCCATCGCGTCCCGCGTATATCGCTGGATCAGCGATCGCACCCGGTCATCCACCGTCGCGCTGAACATCAACACCTGACGCTCCTCCGGCGTCTGGTCCAGAATCTTCGTCACGTCTTCATAGAAGCCCATCGACAGCATCTCATCGGCTTCATCCAAACAGGCAAACTGCACGGTCGACAGATCCAGGTTCTTGCGCCGGATGTGGTCCAGCAGCCGGCCCGGCGTGCCCACCACGATCTCCGTCCCGTCCCGAAGCGCCTCTTCCTGCGCTGCGAACCCGACACCGCCATAAATGGCGGTCACCCGGATATCCTTGAACTTCGCCAGACCCGTGCACTCTTCCGCGACCTGACGCGCCAGCTCACGCGTCGGCGCCAGCACGATCGCCCGAACCTTCCGCTCGCCCGCTGCAATCTTCTCCACCATCGGGATGCTGAACGCCGCCGTCTTGCCTGTGCCCGTCTTCGAACGAACGACCAGATCCTTGCCCGCCAACGCCGGCTCCAACGACGCCGCCTGAACCTTCGTCGCGATCTCGTAGCCCTTCTCCCGGATCCCCTGGAGAACCTCCGGAGACAACGGGAAGTCCGAAAATGCACGATCCGAAACGTAGTCTGACTTCCCAGACCCTACTGCCTCCTCATCACCATCTTCGTCTTCACCATCTTCGGCTTCACCATCTTCGTCTTCGTCTTCACCATCTTCGTCTTCGTCTTCGTCTTCGTCTTCGTCTTCGTCTTCGTCTTCGTCTTCGTCTT
>JBCBLB010000325.1:0-10680 GCA_038520555.1 Myxococcota bacterium | reverse complement strand
CATCCTGGCGTTTGATACGGACGTGGTCCCAGTGGGCCGTGACCAGAAGCAACACGTCGAGATGGCCCGGGATATGGCACAGAGCCTCAACCACCACTTCGGCGAGCTGCTCAAGCTCCCGCAGCCGCTGATCCAGGACCACGTCGCCGTAGTCCCGGGCGTCGACGGACAGAAGATGTCCAAGAGCTACGGCAACACCGTCGAGCTGTTCCTCAAGCCCAAGAAGCTGCGCAAGCGGCTGATGTCGATCCAGACCGACTCCAAGCCGCTGGAGGCGCCCAAGGACCCGGACACAGACAACGTCTTCCAGCTCTACAAGCTGTTCGGCTCGCCGGAACAGATCGACGATCTGGCTGCGCGGTATCGTGCAGGTGGGTTGGGGTATGGCCACGCCAAGCAGGAGCTGTTTGAGCTGTTGAACGCCGCGTTGGCGGAACCCCGGGAGCGATATCTGTCGCTTCGGTCGCGCCCCGACGACGTTCAGGATATTCTTACAAACGGCGCAGCACGTGCACGTTTGGTGGCCCGAGAGACCCTGGAAAGAGTACGTGCTGGTATCGGGCTATAATATTGAGTAGGCCGAATGTAACAGAGGCGTTACAAATAAGCCTTGACAGATGCCCGTAATATGAATGAAAACACCCTCTGCGACACAGCCATCTATGTTCTTGACGATCCTTCACCGGACCTTCACGCACAGAATCTTACTGATGAAGCAGAATCTTCTCTGATACTCGCCGCGTAACTTTCGCGGCACAAGAACGCAATCACGGAGCGATATTCTCCATGGCTCTCTCTTCGCTGCGCACCTCCGATTCCTCTGACACCTCCTTCAGCGAGCGGTTGACCGCCGATGAAGAGAAGGCGATGGCGCGTCGGATCCGTCAAGCAGAGCAGATCGCGCGCGAAGCCGTCGCGGGCATCCAAGAAGCCGATGACATTCTGATGCGGCGCCCGGATCGGGCTGAACGTACCCGGGCGGGTGCGGTCGATCGTCTGGAAGAAGCCGTCAAGATCGTCATGAAGGCTGCGCGCAAGGACAAGTCGCTGCGTGAGTACGCGCGGACGGCGGCATCGTCCTGGCGTGAGGCGGAAGATCTTCGCTGGCGTCTGGCGATGTCCGGCCGTCGGATCGCCCATGGTGAAGCGCGCAAGCTTGCCGGCCCGTTCATGGATGAGGAAGATCTTGTTCAGGAAGGGTACATCGGCCTTCTTCGTGCGGCCAAGCGGTTCGACCCTGACCGGGGCATCCGGTTCTCGACGTATGCGCGCTGGTGGGTTCGCGCCCAGATGACGCGCGCCATCGACCACACCGGTCGTCCGGTCCGTCTTCCCGGCTGCGCGGTTGAGCAGACCCGCAACCTCCGCAAGGCGATGAAGCGCTTTGAGTCGGTCGGCGTCGAATACACCACTGCCGATCTGGCGATGGAAGTCGGCATCGACAAGGAACGTGCCGAGCTGCTTCTGTCTCAGGGCAACACCATCTCGCTGGAGCAGCCTGTCGACGACGGCCCCCGTCCGCGCCCGCTGGATCGGTTTCTGTCCGACGACGACGCCCCTCAGCCCGACGTTGAGGCGATCAACTCTCAGGAGCTCTTCCGGATGGAGGAAGCATTTGAGAGCCTTCTGACCGACCGTCAGCGCTTCGTCCTGACCCGCCGCTACGGCCTGGACGACGGCGAGTTCCGCACCTTGTCTGAGGTCGGCAAGGAGATGGGCCTGTCCCGCGAGCGCGTCCGCCAGATCGAGCGTGAGGCGCTCAACCGGCTGCGTGAAAACTCTGCCATCCGCGCGAACCTCGCCAATCTCTGAGCCCCACCGGTCCCAAACTCACTGCCCTCACCTCACTGCCCTCACCTCACTGCCCTCACCTGGGGGGCGGTTGAGGGGCGGTTTTGGTTGTTGGGGCTCAGTCCATGCGCAGGACGCTTTCCAGGATCCGCACGCCATCGTGGCGTCGGGGCAGTCGCGGGGTTTGCATCTCGCCCAGGGCCGTCTGCCGAGGGAACCACGCCGCCACTCCTGACAGCATCGGGGTTTCCACCGATGTTGCGGCGAGCGTCGAGAGCTGGTGCCGCCATGGGGACAGGGTCTCGGTGAGGGCATCCGCAGACGCCACCGGATGAATCACCGCCATTCGTGGCAGGGACAATGGGGTAAATCCGTCCGTGGGCATCGTGAGCACGGCCCAGTCCGGCCCTTCGCGGGCCGTCCCCCGCGCCCGCGCGAGCCCCACCCGTCGCCGCCACTCCGGGCCCAGGGCAGCGGGGACCACGCCCCGTGGCGGCGCCGTGGACAGTGCGTCCGCCACCGCTTCCGCGATCGCATCGGCCAGATCATCGGGAGCGAAAATTGCGACCGGGGCCATGCACCCCCGCCCGTCATACATCACCACGTCTCGCGCGATCGCATCGGCTTCATCCGCGGATGCGGCGAAGGCCACGCTGAACCGATGGCCGAAGCCCACGTGCTTCGCCGCCGGCCACGCCGCCTGGACCGCCGCGAGGCTCTCGTCGGCGCCGAAGGTCACCACGACGTCCGGGTCAGCCAGATCGCGGGAGATGGTCGCCCGCATCGGAAACCCCGCTGCGGCGAAGGCTTCGGCCACGGCGTACAAAAACCGCGGGGCGCTCACCGGCGCTTTGAGCAACACGTCGATGCCTGCCGCGGCGTATACCGCCGCCCACTCCAGCGGCGCCGTGAACACGCCCTCCGCACAGACCACGCTGACCGTCGCTGGCCGGCGCCCCGCCACCGCCAGCTCGCGAAGCAGCCCTTCCTCGGTGATTCCATCGATCGCAGCGGTCAGCCCCTGTCGGGCGACGGGGGCAGACACGCCCTCTGCGACCGACGCCACCGACAGCTCCCGCAATTGGTCGAGGACCGCCAACACCCGCCGAACCCGCGCCTGGTCGTCGGGCCGCGCGCTCTGGGTCGATGGCAACGGCGCGCGCGGCCAGGCCGGGACGGGCAGGATGACCCGCTCTGGCGAAGGCGGCGCGGCCGCCTCTTCCACGGTCAACGAGCAGCCCCGCGGCGGCGCGCCGGGCAGCCGCCCCATCAGCCGCACCCGGTTGTTGTCATACACCTCACCGACATCGCGGGTCTCGATGGCCACCACGGTCTGGTCGTTGGCGAGGTCGAAGAACCGCAGCAGCCCCCGCTCTGCGGGCGCCCCGGTCCAGGGATCGACCGCCACCACCCGCATCCACGGCGGCGCCTGGAACGCGCCTCCCAACGGGAGCGACCACAGCTGCGACGCCAGCTCGGTCATCCCATACTCGCCCACCCGACGCGTCCCGGGAAACTGGTCCTGCAACCGCCGAAGCAGCCCGTCCGCATCCATCGACCGGCGGCGGCCCTTGAAGCCCCCGGTCACCATCAGGATCGAGCCCGGCGGCAGATGAACCACCGCACCGGAGGCCGCCAGCAGATCGGCGAACGCGAACGCCGTCCCTGGCACAAACACGGGCTCGGTCGCCGCGCTCAGGGCGGCCCAGGCGCCGTCGGCGTCGACCCCCCGCCCTGGAACAAAAAACCGCTGCAGGCCCGGGCAGAAGGCGGCGCACATATGGCCGAGCGAGGACGCTGCGGTGTGCGTCACCAGCGAAACCCCACCCGGGGGGATCGGCCCGAGCAGCCGCTCCGCCCACAATCGGGCGCCGAGGTCATAGAGGACCGTGTCCCGCAGCCGCACCACGCCGCGGCGACCGGTCGTCCCGCTGGTGCGGAAGGTGACGGTGGCGTCGGCCGGCGCGAAGGTCGTCAGGTCCAGATCGCGGAACAACGCGACGGGGACCGCCGGGATCTGCTGCCAGGTCTGCGGGTCCGCGTCTCCACAGAAGGCGGCATAGTCCGGGTTGGTCTCGCGCTGCCGGGCGAACAACCCCAGGGCGAGGTCGTTGAAGTCCCCCTCACCAGAGGTGATAAACCGGCGGAGCTGCGCCCTCATGATGCCGCGACCTCTGCCCGGGCATCGTCGAAGGCGACCAGGAAGTCGGCGAGCTGCCCCCAGGTGATGACCAACGGCGGCGTGAAGGCGAGCACTTCGGCCTGCTCTCCGGCGGGGAGGATAATGTACCCGCGGCGAAGCAGCGCCCGGCTGAGGGCGAGGCTGCGATCGACCTCGATGCCCAGCAGCAGCCCCTGGCCCCGCACCCCCAGCCCCCGCTCCCGAAACTGCCCCGCCACCCACGCCCCCTTCGCCGGGACGGTGGGGATGATCCGCTCGACTTCATCGAGGCAGGCCAGGGACATCGCGCAGCCGACCGGGTTGCCGAGGAAGGTCTGGGTATGGATCGCTTCGCCCCTGCTGGCGCCCCAGGCGTCCATCACCGACCGGGTCCCCACGCAGGCAGAGACCGGATAGCCACCCGCCAGCCCCTTGCCCAGGCAGACCAGATCCGGACGGCGGTCCGGCGGGAGCCGCTGGAACGCGAACCAGACGCCGCTTCGGCCGAAGCCGGTGTAGATCTCATCGAAGATCACGACGGCCCCAGCGTCATGCGCGCGACCGATCAGGTCTTCGAGCCAGCCCGGCGGCGGCACCCGGACCCCGCCGCGGCCTTGAATGGGTTCGACCAACACAGCGCCGACATCATCGAGCGGCGGGATCTCGCCACCGAAGCGGGCCCGCCGCACATGCGCGCCGAGCTGTCCGGCGAAGGGCGCCTGGAACGACTGGGACTTGTACCCGGTGGTCGACAGCACCCCATACGACAGCCCATGGTAGCTGGCGCTGAAGGCGACGACCGCGTCCCGGCCGGTGGCGATGCGCGCGGTCTTCAGGGCCGCTTCGACGGCGTCCGAACCAGAGCTTCCCAGGATGGTCCGATCGAGGCCGGTGAGCTGAGACAGCCGCTCCAAGAGCCTGATCCGCTGCGGATCGGGATAGGCGTCGCCCATCGCATGGGTGAGGTGCGCGAGCTGCGCCTGACCGGCGGCGACCACCGCAGGGTTCCGGTGCCCGACGCTGGCCACCCCGAACCCAGCGGTGAGATCGACGAGTCGGTTGCCGTCCACGTCGAGGACGTTCGAACCCAACGCTTCGTCCCAGACAATGGGATCATCATCGGCGACGCCCAGCGACGCCGCACGGCGCGCACGACGCGCGGTGATCGCCGGACACTCATGGGCGGCCAGCCGATCGATCCACCGCTGAGAGGCCGGACCGGGCAGCGCAGTGAGGAGCTGTGGGGGCTGATCGCCCCGATGAAGTCGTGGTGGCATCAGGCCTGACATATACCCGCCCAGCCGTCGATGCGGGAGTCATCCTCCATGGCCAGACAGAAGGTCGGCAGATCGCCAGACCCAGCGAACGAAGCGCACGGGTGAAAGGTGCCGCGGATGGAAGATCTTCTGGATGGTGTGTCAGGTGATCGGCGTGAGGCTTGATATCACAGCCTTTTCGTGCGTTTTTTTGAGATATGGTTTCAATTACTTAAATTTAAGTTACTTCAACTTAAGTTTTATTCGTTTTTGATGATTTAAATTTAAGTAATTGATTAAAAATGAAGGAAAACAGGAACCTGTCACCGTGCTTGCCCTCTACCGTTGGAGAGGGGGATAGGATCAAGGGGTGGCGACGTCGCTTCCATCGTGGGTGTCTCAGATCGGGTCGGGCGGGCTGATCCTGTCGGGGCTATTGGGCGCGCTGGTGATGGCGTGGTTGGGCCCGACGCTGGGGATGGGTCTGGCGATCTGGTCGGGGGCGACCACAGAGCCGACGATGCCATCGCGTGTGTTCCCCTGGCTGTGGTTGGTGGCGGGGCTGGCGGCATGGGGTGTTGGGATCCGCATGAAGTCCCGGCGGCGGTGGGCGATACCATTGATGCAGGGGGGCGGGATCCTCGTCGCCGTCCTCCCCTGGGTTCATCTCTGGCGGCTGTGGGGGGATGCGGCGTGATTGTTGAGATTCAGCGCAAGTCCCATGTGCAGGAGATGACCTATCAGGACTTCGAGGAGCGCATCCGGGATGGTGAGGTCTCCCCGGACACGCTGGTCCGGTTCGAGGTGGTCACCGGCGATTCGTTTCGGCCGGTGGGTGAGCTGGAGCTGTACCACGCCCTCGCCGATCCGCAGCGGCTGATCTTTCGGAAGAACCTCACCGAAGCGGGCACCCCGATCGTCACCGCCCTCCTCATCGGGGTCCAGATCCGCATCTACTTCGGCAGCCTGCTCGACGGCGGCCAGGACTTCCTGGAGCGGGGCTTCACCAACTGGGCCCCCGCGATCATCGAGCAAGGGCAGGTGTACCGGCTCATCACCTATGGGCTGCTGCACACGAGCTTCACCCACCTGCTGTTCAACCTGCTGTTTCTGGCCTACACGGCGTACCACCTCGAACGGGCGATGGGCCGGGCCAACCTGACGGTGTTGTACTTCGTGAGCGTCTTCACCGGCGGGCTGCTGTCGATGTTCATGTCTCCCGATCGGCCCAGCCTGGGTGCCAGCGGTGGAGTATTCGGGTTGCTGGCGGCGGTGGTGATCCTGGGGTGGAAGCACTGGGAGAACCTCCCCCAGCAGGCGCGGAAGTACTTCGGCTGGGCCCTGGCGCCGTACCTGGGGTTCTCGATCCTGAGCGGGCTGAGCGCCGAGAACGTCGATAACTGGGGTCACCTGGGCGGGTTGTTGGGCGGCATCGCCCTGATGACGGTGCTCGATCCGGAGGTGCTGCCCGACCGGCGCGAGGTCAACGCCCGACGGCGCCGGAGCGCCGTTGGCCTGCTGGTGGGGGTCAACGTGCTCCTGCTTCTGGCGGGGACCCGGCTGGTGCCGCTGGCGGATTACGCCGACGCGCACGGCTGGAACGTCCGAAAGCCCAGCCAGTGGGGCGAAGGGTGGACCTTCACCGGCGATCGGGGCTGGTTCTCTCCGACCCTGCAAGCCAACCTCTCGATCGCGACGACCGTCCACCCGCGGCCCATCGACGCCGAGACCGCCACCGTGAACCTGGAGAAGCGGATCGCCTCGGGGAGCAAGAACCCGCAGCGGCTGTCCTGGGACAGCCTGACCATCGATGACATCGAAGCACGCAAGATGGTGCTGCGCTTCGAGCTGTATGGCGAGCCGCAGGAAGTCACCGCCGTGGTCCTGGTCCGCGGCGTCTATGAGCACCGGATCCAGTTCCAGTCTGTCGCCGACGCGGCGGCGAACTACCAGCCCCTGGTCGACCGGATCATCGACAGCATACAGCCATCCCTGCCCGCGGAGCTGGTCGAAGCCCAGCGGCGGGCCGACTTCCATCCGCGCTCCTGGGAGCCCGCCCTCGCCCTGGGGGACGCCCTCTACCAGATCGGCGCCCCCGAAGACGCCCTTGAAGCCTACCAGCGCGCCCTCCGCCTCGATGACACCGACGCACGGCCGCTCATCGGGCTGCTCCGGGTCCACGCCGACTATGGCATCCCCGGCGGCCTGGAGGCCGCACGGAAGGCCCTCGTCGACCACCCCACCTCGCTCCAGATCGTCGAATCCGCCGCCGATGTCATCGCACAGGCCGGCCACCGACAGGAAGCCATCGCCGTCCTCGATGACGCCTGGCGCCGCTCCCCCAACAACGCGGTCCTTCGACGCATCCGGCTGCAGTGGGGACTCTCCGTCGATGACCCCGCCGCCACGCCGGAACAACCGCCTGAGTAAAAGCGGCGTTTTCTCCCATTCTCGTCTGGCAGCAGCCCCTTCATCGAAGCGGATACGCTGTGATGACGGACCTGGCCAGGCGCGAAGCTCGCATCTCATAATCAATTGCGATGGATGGTATCCATCGCAAATTCTTGGGAACGAGCTTCCCTGCAGGGAAGAATCAATAAGGGTTCAAGTCGTTTGCGACGAAGTTCCTTATTACGCATCTGCCATGGGCGTTTGCGTCCGGCGACGCCGCGCGATGACACCTGCCATCATCAACAACCACAGGCTGCCAGCGCCATGATGAGGACCGCTGGCACACCCTTCACGACAACCGGGTTCAGAAGGGGCAGGGGGCGGGGTTTCGACCGGATCATCCGCGACGAGCGGATCCCGGCCCGCTTCGACCTCGTCCCCATCGTTCATGTTGTCCCCATCGGTGTTCTCATCAAGCGGGTCGGTGCCATAAGCGTTCACTTCTTCCCCATCCGACAAGCCATCCTGATCCGTATCCGCGTCCAGTGGATCAGTTCGATGTGTGTTGGTTTCTACACCATCGGTGAGCCCGTCACCGTCCGTGTCTTCGTTACACGGGTCGGTGCCCGGCGTCGCCTCCTCCGCGCTGCTCAGCCCGTCGCCGTCCTCATCATCTTCCGGAAATCCGAACCCGTCGCAGTCATTGTCGATGCCGTCGCCGCAGACTTCAACGGCGGCGGGAGAGATGCCGTCGTCCTGATCGTCGCAGTCGTCCCCATTGTCGACGTAACCCTCTGGCTGTTCGTCGCAGTGCGGACCCTCGCTGCGGGACGGATCGCCGTAGCCATCGCCGTCGCTGTCCGCCCACCACGACTGCAAAGCGCCCACCGCAGCATCATCATCGTCGCAGTCCCGATCGATCCCGACCCCGTCACCGTCGACATCTTCTGGGCGTCCTTCGTAGAGATGAACGGTCCATTCACCCGGATCGGAAGAAATCAGGAGATCGCCGTAGCCGTCCCCGGTGATATCACCCACCCCCAACACCCGAGCCCCGAATCCGTAATTCATGTCCGCATCGTGCGGGTAGAAGCGGCTCTGATGCATCGAGATCCCCGTCGCGCTGCCGTACAGGACATAGGCGGCGCCTGTACCCCAACCGAAGTCATCGGAAGCATCTCGGGTGAGGACGTCGTCGAACCCGTCACCGTCGACATCTCCAGCGCTTGTGCTGAAGACGCCGTACTCATCTTGAGCGCGGGTGACGCCGGAGAACCGCTTGTCTTCTCGGGCGGATATCCCGCTCATCGAGCCGTAGTAGACGTACAGCGCGCCGCCATAGCCGGCGAACGTCGAGTCGATGCGCGCGCCAGCCACGATGTCGGCATACCCGTCTGCGTCGACGTCGCCCGCACCATCAACAAACTCCCCACATCCCCGATACCGCGTGGAGTCTGAGAACATGATCTTCTGCTCATCGATCAGACCACGCTCTGAGCCATAATACAGGTAAATCGCACCTGTATATGCCCCAGAAGCCTCATGTGACGGGGCTCCGATCACCGCGTCCGGAAGACCGTCACCGTCCACGTCCCCAGCTGCGCCGAGAGAAGCAGAAAACCGGTCATTGTAGTCCGTATCCGACGCACCCCACCGGTCCTGACGATGAAATCCACTCGCTGACCCATACAGTAAGAAGACCTCGGAGCCCTCTTCATAGTTTGCTGACGAACCGACCAGGAGGTCGGCAAACCCATCATCATTGACGTCGCCAACAGAAGCCAGCTCCCGCGTGAAGCCGACAACATCTTCACCTCGGCCCAGGATCTTTTGCTCTTCGAAGTCCCCGCGTGGATCTCCAAAGTACAGATAAACGCTTCCCTGGGTTGGATACCCCTCATCATTGACGGAATCCTCCCACAAGGAACCGACAGCGATTTCATCGTATCCATCGCCGTCAAGGTCAGGGATCCCGGCAACGGTGTCCCCGAAATACATTCCGTATTCCCAGTCTGAGACCATGATGCGGTCATATCGATCCGAAAGCCCGGTCGACACACCGTAGTAGACGTAAACCGCTCCGACCCCTTTGTAGGTCGGTTCAGGCTCAAGGCCACCGAAGCTACTATCTCCGATGAGGATATCGGTATACCCATCGCCATCGACATCTCCAGCGACGGCGAGCGCGCTACCGAATGACCAGTTGTTATCCGGATCTGGACCGACAAGCCGCCTCTGTTCTGCAGGCGCCGGAACGCTGCGCTTCGCGAGCGCACTCCCCACTCTGCTCAGTGGCTCTCTGCGTTCAGGAGATGAATCCTGTTCGGGAGATGGGTCACAACCGAGGAAGAGCACCCCAGAAGTGAGGATGATGGTTCGGTTCACCACTCGCATTGCTCCTGCCAGGACGTCTGGTTCGTCAATACGCTGCTGAAGCACTGCTGCATCTGCGCAGACTCGATCCATGCACCTGCCCGTTGAGCAGCATTGAACGTGTCATAGGGCGTCTCGAAGGGGAAGGCCGTCAACGAGGGATCGGCTCCAAGGAGACCACTCTCGAAGACTGGAGTTCTACTGTTGACGATGTTGAACTCATCCGCTGTGTTCACGAGTCGCACATATGCCCCACGCCAGTTGCTCGGGTTGGAGATCGAATACATGATGATCTCAACATCGTACCGGCCAGATTCGAACTCCGGCATCTCTGTCTGCGCCGGTTTCGGAAGGAAGAACTCGTTGCCTGTTGAGTCAACACGACTTGGATACTTCGACTCATTGCTACCAGCCTGGGGTTCACCAAACACCCAGGAGTCCGCATCAATCAGAGCCCCTGTAGAGCGATCAGAGACGCGGTATTCCAGGACCATGTCAGGAGCCGCCGCGCTGCATGACTTGCACCCGTAGTTCTCCCACTCGATGGTAAAAGAATCGCCAGGTTCAATCGAGATATCCTCAATCGTGTACTTCTGAAACCACCCAGGCAGGGCGTCGAGCTTCTTGGCACGCGGGTAGAAGAACTTAAACTGCCAGTCGTCTCGGTCATCGTCCGAGCCATCCGGAAGCGGCGGCAGGACATCGTTG
>JBCBLB010000278.1:0-11600 GCA_038520555.1 Myxococcota bacterium | reverse complement strand
TCATTGGTGGACTTGATGTTCAACAGCATCCGGCGCACATCGGGGTGGACCAGGATGTTGTCCGCCGTGGCGTCGGGATCCTGCCTGGCGGGGTCCAGCGAGCGGCTCTGCCGCCGGTCTTTGGCGAACGCCAGCGCCGCCTGGTACGCCGCCTCCGACAACGTGTGCCCCTCAAGGCCGACATAGAGCCGGGCGGCGTTCATCATCACGAACATCGAGCGCATGCCCTTGTGGGGCTCGCCGACCAGGTAGCCCTTCGCGTCTTCGAAGTTGATGACGCAGGTGGGCGAGGCGTGGATGCCCATCTTATGCTCCAGGCCGCCACAGACGACGCCGTTGCGTGAGCCGTCCATGTTGATCTTGGGCACGATGAAGGCGCTGATGCCCTTGATGCCGGCGGGCGCGTCGGGCAGCCGGGCGAGGACAAGGTGGACGATGTTCTCAGTGAGATCGTGCTCACCGAAGGTGATCCAGATCTTGGTGCCGTTGAGGACGTAGTGATCCCCGTGCGGGATCGCTTTGGTCGTGATCAGGCCGAGGTCGGTGCCACACTGCGGCTCGGTCAGACACATGGTGCCCGACCACTCACCGCTGATCAGCCTGGGGAGGTAGGTCTCTTTCTGTTCGTCGGAGCCGTAGGCCTGCAGCGCATGGATGAGGTGGTTGGTCAGCCCCGGACACATCATCAGCGACTTGTTGCAGGCGGTCGTGAACTCTGCCGAGAAGATGCCCAGGGTCTCCGGAGCGCCCATGCCACCGTACGCGACCGGAGCGCTCAGCGAAGTGAAGCCGTTCTCAATGAACCGCGCATAGGCTTCCTTGCTGCCCGTCGGCGTGGTGACCGAGTGATCCTGGGCGTTGAACGCCACGCCGACCCGATCACCGGGTTCGTTGAGCGGTAGCAGCTCGTTGACGCTGAATTGACCGATCTGGTCGAGGATGCTCATCGCCACGTCAAGGTCGAACTCGCCGTATTCGGGCAGCGACTGGATCTTGTTGGTGTAATCGAACGCTTCGAGCACGAAGCGGATATCGTTGAGCGGAGGCGTATAATTCTTCATTCTGGGATCGTCCTCAGGCATCGAGCGTCCCATGAATGAACGCTCATTCATTCCGGATCCCCATATCTCGTCTGCTCGGCCTTTCCAACGCAGGATTCGATCTCAACCCGGGGCTCAGGCGGCGGCTCGCCAGGGCGCCATGGTCGTCGGGTCCACGCCCCGAAATGAACGCTTATAATCTGCGAATCGCCCGCCGCGGTGGACCGCCTCGAGGACGGCTTCGCCCATCTCCGGGCCGCCCTGGGCGAGCATATACTCGACCCATGCCCATCGCGCAGAGGTGGGGCGGACGACGGCCTTTCGTTTCAATCCCCGATCCAGTCGCTTTAGCCGACGCTCCACCGTCTTGATTCCGGCGAATGCGTTCGCGTCCATCGGTGTGTTCCGCTTGGGCACGAACGGCGCCAGTCCAAGGGCCACCGGATGGATCCGGGCAAGCTCCAGGGTGAATCGAACCAATTCGTCTACATCTTCGTCGGTTTCGCCAGGCAGTCCGAGCATCATATACACCTTGAGAACCCGATACCGGTGCTCTCGTGCCTGCTCGGCGCAGGAGACCAGGTGCTTCTCCAGGGTGCCCTTGGAGATGTCGCGCCGGAGCCGGTGGCTGGCGGCGTCGAGCGCGACCGTCATGGTCCGATACCCGCCGAGGGCCAGCAGTCGGGCGATATCAGGTTTTCGGGCGATGCGATCGGCCCGCAACGATGACACCCCTACCTCTCGGCCGCTGTGGATCAAGGCCTCCAGCAGGCCCACCAGCTTGGGATGGTCCGAGATGGCGGCACCAACCAGCCCGACGCGACGGGCCTCATCCGGGACAAACGAGAGGATCCGATCGGGCGTGACCAGGCGCATCCCGCCGTTGGTCGAGCGCCGCATGACGCAGAAGGTGCAGCTTCGGTGGCAGCCCCGCTCGCCCTCGATGAGGAACATGTCGCGCAGCTCGGCTTCAGGGGCGAGGATGTGGCTACGGGCAGGGAGCAGGGCGTCGGTCGCCTTGGCGACCGGCGGCAACCGGGTGCCATCTCGCTCCGGAACAAACCCCCCAGGCAGAGACTGGATGGTGTCCAAAAAGACGGACCGCGGCGCGTTGAGGGCGTCCCCAAACGCGCGGACGACGTGCTCTTCGGCTTCACCCAGGAGCATGGCGTCGACGAAGGCCGAGGCGGGCAGGGGGTTGGAGAAGGTGATCGGCCCGCCGAGGATGATTCGGGGATCCTGAGGGCCGCGATCGCGGCGGAGCGGAGGGATGCCGGCCAGCTCAAGCGCCTTGATCAAGCCCGCCAGTTCGAGTTCATAGGCCAGGCTGACCCCAATGACCGGGAACGACGAGAGCGGAGAGCGGGTCTCATAGGTGACCAGCGGCTCGCGGCGCCGGATGGCATCGTCGACGTCGTCAGGCAGAAAGGCGCGCTCTGCGCTGAAGCCGTTGTCCTGGAGGATGCCGAGGATCCACTGATAGCCCAGCGACGACATGCCGGCGCGGTAGGGGCTGGGGTACAGCATCGCCACCCGCTCGCCCCCCTGCACGAAGCGACCGCCCCGCTCCTGGCGGAGCCGGCGCTGGATCGGATCATCGGTCGTACGGTGCGATCGGGCCATCCGTTCTGGTGAGCCTCTGTTGGAGTGAAGGGTTTAGGAATATCTCGATATACCGAGGGTCCCAACTGACAGCGCGAGGGACCTCTCGCAACGATATACTTGACCTGTCAAGGGCCGGGAGAAGGGATGTCACTGTGGTTCTGGGCGCTGAGCGCCACGATCGCGAACGCTGCGGACGCCGAACAGTCCGTGGTCTTCGACTTGTTGATGGACGGCGCCGTCGTCGGTCATCGCGACGTCAGCGTCCGCTACCTCGCTCCGGAGACGCCTCAAGGCAAGGAGACCCGGATCCTTGAGACGTTCACTGAGATGGATGTTGAGATCGGGGGATGGGGCTTCGCGTTGACGAACCGCTCGACGGGGATGGCCAGCGCATCGAAGAGCTCCTTCACCTCTTCGTTGTCCACCAATGGGAAGGTCTCTGAGATCCAGGCGCGGCGCCGTGGGGATGGTAGCTGGGAGGGCACCGCTCACTACGCGGATGGGATCCAGGCCATCGCGCTTCGTCGGACCGAGGTGGACCTGTCGACGTTGGACCTGTTGGATCCGGGGCGGAGCATGCTGCTGCGGGATGGGGTGCGTCTGCGGGTCCTGTCTGCTGAGACGGGTCAGGTGATGACCGGTGTCTTGAAGGATCTGGGAGAGGACACCCTGACGGTCGGCGATCGTGAGGTCGTGGTCCACCGCTGGCTGTGGAACCCGCCGGAAGCGACGTTTGAGCTGGCCTGGGCGGAGAGCGGCCTGCTGGTGGACTGGAGCGCCACGTTCCGGGGGAAGCGGTTGGATGCGGACATCCGCGCGCTTCCGGTGGAGCGGACGTATGGCGAGCTTCAGACCGAGGAGTTCGTGGAGCTGCCGTCGGTGTCTGAGGAGGCGCTGTAGGCCGGCTCAGTCGTCGTCTTCGAGGGCTTCAGCGCCGATGTACTCTTCCAGGCCGGAGTCTTTGATGAGGGTGTCGGGGAGCCACTTGAGGGGCAGCGCGCCGTGGTTGATCGGCTTGAACCGTCGGGGCCACCTGGTGTCTTCGTTGTAGACCGATTCCCGCAGGTCAGAGCCGGTGAGGTCGGCGCTCTTGAGGTTGGTGCCGACGAAGATGGCGAACTGCAGGTCCGCGCCGCACAGCTCCGCCCGGCGGAGGTTGGCGTCGGTGAAGTCCGCGCGCATCAGGAGGGTCTGGTTGAGGACGGCGCCCTTGAGGTTGGCGCCCTTGAAGATGGCGCCGCGCAGGTCGGAGCCGGTGAGGTCGGCGCCGGAGAGGTTGGCGTCGGTGAGGTCGGCGAAGGACAGGTCCGCGCCACGGATGGAGCAGCCGCTGAGGTCGGTCTCTACGAGGCTGCCGCCCTTGATGTTCGAGAAGTCCATGTTCTCGCCGGAGACGTCCTGCCCCTTGAGGGTCTCAGAGCGCAGGTCGCCCGCGGTGAATTTGCCTTTTATCATCTCAGGCTTCGACTTGGCCATCGTGGTTTGCCCTCGTTCTCTGCGTGATCGAGACATACCACTCGCTGTCGATCCGGATCCAGCGGTGGGCCAGATCGCACCGATGGGCTCGCCAGACCGTTGGAGGTGTCAGAGAGGAGAAGTCGGGTTTTCCTTGCGGCGTGGGGTGGATGGCGCAAAATTGCAGCGGTGCAAGGAATTGCCCTCATTCTGCTGCTCTCTATCGTCGATGTTGTCGACGCTGCGCCTGATCCGGATGTCGTCACCGCTCAGCTGAAGCAGCAGTGGCTACCGGATTATGACCGGCGAACCACAATCGCTGTCGAGCGGATCACGTCTGCCGATCGATATTTCGCCGGCGAAGCAGAGCTGGGCGCATGCTGGCCGGAGCTGTCCGGCGCGCCGCTCCTCTCGCCGGCGTTCGTCCAGGGTCAGCTGCTTCTCCTCAGTGAGCGTGAAGAGCAGCGCTCGACCGAGCGCCTCTCCGTCACACCAGAGGGGCTGGGGGATCGCGACGCCCGGCGATGGCGCGCGGCGCTCGATGAGGCCCTCCAGGCAGAGGATGAGGCTGATCAGCGCACCCGACGCCTGTTTACGGCGCTCTCGGCGGGGCTGAAGCGCGCGCCGCTGCTTCGTACGAAAGCGCTCGACGCGTTGGTGCAAACATGGCGGGCAGAGGTGGGTGAGCTGCCCGCACCAGCGGATCCGAAGTACGCCGAGGCGGCGCGACTGGCGGCAGAGGTGGGCGAGCTGGAGGTGATCCTGACGCGGTACCAGGGCGCAGCGATCCGGGCGATGACCATTCCTGGCGATCTGAGCCTGGTACGACTGGCTTCGGCCGATCTGTCAAGACAGGGCAGCGTGGCGCGGACGCCGCGGCAGACTTCGGCGGCAGCGGATCGGCTCCGCCGGGTGATGCCGCTGTTGGCGGAGGACATGTCCTCGTCGGTGCAGGAGACCCTCGACGTCCTGGAGATCGCGCGCCTTGAAGAGCGGATCGCGGCCCTGGAGGCGTCTGTGTTGGAGGCGACGGTCCAGCTACGGTTGGTCCAGGCGCCGGAGGGGGTCGATCGCGAGACGCTGGCGGCCCAGGATGAGGCCGCGCAAAGAGCGCTGGAGACCATCCAGGATGAGACGCTCGATGTCCTGATGGCAGAGCCCACAGCGGCGCCCGTTCCTTCGCGGCGGCGGCGGGTGGCGGAGCTGCGGCTGGAGCTGGCTGAGATGAAGGCCTCGCTGGCGTCGGAGCGTCTCCGGCTGGTGCCGCCCGAGGTGGTGCGCTCCGCAGAGGAGGGGGCGATCAAGACCGCCGCCCAGCTCGACGACGCGCAGCGCAAGGTGGAAGAAGCGACGCGCAAGGCAGAGGCTGCCAGCAAAGAGGCGCAGGCCCTGGTCGCGCGTCTCCAACAGACCTCGGATGAGATCGCCACCGCAGAGGCCGCCCGTCAGGCGCAGGTCGCGGAGCAGCTGGACGCTCTCCAGGTGGGCCGTGAGGAGGTGGACGCGTTCATCGAGCGGGCGCAGAGCGCGATGCCGGGGGAGAAAGCTGCCCTCTATGAGCGCGCATATGGCAACCAGCTCGACTGGCTCCAGACGCTCCGGTCGGCCCTTCAGGACCGCCAACGAGAGATCGCGCGTCTCCGCGGTGTCAACTTCAAGATCCGCAACTCGTTGCCGAGCATGTCGCAGCTGACCATCGCAGCGGGCACGAACGCAGAGCTGATCCGCTCCGTCGAGGAGACCGTCAACGCGATCGAGGTGGCGTTGGTCGGCCGGATGGAGCAGGCGCACCGCGAGCAGGATGAGATCGCGCGGATGCTTGAAGCGGCGCGGGAAGAGCAGCGGTGGCTGCGCGCAGGGCTGGCCGAGAGCGTTCGGGTGTCCGTCGAGCAGCAGAAGGGCGTCGATCCGGTCCTGGGGATCGCCGATGAGGTGGGCGACATCCAGTTCATCTACGCGGAGAAGCTGCGCTCGTTGCAGACCACAGAGGTGTGGAGCCTGAGGGACATCACCCGCCAGATCCTGGCGTTCTTGAACGGTTCGTTAGAGGTTGTCCTGGTGTTCATCATCTGGAGCCTGATCCGGCGCAACGGGGCGGTGTGGGTCGAGCAGTATCTGCGGTTCTTCCAGCGGATGATCCCGCAGAACCGCAACCGGAGCGCCCAGCAGCAATTCTTCGACCAGTGGCTGAGTGCGGATCTGACCGGACTGAGCGCCCGGCTGACGCCGGTGGTTCAGCCGGGCGCCACCGTGCTGGTGGCCTGGCTGGTGTTCGCCTTCATTCATCGCTCAGTGCCCCTGCTGGGCTTTTTGGCGTTGGTTTGGATGGCGGTCGCCGCGCTGCGGTTGGTGCGTCCGGTGGTCGAACTGTTGGTCGTCGACTCAGACACGATCCCCTTCGCCCTGATCCGTACGGATGCGGACACCCGCCGGCTGTACCTTCGCACCGGTCGGTTGCTGACGGCGTGGTGGATGGCCGCGATGTTGGCGCGGTTTTTCACATATCGACTGCTTGGCGCGGACCTGCTCACCGATCGGGTCGAAGACCTGTTCACGCTGCTGCTGATCGGGATCATCATCATCTCGCTGCTTCGGTGGTCGGCGACGGTGCGCGGGCTGGTGAAGTCGCGGGCCAGCGATCCCAGCCGGCTCGTCCGCTGGATGATCGATGAGCCGGACACCTGGATCGGGCGGCTGCTTCGGTCCGGGGCGGGTGTGTTGTTTCTGGCGAGCGACATGGTCTCCCGGCTGTTCTCTGTTCTCATCGAGGGGCGCGGCGGGATGGGTTGGATCGGCTCGCTCATCGCGCAGCACTCGCTCAAAGAGGTCAACCAGACCTGCCCGCCGCTGGGTCCGCTGGAGCGCCGCCGGCTCCGCGACGAGCATGCGTCCGTGTTCCTTCATATGAGCGAACTCGACGCGGTCCATACCGCCTATGAAGCGTGGCGGACCGAGCAGCGGCGGGGCATGGTCGCGGTCATCGGCGAGCGTGGCGCTGGAAAGAGCCTGGTGCTCGATCGTCTGGCGAACCTCGGCGGGGAGATCCACCCGGTTCGGCGCATCTGCCCGCCGCGGCGCATCCTCGAGGCGCCGGTCGCCCTGCGTTGGCTCGGCGAAGCGCTGGAGCTGCCGGCGGAGTCGATGAAGTCCGTGGCTACCCTCCGGCGCGCGCTGCTGCAGATGCCGCCGACGATCATCCTCGTCGACGACACACAGCTGCTGTTGCTGCGCGCGGTTCGTGGCTTCACCGCCATCCGTGAGGTGCTCGACATGATGCATCTGACCTCGGAGCGGCACTTCTGGGTCACCGCCTTCCATGGACCCGCCTGGGCGTTTCTGGAAGGCACCGCGGTGCAGATCAACCTCGACGTGTTCCGGGCGGCGGTGCGGTTGGCGCCTCTGGATCCGGGGCGGATGTCGGGGTGGTTGTCTGGGATGACCCGAGGCATCGGGTTGGACTTCCGGTTCAACAACCTCGCCCCCAACGCCCCGCTCACCGCGGATCTCGCCCGTGAGCTGATCCGCATCGAGAGCGCCTTCTGGCGGCGGCTGGCCGACATCAGCCAGGGCAATCCCCAGGTCGCCGTCGCCTATTGGCTCGATAGCCTCCGGCACAGCGCCGATCTTCGGTCCGCGCGGAGCGAAGGCCGCGACCCAGAGGATATCCAGACCTCCCCCGGCGTCCTCGTCAAGGGCGAAGTCCTGGAGATCGCCTTGATCGATCCGCCCGACCCCACTGACGTAGAAGCCCTCCCTGACATCGATCTGTTCGTCTTGACCGCGATCATGCTCCATGATGGGCTCAACGTTTCGATGCTGGCGCGCTCCCTCAACGCGCCGCCGACCCAGATGCGGGCCTCCTGCCGGCACCTGGAAGGGATGGGCGTCCTCGAGAAGGTCAGCGACATCTATCGGATCCGGATCAGCTGGCGGACCGCGGTCGCTCGGCTGCTTCGGCAGAAGCACTTCCTCCATCGACGATAAGCAAAGGACGACGCGGTGGATCCCCTTCAGTTTTTCGGCGTCGACACCGAGTTTGTCAACTCCATCGATCTCAGCGGACTGCCCTCGGCGATCGCTATCGTTATCTTCGCGATCATTGTGCTGCGAGTGTCGGCGCAGTCGCTGGATACCCTGGGCGAGCGGCTCACAGAGCGGCGGCTGCTGTTCAAGCAGATCTCGGTGTTGACCCGCTTCTCCGTCATCCTGATCACCAGCCTGCTCGTCATCAACGCCCTGTTTGACTTCAGCGCAGAGGACGATAACCGCGCCCTCTACGGCATCGTCGGCCTCGTCGTCCTCGCCGTTGGTTACGCCACCAAGGACGTGCTTTCTTCGGTGACGGCAGGGTTTATCCTCATGTTTGACCGTCCCTTCCAGGTCGGTGATCGCATCTCGTTCGGCGGCCACTATGGGGAAGTCAAAGAAATTGGCTTAAGAACGGTTCGTATCGTCGATATGGATGATAACCTCATCTCGATCCCCAATTCCAGGTTCCTGGGCGAATCGGTGTCCTGCGCCAACGCGGGCGCCCTCGATCAGATGTGTGTGTTTTCCTTCTTTATCGGCTGCAACGAGAACTTTGAGGCGGCCAAACGGATCGTCTACGAGGCCACCGCTTCCAGCCGCTATGTCTACCTGGGCAAGCCCATCACGATCGTCGTTCGAGAGGGGCCCGTCCCCAACGGCGCCGAGCGATTCGCCATCATGATCCGGGTGAAAGCCTATGTCTTCGATGGCCGCTACGAGACGGCCTTTGGCACGGACATCACCGAGCGGGTCAAGCGGGCGTTTCGAGAAGAGGGGGTCCGGACCGCTGGCGAGATCGAGTGGGGCCCGCCAGGCTCCGGCCCTGCACCCGAACCTGCGACAACATCGGCGCCTGCTTCAGCGAAGTGAGCAAGCGCGTACCCGTCGGCTCAGGTGAGGGCGCGCAGCTCGTTGAGGGTCTGCGTCCACGTGTGAAGGGCGCGCTCGCTGTCTGCGCGTTGGTGTTCGAGTTGTTCGAGCATGGCGCCCAGATCGTTTCGAAGGGTTTCGGCCTGGAAGCGCGCTTCCAGTGACTGGATCTTGCCGGCGGCGGCGCGCAGCCGCGCGGACATTCGGGGGATCTGGATGGCGATGTCGTTGGCCGCGCGGGCGCGCTCGCGGAGGACCTTCATCGTCTCCAGGCGGGCGGCCAGCCCGGGGCCATCATCCATCTCCAGGTCCGTCAGCTCGCGCTGGATCGCGGCGGGGTCATGGCGAGAAGACCACGCCCGGGCGTCAGCGAGGCGGTGTGCCATCCGCTCGACGGACTCGGCGAGCTGATCGATGGTCCCGCCCACCTGATCGAGGACGTTGGGGTCGATCTCCTGGCCGGGCGCGTGCAGCCGCTGCCATGTCCGATCGGCGGCGTCGCGGGCGCCGCGGACGGCGTCCATCTCCTCTGCTGTGAGGCCAGTGGTCGGGATCTGCGCGGGACGGCGCGCGCGGTTGCCCGAACCGCCGCCCAGCAGCAGCTGGAACGGCAGGGCGAGCAACCCAAAACAGCCGCTGCGTGAAGACGCCATCAACCGTGCCGCTTCTCGAAGTCCTTCATGAAGTCGACCAGGACTTCAACGCTCTCGATGGGGCAGGCGTTGTAGATGCTGGCGCGCAGCCCGCCGACCGACCGGTGACCCTTGAGCGCCTTCAACCCGGCCTCTGCCGCCTGAGAGACGAAGAGCCTGTCGGTGTCGGTGGTGGGCGTGAACCAGGTGGGGTTCATGATCGAGCGGCTGCCCTTCTGGGCGTAGATCCGCCAGAAGTCGGACTGCTCCAGCTCGTTGTAGATCAGACCGGCTTTGGCCAGGTTCTGTTCGGCCATGGCGTCGACGCCGCCCCGGGACTCGACCCAGGCCAGCACCCGATCCAGGGCGAAGATGCCGAAGGTGTTGGGGGTGTTGAACATGGAGTCTTTCTTGGCCATCAGGCGGTAGTCGAGCATCGAGGGCAGGCCACCGGAGCGCGTGTTGTCGGCGTGGCTGGCGCGTTCGAGGGCCCAGGGCGAGACGATGACCGCGGTGACCCCGCTGGGTCCGAGGTTCTTCTGGGCGCCCGCGTAGATGACCGCATGGCGGCGGACGTCGATCGGTCGCGAGCAGATGTCGCTGGACATGTCGGCGACCAGAGGTTTGCCAGCGGCTTCCGGCAGCTGATGGAATTGGGTGCCGTGAACGGTGTTGTTCGACGTGTAGTGTACATAGACGGCGTCCTCGCGAACCTGGACCTGGTCATCGGAGGGGACGCGGTTGTAGACGCCGTCGTCGGGGGCCCACGCCTCGGCGATGTCGCCGCAGCGACGCATCTCGACGATGGCCTTGTCCGACCAGCGGCCGGTCATGATGATGTCGGCCTTGTCATCGGGGCCCAGCAGGTTCAGCCCGGTCTGATAGAACTGCATGCTGGCCCCGCCTTGCAAGAACAGGACAGCGTAGTCGTCAGGGACGTTGAGCAGCGCGCGCAGCCGCTGCTCGGCAGAGTCGCGGATGGCTTCAAAGGCGGCGGAGCGGTGCGAGATCTCCATCAGGCCCTGACCGGTGTGGCTCAGCTCGGGCAGGGTCTGTTGAATCTCTTCAATGACCGACAGGGGCAACAAGGCCGGTCCAGCGGAAAAATTGTGGGCACGTGCCATGGGTTGGCTTCTCCAGAAGATAAGGGGAACGGGTTACTTCAGGCCGACGACCGAGACGGCGTAGACCTGCTCCGAGGACCGGATGTTGTCTACGGTGGCGTCACCGACGGCGTTGGTGATCTGGATCCGGGCGCACGCCGCGGCGCCGCCCTGGAAGATGATGTTCTCCATCTCCTGAACGTTGACGCCGGCCTGCTTGAGGTTCTCCAACACGCCCGCGAGCACGCCGACCTGATCGGCGTGGCGGACGACGAGCATATGGGTGGCGGCGGTCTGGTTCGCCAGGTTGACGCAGTTGAGGACCTCACCGGTGTTGAGGTAGGTCGTGATCACCCGGACCGCCTCTGCGCCGACCGCCTCGGAGGCCTGATCGGTGGATGCGCCGATGTGATGGGTTCCATAGATGCTGGTGTTCTTGAGGATCGCCTGATCCGTGAAGGCCGGATCGCTGGAGGCGGGCTCGTTCTCATAAACGTCCAGGCCGGCGCGCAGCCCGCGGGTCTCGATCGCCTTGAGCAGCGCAGCCTCGTCGACCACGCCGCCGCGGGCGGTGTTGATGACATAGGCGCCTGGGGCCAGGGCTTCGAGCAGGTCGGCGTTGACCAGATGGTGGGTGTCCGTCGTATAAGCGGTGTGCACCGTCAGGGCGTTGGCGCCCCGGCAGGCTTCGAGCGGGGTGGCCGCGAAGGTCACGCCCAGGGCTGCGGCCCGCCCCGGCGTCAGCGAGCGGCTCCAGGCGCGCACCTGCATCCCGAACGCCTTCGCGCGGGTGATGACCTCTTCGCCGATCTGGCCGACGCCGAGGACCGTCAGGGTGCGGCCCTTCAGGCCAGAGGCCTTGCCAT
>JBCBLB010000521.1:0-7097 GCA_038520555.1 Myxococcota bacterium | reverse complement strand
TTGGGGGATGCCTGCTCGCAGACCCCACGTCGGAACAGATACCACCGCCAGACTTCAAAGGGGTTGTCCTTAAAAAAAGCCCAGGTGCCAATTTCCTGAGGTTTGTATACATCGGACCCGACGGTCCAGTAGCCGCCAGGGCCGCGGAAGGTGGGGATGCCACTCTCAGCAGAGATGCCCGCCCCGGTGAGGAAGACGATCGGACGCGTCGGATCCACGTCTGTGAGGAGTTGACTCAGCTCAGCATGTGTCATGGGGAAACCTGTCTTGTTGACACCCGCTGGATCTGTATCTTCGCCAGCCAGGTTGTTCACATGATTCTGAACACCTGTTCATAACGTTTACGAAAAAGAGGGCGGCAGGCCGCGAACGTCGTACAATTTTTATAATCATTGAGTATACAATCTCTCGATCCACGGGTAAAGATCATTTCGCAACCTGATGGAGGAAGCAAAAATGACTCGCATTCTACTGACCCTTCTGGTCCCCATGCTGACCCTGACCGCCTGTGACGACGGGAAGGACTCCGGCGACACCGCCGAAGAAGCTGACACCGACACCGACACCGACACCGACACCGACACCGATGCAGACGCGGACATCACCGCGGTCGACATCGATCTCCAGGCATCCAGCCTGACCATCACCATCACCGGTGGTGAGGGCCCCTTCACCGTTGGTCTTGCCCAGACCGGCGCAGACAATGGCTGGTTCGGTGAGGACTGCCTCAACGGGCAGGGCGACACCAGCATCTGCCATGAAGGCCTGACCTCACCGATCACGCTCCAGGGTGAAACCGGTGAAGGCGCCATCGGCCGTCTGGAAGCAGGCGTCAGCACCCTGCACGTCGGCGACAACGACGTCATGGTCTCTCAGGTCACCATCTTCGTCGAAGATGAGACGACCGGCGGCTGCGTGGTCAAAGGTGAAGACGTCGCCTACTACGACAGCTTCAGCTGCACCGAGCTGTGATGGATTGTGCTCCGATGGATTGAGCGGACCGCGATCCCGACGCAGCGCGTCTGATCGGGTCTGCCTCGGTTCACCCCACGCCTCGGCCCGTTGGCCGGGGCGTTTGCGTTGTTGTCTGAAGGTTGTTGATCTTTCGTATAATCTGGCTGCTGAACCCCCGAGCGCGGGTTGCACTCGCGATAAGATGGGGAGACTATGCAGAACCTCGCGATCGCAATCGCAGGGCTCCTGCTGGGCGGCATCGCCCTTGCGCAGGAAGACCCTGAGAACGTCCTCAATGAGATCTTCACCGCTCGGCATGAGTGCTCGCGGCTGATGCCACAGCTCGACGCCGCCGTGGACGCCAACCCCGACGGGGTCAAGCCGCTCATTGAACGGGCGAACTGCTACTACCGGGTGGGCCGCTATGAGTGGGTCCGCCGGGATCTGGGCCGGGCGCTCCCCGGCTCGTACCAGTCCGCTGTCGATGATGCCCGTAAAGACGGCGTCTCTGCGGACAAGGCTCGCTCGGTGGTCGAACAGGGCGCCGTCCTTCAGGTCGTCATGCACGTCAACGACGACCAGATCGGCGCCGCCCGGCGGGCCTACAGCCAGGCGCAGGGCTACTTCGGCGACTCGCCGGGCATGCTCCGCGCCAAGATCGCGGTAACGTCTGGCCAGGGGGACAACACCGGCGCCTGGCGGCTCGTCGATGAGGGCCTGGATCGCTACCCGGATGATCCACACATCTTCATGGCGACCTCTGAGATGGCGTCGCGGGACTACCGGAACATCACCGACAAGGCGAACGCCTTCCTCAACCAGCCCGCCGACACGGTCAGCTTGTATAACGACGCCGTCACATCCTACAACACCGGGGACTATACGTCGTGTTTGATGTATGTCGACCAGGGGCTGGAGCTGCTGCCGGAGTCTGAACACGAGCGGTTCTACCAGATGGGCCACGCCTGCGCGGTGACGGCCAACGATGTGCGCCGCAGCAACGCCTTCGTCCGTGATCTCGGCGGGATCGACGGGCTGCGCCCCGACGCGGTCATCCGCCATGCGGCGATGCTCCATGACGCCTCGCGCTATGACGCCGCCCTCGCCCTCCTGAACCGGGTGGACATCCAGACCGCCCAGCAGCGCGACGAAGCGGAGACGCTGATGGTCCGCAGCTATACCCGCAAGGGCGACCTGGACCGGGCGATGCAGGTCAGCCTCGCCGGTCATGCGATGCCCGCCAGCGTGGCCAACCTCGCCGTGCAGTTGCAAAAGGCCGGTCGCCCCGAAGACGCCGTCCAGGTCCTTGAGCCGACCTGCCCCCGGATGACCGGCAACGACGCCACCCGGTGCTATAAGCTGCTCCAGGACCTCCAACGGGGATAAGCATGGAGCCGCTGCACGACTGGGCCCCGCTGTCAGAGACCCTCGACTGGCGGCTGGGCAAGCTCGCCTACCAGGCACGCGGCGTCTTGACGTTCACCTCCAACGAAGTGCCCAACATCGCCCACCAGGGCGGGCTGGTGCCCTACCGCGCCGCAGAGGTGCTGCTCGCGAGCTGCCAGGCCGCCCACGACGCCGGCACCCTCGAAGACCAGATCGTCATCCTGGAGCCCGGGATGGGCATGGGCCTGTTCGCCCGCCAGGTCCTCGATCGGTTCCAGGCCCGCTGCCAACAACGCGGCGTCGACTGGTACGATCGCCTCCTCTGGTATGCCACCGACGCAGCACCCACGGTCATCCGCGATGTGCAGAAGGCCAACATCTTCGCCCCCCACGCCCGCCACGTCGTCCTCGGCCAGGCGGACGCCGCCGCGCCCACCCGCCTGACCCGGATCGACACCCAGCGGCCGGTCGACCTTACGGGACGGGTCCGGGCCATCTTCCACTCCTACGTCTTCTGCATGCTGCCCATGAACCTGTACCGGGTCGATGGACCGCAGATCGACGTCACCATCGCCCGCACCGTCGTCTCCCAGCCCGAGCACCTGCAGCGGTACACCCACCGCTCCATCGAACAGCTCCGCCAGATCGTCGCCAGCGAAGACGTCGACGCCGCCTTGGAGTTGGTGCCCCTGTACCCGCTGCTCGACCTCGAGCTGGGGCGGGCGCCGCTGTCTGCGGCCTCGCCCAGCCGCGCCCGCGTCCAGCAGATCGCCCGGTGGATCCAGGACGATCAGGGCACCGATGGTCCGACCTGGGTCCTCGATTCCCATGGCGCCTGGACCTCGCTGCAGGCGTCGATGGGCGCCCTGCGCGACGATGGCTTCGTCCTGTTCCGCGACTATGGCCCCAAGACCGCCGCAGACGCCGATCAGCAGCAGCTGTATCAGCACTATGGCGCCACCATCGCCGTCCAGATCAACCACTACGCCCTTCAAAAGCTCGCAGCGGCCGAAGGGATCCAGATGACCGCCCCGCCCAATGAGGGCGATCGGCTGCTCAAGACCCGCCTCGTGTCCCGGGCCGAGATTCCACAGGTCCGGGCCGCCTTTCAGGACGCCTACGACCTCGCTGACGTCGAAGCCCTCCAGGCGCGGATCGACTTCGCCCGCGAAGCCCCCAGAGCTCAGATCGTCTCCGCCTATCAGGCCGCCCTCGCCATGGAGCCGGGCAACTGGTCGCTGCTCACCGAAGCCGCCGACGCGATCTATCGACGCCTCCAGGACCCCGCCCAGGCCTATGAGCTGGTGCGGCGCTCATTGGCCATCAACCCCTGCTATCAGGCGGTCGCCTGGGACCTGCTGGGGGAGATGTTCCTCGACGCCGGCGAGATGGACCAGTCCCAGAAAGCCTTCGAGCGCGCCCGACAGATCAACCCAGAGCACGCACGGGTCCATGCCGGCCTGGCCCGGCTCCATCATACCCGCGGTGAGATCGAAGCCGCCGTCAAATCCGCCGCGGAAGCCGTCGCCTGGGCCGAAGTCGACGGCCTGGACGCAGAGATCGATGTGCTCAACCTGTTCATCCAGGAGCTCACCCAGCGACGGCAGCTGTCTCGGACCCTCCGCGGAAACCGCGCCGCCGGCGGCTGGCATAAGCGGTTCAGTCTCTAAGATCTGACGAACCACGATGGGGGTCAAGGGAGCGGGATGATCCCAAACACCACCAAAACGCCTGCGACCCCCATCGCCGCGACGACGAACAGCAGGGGCACCAGCGCATAGCGCGCCTCTGCCTGAAGGGCTGCACGCAGCCGCTTCGAGTCCTGTGTCTTCTTCATCTTCGTGCCCATATGATCGGCCATCTGCTTCGCCGCCTGCTCTGCGGTGTTGGCGCCGCCTTCATATTCGGAGACCGACATCAGGCGCAGATCGCCGACCAGGACATCGAAGAAGTAGGTGGTGTCCCCATCGTTCTTCCGCCGACGGCGCTCGACCCGAAACGCCCGCCCCTCCAGCGGCTGCGTGGTGGAGCCCCCCAGCAGCAGCCAACGCCAGCGCGCGGTGACGGTCTGGCGCGCACGATCCAGCTCGACACGGCGGCGTAGGAACAAAAAATACGACCCCATCACGACGACAGTAAGGCTGACCGCCAGCAGATATCCCTGCTCCGGCTCCATGAGCTGCACGATCGCATATCCCGCCATCACTGCGCCCAACCCGACGGTCATGGAGCCAGTGAGCAGCTTGTTGAAGAGAGGCGGTCGCGCGACCAGGAGATCACCGGACGTCTTGATGTGGATCTTCTTCATCGCCCATTGTTTATCCCCAGAATCGAATCGCGCCGCCCCCGAGCCCCACCGCACACGAAGGATCACCGCGACCTTTGCACTTTATTGAGGAGAGCGATCCAAATAATTTGTGCACAAGATGAATTTCCTTTCACTTTATATTGTGCACAATCTACTTAAGCAACTGACCGCGTCATCGGATCGTTTCCATCCTGGACCCCCTCGGTTCTGGTTACCAGAACCGGACCGCACAGGAACCGATGGCTGTATCTTCAAGGAGGCCGACGAAGGGGATCGAGAAGGCGAGGTCATACTCGTTCTCGCCCGGGTCGGTGATCACTTCGCCGACGAGGGCGCCGTCCTCGACGACCAGATCCAGCGCCTCGTCGAGACAGGGCAGGCTCGTGAGGCCGGTCTGCTCGCCGCCGTAGCCGCCCCCGAGGAAGGTTCGCCAGCCGTCGTCTCCTGGCGTCCCCTCGATTGAGATCGGCACCGCCCGAGGCGCGTCTTCGATGTTGAACTCGTTGAAGACAATCCCGACCTCGCTCTCACAGGTCACGTCAAGCGAGATCGGCTCCCATGGCGTCACCACGCCCTCATAGGTGCCAGTGCACACCGACTTCAGCGTTGGCGTTTGAGAGGCGGTGAATTCCAGCGAGAAGTCCCCAGCAACGGCGATCGGATCCGGATCCGGCTCCTCTTCTTCTTCGGGCTCGTCTTCATCGACGTTGTCGTCTTCGTCGACGTTGTCGTCGCCGGTGTCATCACAGAGGTAGACGTTGACGATGACGTCTTCCTGTTCGCCGAGGTCACAGGCAGCGAGGAGGATGATGAGGGGGGCGAGGATGGTGCGCATGGTTTTCTCCCACAGATCGATGTTGTGGAGAGAAGGTATGTTCTGTCGCACCGACAGCGATTGACAGCGATTGACATCTGCACGTTCCCTGGATCGTGCGCAGCCGGTTTACTTGCTGAGGGACGGCACCATCGGGGAGCGGGCGGGCGGGCTGAGCTGCTCCCGCAGGGACAGCAGCTCACGAGGAGGGGCGGCGAGGGCATCGAGGTCGTGTCCTTCTGCGGCGAGGGCGCGCTGTCGCCTTGTGCTGAAGCGGCGGATGGCGTCGGCGAGCCATGTGGCGACATCGGGCGCCCCATCTTCCAACAGGACCCGCATCGATCCATCGCGGGCGATGACTTCCAGCCGGCCGTCGATGGCCTGGGCGCTCTGAATGTCTTCGAGCAGACATTGGGTCTGCCACCGTCCGAGGGTGAACTGCATCCGGGTCGCGGTCATCCGGAGGATGCACGGATCGGCGGACAGCTCGTGAAGGTAGGGTCCGAAGTTGAGCAGAAACGTCATCCCGATGACCGAGGCGATGGCCAGAAACAGCATCATCATCGCGTCGGGGTCGAGGATGACGGGCACGCTGAACAGCAAGAACAGAAACAAGACGACCAGGAGCGAAAAGAACCCGATCAGGCCGAGCATGATGCCCAGCCATTCCCGCAGATCGGAGTCGGTCTCCACGTTGAAGGAGACCTCGAACGCGTCGAGCGTCTCCTGAACCCGCAATCCTCGAGGCGGCTGCATAGTCCCTACTCTATCGGATTTCGACACTCTGCCACTTCGAACCGGAGGAGCGAAGGTTGATGGAGGTTTTCCAGAAACGGATATGAAGAGTTGGAGGAGGGGATGGTCGCGATGAGCTGGTTGATGTTGTTGGGCGGGCTGCTCGCCCATGCAGATGATGCGCCAGACGACACCCCGCTGATTTTGCCCGCACCCGATGCGGTCGAAGACATCCCATCGCCCGATGCGGTGCCGGTGTCTGATGAGGAGATGCTGATCGTGGCCGCGTACTCTCTGCAGCAGACGCGGCGCGAGCTGGGCCAGGACATTCGAGAGATGGGCTACTTCCGCCCCATCCAGCTCCGCGGCCGGTCGGTGTATCTGCCATACCGGTTCTGGAAGCCGCGGGTCACGGTGACCGACGACGCGGTCCTGAAGGTGCGGGGTCAGCGGTTTACCCCGCTGTCTCCGATACTTCCGGGGACGCTGATGCTCGACCCGACCTCGGTCGATCCCAACCGGCAGCCGCTGACGCTGAGCGACGACCTGAAGACGGTCCGCAGCGCGGGGCCGGGGGTGTTGGGTACGGCGCAGACGACCCGCCAGCTCGACGAGTCCACCGGCCTCATCGTCGCCGAGCTGCACCCGGAGCTGACCGCGTGGCGGCAGGCGATCTGGGACTACAACCGGCTGGCCCGCGAGGAAGAGATCCGCAACCGCCTGCTGAGCATCTGGCGAGACGATGCACGGGCCGCGGATGCCCGCCGGGCCGCCATCCTGGAGATGTGGCTGAACACGGCCGACTCCACCGCCGGCGAGCGGGTGCGCACCCAGATCGAAGTGTTCATGGCGGGCACCATCCAGACCTCCGATGCGCCGTTCACCCCGACCGAGATCGAC
>JBCBLB010000463.1:0-7918 GCA_038520555.1 Myxococcota bacterium | reverse complement strand
TTCGTGGAGAGCCCCTCGGCGCTTATGTCGCCCGGTGGCGCGCACGCTCCGCCCCGCCGGTGAGAAGCGAGGAGGCCATCGATCCCGAATTGGTCTCGCTCATCGAGGACTCCCTGGCCTCCGCGCCGGACCAACGGCCCTCCGCCGAGGCGTTCGCAGCGGTGCTCGACATCATCCTGTCAGGGGCCAGCGAGCGGAGCCGCCGCGAAGGGGACGCCGCACACTGCCTCGCACGGGCGCGCGAGCTGATGGGGCGGCATCGCGAGCTGGGCCTGCGAATCCAGGATGAACAACGCGTGGTCGCGGTCCTCGAAAACAAGATCCCTGCCCATGCGCCGCTCGCCGCGAAGCGCTCGCTATGGGACGCCCAGCAACGGGTGCGACAACTCGACGGCCAGCGAATGATCGTATGGCTCGATGCGGTCCATGAGGCGACCATCGCCCAGGGGCTGCTGGAGGACGATGAGGCGGCCCGCGAGCTGCGCGCCGAGCTGTGGGCGACCCGGCTGGAGGATCAGAGCCGCCGCGGCGTCCAGCGTGAGGTGTTCATCGCCCAACGGCAGGTCCGCCACGTCGATCCGGACAAGCGGGGACGGGCCATCAACGCGCCGGCGATCGTCGACTTGAGCGGCCCCGAAGATGCGCAGGTGACGTTCTTCCGGTTCGTCGCTCGGGCCCGACAGTTGGTCCCTGAGCAGGTCGCGCTGCCGCCGCTCCCCTGGCGCCGACAGCGCCTGGAGGCGGGCCGATATCTGGTCACGGTCGAGGCCCCGGGCTGCGTGCCGTTGCGGTATCCGCTGTCTGTCGACCCGGGCGAGCGGTTTCATGGGGAGCTGCGGCCTCGCTCAGCGCAGGATGTCGGAGAGGGCTTCGTCTTCGTCCCGGCGGGGCCGTTTCGGTTGGGGGGAGATCTGGAGGCGATCAACCCGCTGGATCGGTGCCGGCCGACGCTGCCGGATCTGTTTATCCGTCGAGACCCGGTATCCAACGCAGAGTGGAAGCGCTTCCTGGATGATCTGGCGGTGGAGGACGCGCGGGCGCACGTGCCCGGGGTCTCTGGACTCGGAGAGCACTGGTGGCCGGCATGGGCGCACCATGAGGACACGGGCTGGACGCCCGGCCCGTCCTGGCGAATGGACGGGCCGGTGGTCGGGATCCCGATGGCGAGCGCAGAGGCCTATGCCCGGTGGGCATCACAGCGGACCGGCCGGCCGCTTCGACTGCCGACCGAGGAAGAATGGGAGAAGGCGGCCCGCGGCGTGGATGGCCGCGCGTATCCCTGGGGAGACGACGCCGATCCGGTCTTCGCCTGTATCCGCCACAGCCGCGCGGGATCGCCCGGCGGTCCTGCGCCCATCGGCGCGTTCCCGGTAGACGTCTCCGTGTATGGGTGCCGAGACATGGCCGGAAACGTCCGCGAGTGGACCACCAGCTGGCAGGGCGAGGGGGAAGTCGTCGTCCGCGGCGGGAGCTGGCAAGATGAGATGGGCGCGATGCGGTGCGCCCATCGCGCCGGGCAGCTCGCCCATCGGCACGAACTGACCACCGGGTTCCGGCTGGTCAGCGAAGCGCCCGCCTCAACCCGATGAAGGGCGTGTGTCAGGACGTCCAGTCTGTGCCCGAGTTGAAGATCTGCTCTTGATTGAGGAGGACCGCACACTTTCGCGGCCGCCAGCTCTCGCGTTGGACCAGAATCGCGCCGCTCTGCCCGTCGTAGGTGAAGTGGTGCTCCGTAGTAGTCCACAGCGGTCCGTTGGACTGTTGGCTGACCTGTGGGGTGACGGAGAGAGGGCTCCCATCCACAGTCAGCTCAGGGAGTTTGCGGCCCGCTGCCCGAACGAAGAACTGTCGACCGTCATGGGTGAACGACCACTTCATCGCCGCCAACGGACGCAACACCAGCATGTAGTACGCCGGCACGACGACCAGCAGCATGAGCGCGAACGAGCCGAGTCAGGATCATCACGATCATGAACACTGCGAGTTCAGCATCAGCCATTATCACACCCCTGTTTTCGTCATTGTAGCCAGACGATGAGCCTGCATCATCATCTCGTGGATGAGGCGTCTCAGACCATCTGCAAGGCACTCGATGAGTAGGAGGTTTTTGAGGGAGTGCATATCTGGCATATGGACACGTCAACTCATCAGAGGCTTGACGTGTCCATATGCCAGATATGCATTTTTTAGATAACCAAAACAGTTTTATTTAAAATCAATAAAAGTCTGAAGGCCTGGTAGAAGCGACCATGGGAGTCACTTCACGATGTCCCTGCGCGATGTTCCCTGCGGGAAAAATCTGGTTTTCAGGGGGTGATGAGGTCGGCCGAGGTGAATTGGTATCCGCCGCTGCCGTCGACTCACACAAGCCCGCAGCCAAACACCGCTTGACAGGATGTGTGGTCTTCACCCGGGGCATCGTCCGTTCGGCTCAGCGTACAAGACGGCAAGGCGAACGCGATGAGTCCCAACAGACGTATTAAAACTGCCCCCGCAGCGTCACCCCGCTGGGGGTGAGTTGAACCGGCGCATCGATCAAGAGCAGCACCGTCCCGCTGAGAAGGCCGACCCCACCGATGATGAATGCGCTGTCCGCGGCCAGCGAGCTGAACTGGTCTTGTCGAAGCGCGTCCTCTGCGGTTGAGGGGCACAGCAACTGCCCATCGACACCCTGACACAGGGCGTCTGCGTCTGTACGCGCTGCGTCCGCGCGGAGCGCGAACACCGTGCCGGTCACCAGCCCCGCTGCCCCAAGCGTCAGCGCGGACGGCGCCAGCCACCGATTGGGCGTCTGTTCCACTGGAAGCGTCGAGTCGACCTGCGGCTCGACCGCGACCGGTTCAGGGGACACAGGCGCCGTCTCTTCTGGTGTCACGGGCACCGGGGAGGGCGTCTCCTCTGCCAGACGACGCTCCAGGTTGGCGATGCGCCGGTCCAGACGCTCGCGCTCCTCGACTTTCGCGTAGACGCGGTATCGGTTCAGCGTCTCCAGCGCATCACGCCACAGGCCAAGCCGCTCCTGAGCATTGGCGATGTTGAACAGCAACAACGGACGCTTTGACAGCTCCCACGCCTCCTGCCATGCCAGGATCGCGTCCTCATAGCGACCTTCATCGTATAAAATGGCCCCGTTCTCATAGAACTGGCGCGCACGATCGTTGTCGTCCTGTGTCTGACCAGACGCAACAAGAGTCAACCACAACATCAACAGCACGGCTCACTCCTTCCACGGATCTCGGATGTCGTTGTTGCCAATCGAGAACCCATCGACCGGCTCTGGTGCAGGCTCCAGCGGGGGAGACGTAGGTTTCGCCACGGGTTTCGCCACAGGAGCCCGCTCCGGCTGTCGGCTCACAGCGGCCTTCGGCGCGGACACAACAGGTTTGGACACAACAGGTTGGGGTGCCGCAGGTTGGGGGGCTGCTTCAGCCGTCGACTCATCCTTCGAGGCGGTCGTAATGTCGTTCGCGTCGTCTTCAGCGTCAGGCTGTGCGGTATCGGTGCGCGCGCGCGTGACGCTGGGCGGCTCGCTGGGGATGTTGAGGGCGGTCGTGGTCTCTGTTGGAGGGGTGTGCTGCATGGGCATGAAGAAGAGCGGGTAGGCAATGAGACCTGCGATGACCAGGAACAATGCCGCGATCGGGAGCGCTGCAAGGAGCAGGAGCCGCTGCGCCATTCGCCGTGGCGGCGGGGGCGTTGATGCGCTGACCAGGTCAGTGTCATCGAGCATATCGAGCGCAGCGAGCAGATCGTCTACGGACGCATAGCGTTCTTCTGGCGTTTTCCGCAGACACCGCAGGACGATCCCCTCCAGGTTGAGAGAGATGTCTGCGTCTGGCGCGGTCTCACTGAATGGCGCGGGTTCCCGGTTGAGGTGCTCATAGATGCAGCTCTGGGGACTCTTGAGGTTGAACGGATACTTGCCAGCCAGCGCTACGTAGAGCAGCATCCCGACGGCGTAGATGTCTGTCCGGTGATCGACCGGCTGCCCGAGGATCTGCTCCGGCGCCATGAATTTGGGGGAGCCGATGATCGCGCCGGTGCGCGTCAGATCGATGTTCTCTTCGGTAAGCTTGGCGATTCCGAAGTCGACCAGCTTGATCTGCTCGACACCGTTGTTGTTGTAGACCAGGACGTTCGAGTTCTTGATGTCTCGGTGGATGACCCCCTTGCTGTGCGCGTAGCTCAACGCGAGGCAGACCTGCCGGATCAGCCGCCGCGCGCGCGGCGGCGCCATCGGGCCCTCACAGAGGCGGTCGAAGTGGACGCCGCGGACGTACTCCATCGCGATGAAGAAGGCGTCATCGCCGAAGTTGCCATCGTCAGTCTGACCATAGTCGTAGACGGTGACGATATGGGGATGGTTCAGGGTGGCAAGGGTCTGGGCTTCGATCAGGAACCGTCGCGTGAAGCTGTCGAGGTCTTCGCCCTGGTCACCCACCGCTGTGGTCAGCACCTTCAGCGCCACTTCCCGTTCCAGATGGAGCTGGCGGGCCAGATACACCACCGCCTGCCCTCCCCGCGCGATGCGGTGGAGCAAGCGGTATCGGCCCGCGATGACAGCCTCGGCTTCCATGCCCCATCTTCCCTCGGCCGGATTCTACCACAGTCCTCTCCCAGTGACTGCAAGCGACCAACTCCGTTTCTGGAATGTCGCAGGAGCGCCATTGGGATCGGGCCACATCCGCGCCTGTATGGCGTCTGCGCCGCCCCCGGCCGCCTGACGAACAGATCCGACGACGCGAACGCTAACGTATCGACACAAACTCGATCTCAAGCGCGGTGGACCCAGGACGCGGATCGTGACTCATGACAGCAGGGGATCAGCCTCGAAGCATCCCCGGAGGCGGTGAAGGAGCCGCATCAGCTGCTCGGTCTCTTCGGCGACCGGCCGCAATCGGGCGTCAAAATGCGCCTCAAGCGTGGCGCGGATGTCGGGGTATGCTTCGCGCGCGTAGGACGTGGCGATGACGCGCTTCGATCGCGCGTCGTCGACGTCGACGGCCCGCTCGATCCACCCGTCCCGCTCCATTCGCTTGAGGATCCGAGAGATGTTCGGCGTGTCTTTGAGCGTGAGATCCGAGAGCGTCGATTGATGAACGATCTGCTCAGTCTCGATGATCGCCACCAGGATCTGCCACTGCTCGGGGGTGAGATGGTACCCCCTCAGCGCCTCGATGAGTTCGCGTCGGAACAGCAGCGCCACCCGGGTGATGTTGAAGCCGAGGGCACCGTCGAGGGAAGCGGGGATCTTCATCGTGCAGGTCTCCAGTATCGGCGCGCGATACAGAGGACCTATCCGGTGCGCCGTGACAGCGAAGCGCCCGCCCGGGCCAGCCACACCGCGATGGAGAAGTTGACCGCGCCCGCGCACAACTCAACCATCTGGAGCGCCCAGAACGTCGACGTAAGAGGCTTCTGCGCCAGGAGATGAAGGACGATCGCGCACGGCGCCAGGATCCCAAGACCGATCGCCGCCATCACCGATGCAGCACGCTTCTTGGCGAGGATCGTCGGGTGACGCACCCCCCCAGACCAACGATGTCCAGACCAACGATGTCCAGACCAACGATGTCCAGACAGCGCCGCCGCCGCGAGCGCGACCACCAGAAGCGGCATGGTGTAGGCGATGGCTGCCTTGACCGTTCGCAGCGTGTCGAGATCTCCAAGCCATTCGGCGCCCAGTGAGAGGGTCCAGAACACCGCGATGAGTCCCGTGCCGACCGTCGCGGCGCTTCGATGAAGTCGAGAGATAGGCTTCATGGTTGTTTGCCTCCAAGGTTCGATATGCAATTAGTTGTCTAGACAATTGATGTCAAGACAATTATTGCCTGGACAGCAGATTGGTCTTCGGTGTGGGAACGACTGGGCGTCAGAGATGGGTTCTTCCGGCGCTGTGGTTTTCGATTACATCAAGGGTTGACGCCTTCGCCCTCGATGACACACAGGAGAACCCAATGGCCTCAATTCATGACTTTAAACTCGATGCTGCGCAGCTTTCTCGCGTGGGCACCGAGCTGGCCCGTCCAGAGAGCGTCATCGCTCAACCCGACGGGACGCTCTTCATATCGGATGCCCGCGGTCTGATCACCCGGCGCGCGCCGAACGGCGATCAAGCGTTGTTCGGCAACCCCGTGGGCGAACCCAACGGGCTGGCGATGGATCCACAGGGTCGCATCGTGATCGCGGCGATGGAAGGGGGCAAGCTGCTGCGGATCGATGCGGACGGCGCGAACGAGACCGTCGTGCTGGACAGCTTCGAGGGGCAGCCGCTGGGGTCGGTCAACTTTGTCTTCTGTGACCGACGGGGCCGGCACTGGGTGGCGGTCTCGACGCGCCAGAATCACTGGTGGCCGGCGGTGATGAATCCGCTGAATGACGGATATATCCTGCTGATTGATGAAAACGGTGACGTGCGCAAGGTGGCGGATGGCATCAACTTCTCCAACGAGTGCCGTCTGGACGCGGATGAAGCGTATCTGTATGTGGCAGAGACGATGAGTAGCCGGGTGATTCGGTTCCCGGTGCGCGAAGACGGCTCGCTGGGGGAGCGCGAGGTGTTCGGCCCGGAGAGCCTGGGGCATGGGGCCTACATCGATGGCATCGCCTTTGACGCAGAGGGCAACCTGTGGCTGACGACGGTCGCGCGCAACGGGGTGATGGTCATTTCACCGGACGGTGAGGCGTCGACGGTGTTTGAGGACGTCAACCCCACGGGGCTGGACAACGCAGTGGCGAAGATCAACGATCACACGATCATGCCGCCGGATCTGGCGGGGTGTGCGGGCCCGAATGCGCAGTTGTTGACCAGCATCTGCTTTGCAGGACCCGATCTGCGGACGGTCTATGTGGGCTCGCTGGCGATGCCGCACCTGCTGACCTTCCAGTCGCCGACGGCGGGGTTGCCGATGAGCCACTGGTCGACGCCCTGATCGGGGGCGGATAAGAGGCCGCCTGCTCTGTGATGAGGTGTGCGATGGCCGATCAAACGACCCTGGACCCGTCTGCGGACGTCAGCGAGGACGATCTGCTTGAGTTGGAGGATGAGGACGGCAACATCCTTCAGCTGTTCTTGTTGGCGATGGTCGATGTGGAAGAGAAACCCTACGCGATGGCGGTTCCACAGGCGCAGCTGGCGAAGCAGGGCGCGGATGAGGGCGGTGACATCGACCTCTATCTGTTCGCCTACTCCGAAGATGACGAGGGCGCGATCTACGAGGACATCGAAGACCCCGAGACCTACGATAAGGTGCGTCAGGCGTGTGAGGCGCTGCTGGAGATGTGACGCTTATCCCAGCCCCAGCATCGCCCCGAAGATGGCGAGGACAGGCAGCAGCGGGGACAGGATGCCGACGCCGGCGATGAGCGGCCACCGCTTTCCGCGGAGGACGATCTGGAAGGCGTAGGGCAGCCAGATCAGGCCGATGAGGACAGCCCCGGTGAGCGCCCCCGCGACACCGCAGAGCGTCCCCATCACGACCGCGGCGGCGGTCCCTTCGGCGATGAGGCCGACGAGCGCGCCAGCGCCGCCGGCCACCAGCCCGCCCCACAGCGCCCCAAGCGGCGGGACGAGGGCGAGCAGCGCCAGGATGGGCAGCCGCCCACGGGTCTGGTCGAGGAACGTCCGAAGCCGTCGGCCGAACCATGGCCCGCTGATCGCCCCAAGCAGGGCCGCTGCCGCAGAGATCGGGACACCCGCTTCAGGAAAAATCCACAGCAGCGCCGGAGCAAGGCCACCTGCGAGGATGCCGATCAGGGTGAAGTCCTGCTCCCAGGAACGGACCGGGCCAAGCACCGGCAAGCCATCGGGTGGTCGCGTCGCGAGTTCTCCCATACACCAAACATATCCGGCCGGCCCCCAGATGGGAGCACGGCGACGAATGGTGACCGTTCAGCCCCGTGGAACGTGCTGGTCGAT
>JBCBLB010000585.1:0-6304 GCA_038520555.1 Myxococcota bacterium | reverse complement strand
CCTGGCACAGCGCGGGGACCTATCGGACCAGCGATGGCCGCGGCGGCGCCGATGGTGGGCAGCATCGGTTCGAGCCGCTGAACAGCTGGCCGGACAACACCAACCTGGACAAGGCTCGCCGGTTGCTGTGGCCCATCAAGCAGAAGTACGGCAACCAGGTGTCCTGGGCAGACCTGATGGTCCTCTCTGGCACCGTGGCGATGGACTCGATGGGTTTTGAGACCGTCGGCTTCGCTGGCGGCCGCCCCGATGACTGGGAGCCGGAGCTGGTCTACTGGGGGCCGGAAGCGAAGATGCTCGCCGACAAGCGCTACCGCGGCGAACGCGATCTGGATCGTCCGCTCGCCGCCGTCCAGATGGGGCTCATCTATGTCAACCCCGAAGGCCCCAACGGCAACCCCGACCCGCTGCTCGCGGCGAAGGACATCCGCGAGACCTTCGGCCGGATGGCGATGAATGATGAAGAGACCGTTGCGCTGATCGCTGGCGGCCACACCTTCGGGAAGGCCCACGGCGCCCATAAGGCGGACTGTGTCGGCGTTGAGCCCGCCGGCACCGGCGTCGAAGCCCAGGGCATCGGCTGGACCAGCACCTGCGGCTCTGGCGTGGGCATCGACGCCGTGACCAGCGGCCTTGAGGGATCCTGGACCAGCGCCCCGACCGCGTGGACCAACCAGTACCTCGATAACCTCTACGCCTACGAGTGGGTCCAGACCAAGAGCCCCGCCGGCGCCACCCAGTGGATCCCCAACGATGAGGCCGCCAAGGTCCTCACCCCCGATGCACACGATCCCTCCAGGCGGCACGCGCCCATCATGTTCACCACCGACCTCGCCCTGCGGTTCGATCCCGCCTATGGCGCGATCTCCAAGCGCTTCCAGGAGAACCCCGAGGCGTTCAAGGCGGCCTTCGCCCAGGCATGGTTTAAGCTGACCCACCGCGACATGGGCCCGCGCGCCCGCTACGTCGGCGCAGATGTCCCCGAAGCGGCGATGATCTGGCAGGATCCGGTCCCCGCCGTCGATCATCCTCTGGTCAACGATCGAGACATCGCCACCCTCAAGAAGCAGATCCTCGCCAGCGGCCTGACCGTGCCAGAGCTGGTCCGCACCGCGTGGTCCTCGGCCGCCTCTTACCGGCACACCGACCTCCGCGGCGGCGCGAACGGCGCCCGCGTCCGCCTCGCTCCCCAGAAAGACTGGGCCGTCAACGACAGCGCTGAGATCGCCAGGGTCGTCGCGGCCCTGGAGAAGATTCAGGCCGACTTCAACCGCACGTCCGGCGCGAAGAAGGTCTCCCTCGCAGATCTCATCGTCCTTGGCGGCACCGCTGCGGTCGAGAAGGCCGCACAGGACGCGGGCAACCCCGTCAGCGTCGCGTTCAGCCCCGGCCGTACAGACGCCACCCAGGAGATGACCGACGTCGCGTCCTTCCAGGTCCTCGAACCCACCGCCGATGCCTTCCGCAACCACTACACCCCGATGCCCTCGGAGTTCGGCTACCAGCGCAGCCCCTCGGAGATGCTCGTCGAGCGGGCGGACATGCTCGATCTGACCGTCCCCGAGATGACCGTCCTCATCGGCGGAATGCGCGCGCTCAACGCCAACGTCGATGGTGTCCCGCATGGCGTGTTGACCGATAAGCCCGGCACCCTCACCAACGACTTCTTCGTCAACCTGCTCGATATGTCCACGAAGTGGGAGCCGTCCTCGGCCAACGTCTTCGAGGGCAAAGACCGGAAGTCCGGCGAGAAGCGCTGGACCGCCACGGAGATGGATCTCGTGTTCGGCTCCAACTCCGAGCTGCGCGCGGTCGCAGAATACTATGCCTATGCCGGCGCCGAGACGACCTTCGCCAGCGACTTCGCAGCCGCTTGGACCAAGGTCATGAACCTGGACCGCTACGACATTCAGTAGGCTGCGAACGCCGAACATCGGGGGGTGGCTGTCTGCGGGCCCCGGCCTACGATATAGAGTCCTTCTTGCTCAGCAGAGGGCGGCCCCCCGATGAAGGTGACACGACTGGAGAACAAGCTGATGGGACAGCTGGCGCGCGCCAGCAAGGACTTTCAGCTCATCGAACCCGGCGATCGGATCATGGTCTGTATGTCCGGTGGGAAAGACTCCTACGCCATGCTCCATCTCCTGCGCCTCATCCAGCGGCGCGTCCCGTTCGAATTTTCGATGATCGCCGTCAACCTCGATCAGGGCCACCCCGGCTTCCCGGGCCACCTGCTGGAGAGCTACTTCAAAGACCACGGGGATGCGTACCGGATGCTCAAGCAGGACACCTACTCGATCGTCCTGGAGAAGATCCCCGTCGGAAAGACGTTCTGCTCGCTGTGCTCCCGGCTGCGGCGGGGCATCCTCTACAACGCCGCCGTTGAGCTGGGCTGCTCCAAGATCGCCCTGGGCCATCACCGCGATGACATCATCGAGACGCTGATGCTCAACCTGTTGTACTCCGGTCAGCTCAAGGCGATGCCGCCGCGGTTGCGCTCTGACGACGGCCGAAACGTGGTCATCCGCCCGCTGGCCTATTGCAATGAGGAAGACCTCGCCGCGCTCGCGCAAGAGCAGGCCTTCCCGATCATCCCCTGTGACCTGTGCGGAAGCCAGGAGAACCTCCAGCGTCAGCAGGTCAAGCGGCTGATCAATGAGCTGCATGCGGCCAATCCCAAGGTCAAAGGCAACATGTTCAGCGCCGTCCAGAACGTCCGCCCCTCGCACCTGCTCGACGCTGCGCTTCGTGAAGCCATGGGCCTGGATGCGATCACCGGCCAGGATGACGCGCTGCTTGGCCTGGGGTAGTTTAGCGGCATGAAGCCATTAACCATCGCGAATGTTCACCTCGATCTCGGCGCGGGGCGCCGCGGGGTGGACATGGGACCCTCTGCCATTCACCTCGCGGACCTCAGCCAGGGGATCACGGGCCTGGGATATGAGATCGCCCAGAACTTCGGGTTGGGCGTCCCTTCTCAGGAGATGATCCCGTCCGGTGATCCGCGGGCGCGGTTCCTCGCTCAGATCACCCAGACCTGTGCTGACCTCGCTGATCGCATCGAAGACGCCGTCCTCGCTGAGCGGATGCCGCTGGTCCTGGGGGGCGATCATTCCGTCGCCATCGGGACCATCAGCGGGATGGCCCGGGCCCTGCGGAAACGCGGTCAGCAGATGGGGGTCCTCTGGGTTGACGCCCACACCGATATGAACACCCCGGAGTCCTCGCCGTCGGGCAACATCCATGGGATGCCGCTGGCGGTGCTGCTGGGGCAGGGACCACAGACGCTCGTCGAGATCGCCGGCGATGAACCCGCCCTCGATCCCCGCAACGTCTGTGTCATCGGCGCACGGGACATCGATCGCACCGAAGCGGAGCGCGTCCGGGCCTCTGGCGTTCGGGTGTATACGATGAGCGAACTCGATGAACGCGGCACCGCCGTCTGTATCAATGAAGCCATCTCCCGGTGCCTCGATGGGACCGCGGGCATCCATCTGAGCTTCGACCTCGACGGCGTCGATCCCCAACATGCGCCAGGGGTCGGGACGCCGGTCCCCGGCGGGCTCAACCTCCGCGAATCACACCTCATCTGTGAAAAGGTCGCCCAGACCGGAAAGCTCCTCGGCGTAGAGATGGTCGAACTGAACCCGGTCCTCGACGACGCCAACCGGACCGGGCAGCTCGCCGTATGGTTGATCCTCTCCGCCCTCGGGAAGTCCATCCTATAAGCTCGGAGGGGAAGGGGGAGGTCGCTGATGTACTACGGACGCGGATTCATCTTTATGATCGTATCCTGGGTCGCGATGTTTATCTTTGTGCCCCTGTTGGGCGTGATCCTCGGTGACCGTGGGCCCGTCGGCTATGGGCACGAGGGCCTGCCGCCCCTGTTTTATGTCGTCGGCTTCATCGCTGGCGTCCTGATCATCGGCTCCAACTGGTTGCAGCGCTCCGTAGCGGCGAACCTCAACCCCAGCAAGACCAGCCTTGAGCGGTTCGCCGACAACAACCGCCTCACCGTGGAGCAGGACCCCGAATCCAAGAAGCCGATGCTCCGCGGGAAACGCGGCGACGTCTGGCTCTCCATCTACCCCCGGCGGCGCGCCATCAAGATGGAGGTCCGACACAACGCCCCGCTGCCCAGAGGATTTTCGATAACCTCTGGAAAGGGGGGAAGCAGCTTCGCAAACCCGATCCTCGACGGCGCCCTGCAGATGACAGGCGGCGATAAGGTCGACATCAACTGGAACGATCCGCGGCTGACCGAGTTGCTGATGGCCGTTCTTCATCCCTTCCCCGGCTCAACGATCGATCATGCCCGGATCACCGTCTCCGGTGCAGGGATGAAGCAGGACGATCTGCCCGGCCACATCGACACTGTGGTTGATTTGATCCAGATCCTGAAGGCGCCACCGCAGCGAGCTGATGCCCCGCCGACGTTCCCGGGCACCTGACAGCGGCGACCCCCGCACCGCCCGCTTCAAGTGCGCGGCCGATTCAGGCCATGTGTGACGTGACTTCTTTGCTGTATGGGAAGCGCGTCTCACGCTGCTCAGCAGGGACACCGGCGGCCATCATGACGGTCTTGTAGTAGGCATTGAGGGTGTCGTCGGCGTCGATGTCTGGGCTGTCGGGTGAGCCTGTCGTCGCGTTGATTGACGTCGCAAACACCGCGTTCTTCTCTGCGAGCTCGTGGCCACCGATGACCCCGCCGTTCAGCTGGGTGCCGAGCATCAGCCCGGTGGTCAGCTTGCCGTGATGGCCGCGCCCGTTCTTGAGGAAGGTGTCGCGGCCGAACACATCGGCTGTGGCCAGCCAGACCTGGTCTTGGAGCCCCATCGCTTTCATCTCGCTCCAGTATGCGTCGATGGCGGCCAGCATACGGAACGTGTCCTCGGTTTCATCGACGAGCGTCGCGTCGCCGTGGTTGTCGCCGCTGAATGCGTACTTGGTAATGACCACGGGCGCGATGTTCAGCTTGGCGATGGCCAACGCGGCGCGCAGCTGGTCGATCTCACGATCGGACTCGATGTGTGTCAGCAGATCGCCCAGCGCATAGCCGAACGCTGCTGCATCTTCCCGGCTGTTCGCGTGTTCGCGTAGGAAGCGCATCTGTTGGGCGCTTCCGTTGTCTCGGATGTGTTGATAGCTCTGATCGATGAAGTAATCATGAAGCATCGCAAAGTTGTCGAGCCCACCGACGCTCTGGCCCAGGCTGCCCACCAACGCTTTGAGCTGTGTCGGTGTGTACGACGCCAGCGGAGACCCGTTGGATGAAAATCCATTTCCACCCAGGACAATCGGGTCAGGGGTGATACAACCCATGAGCGCCGCGGTGTCCTGGGCGATGGCCGCCGGGAGCTCTTCAGAGCCCCGGCCCAGCGCACCGCGAAGACCACCGTGCGCGCGAAGGACGGTGGGGAACTGTGGGTGGATGCCAGCCCCGCTTCGATAGTTGAACCACACCAGGTGCGCGCGCAGGTCGGCGGGAAGGGTCGCCCATGCCTTGGCCACCGTGTGGGTCTCGGCGCCGAAGGTCGTCTCGACGCCGATCTCCAAATCCCCGGGGACCAACTCGACGCCGTTGACAAACTGCGGCGCCTGCTCGTAATCCACCTTCGGGCCGGCATGCGAGAACCAATCGGTGGCGTCCGGGTCGAAGGTTCCCGGGCCGTTGCAGTTGACCGACTCACCCGCGCCAGAGCACGCCAAGATGGTCGTGCGCGGCGTAAAGTCCGACGCAGAGGCCTTGCCCGTGAGCAGAAAGGAAGCGGGAAGGCCCGTCACTGCCGAGCGAACCGTCAAACCGAATGTGGAAGCCGCGAAGCGCTCAAGCAGCTCGCGACGGCTTGGCTTACTCATATTCCCACTCCTGTCAAACTCGGTGATTGGCAAACCATGACCCAGATGTTGCCGAGCGCTTCTTTCTCAGAGAGGTTCAAGCCACAACGTGGATCGCCACTGTAGAGTTCGGCTTCGAACTCAGCGTCATCGGCGCACGATTGGGCGATCGTCTGCACATCGAACATGTTCTGCAGGATGTCCCGCTGACGGATGTATTCGTCCGTGCCTTCGGGGATTCCCATGAACTCAGAGACCATCAGGTCGAGCGTCCACTCCGGGTCCTTGACGGGGAACAGCGGCCGGTTGGCTGTGATGGCCGCTTCCACTGTATTGCCACAGATGCCCTCAAAAGCCAGGGCGGCCATCGCGCTGTACGCCCGTGGCTGATGGTAGAGCGCGCTGCCGCGCGTCCATGAGTCTTTGGGGATGTTCCCGGACAGCAGGGTATCTTGTGAGCACAGAT
>JBCBLB010000742.1:0-4556 GCA_038520555.1 Myxococcota bacterium | reverse complement strand
CCGTAGCCGCCGCGGTCGAGGATCGTGCGGTTCAGCTGGTTGATGACCCGGGCCGCCTGCAGCTTCGACCGCACATCCACGGTGATGGTGACCGGTCTCCCTTCGGCGATGGCGTCTTCCATCCACGGATCCATGTACACCCGGGGCGTGCCCAACAACAGCGCCCGCATCTCCTGGAGCGCCTCTGCTTGCGCTGTGATGGCCTGGGTCGTGAGCAGCCGGAGCGCGTCCCTACCCGCCGCAAACACCTCTCCCGCCAGCGCGTCATACGCCTTCTTCATCGGCGCGCTGCGGAACCACTGGCTCACCGTCTGTCGGCTTACCCCCAGCGCCCGACTGATGGCCGCATGATCCTCTCCGCTCACCTTCAACAGCAGCGCGCGCTCCTGGGGCGGGTTCAGGTCTGGAAAGCGACAAGAAGCGTCAAAATGTGTCAAGTGGGGGTCACCCCCATTTTCGATCGGTTCGACCGTATCAGGTTCGATGACAAGCGTCGATTGAGGGGTGGGGGTGGGCACCCCCACCGCACCCCCACCACCCCCACTTTGCGGGGGTGCACCCCCACCCACCCCCACTTCACCCCCATTCTCATTCTCAAAATCGTCTGCAATGGCCTGTATGTCGCGCGGATCGTTGTTCGACTTACGCCATATTGAGAACCATCTCTCGACGGTGGTCTTGCCGCAGCCAGACTGTCGCTGGACGTCCTTGTAGGTGGGTGTCTCCCCCTCCAGGCACCGGGCGCGGACCCACTCCCACGCTTCGTCCCGGTCCATCTTCTGTGGGGACTTCTTCGGGGCTGGCCGGCTGGCCTTCTTCTTCGTCTTCTCTCCCTTGCGCGCCACCATGAGCTACTCCACCCCACCGCTGAGGATGCGGGCGACCTCCTGGAGCTTTTCGAGCGCGGAGCCGTGGATCCGCCGCACGGTCCAGCGGCTCACCCCCAACCCCTCGCCGATCTCCTGGAAGGTCTGCGCCAGTGCGCCGTCCAGCCCATAGCGGTGGGTGAGGACATGGCGCTCGCCCTCAGAGAGATCTGCCTTGTCGAGGAGCGTGGCGAGCTGGTCGTGGTGCTCCAGGGGTCCGAGGTCGAGGGTGCAGGGCATGCGATCGCCAAGGTCCAGGGGGGCGTCCTCCTCATCGGTCAGCAGAGCAGCGGCGACCGACTCGGCCTTCAGGCGCTTCTGCTCTGTGGCGATGATGCGGATGAGCCCCTGGCGGACAGAGACGTACATGTACGCGCCAAAGGGCCGCTTCTCCGCGTTGTAGGTGCGGGTCGCATGGTGGGCGATCAGCATCCCCTCGTTGAGCAGGTGCGTCTCAGAGAACAGCCCCCGCGAGCGGCCAGCCAGATAGCGCGACACCTTCTCGATGTCCTGGCGATGGGCGAGCACCAGCCGCCACCGAAGCGCTGTGGCCTCCTCCTGGGTGTCGGCCTCGTCGATCTGGCGACACAGCACCCGCTGCGCTTCCCGGCTGAACCGCAGGACCTTCAGGGGAGCAGGTTGAAGATCTGGCTCTGGCAGAGGGACCGGCGCGGGCAACTGCTCGATGTAGTCGAGCAGACACATCTGCACAGGCTGACGCGCCATCCATTCGAGCAAACACAGCTGCTCTGGGCGCGGGGAAGGCCTGGGGACCAACGCCAGCGGGGGCGCGGGCGCAGCAGGCACCGGAGAAGAGAATGAGGAGGAGTCAGGAACAACAGACACAGCGAGACTCCGGAGACACAGGGGCGCAGGTTGGGGAAGGAAGGACGGAAGGAGAAAGACGTTCAAGAAGGGGGTGGGGTCAGGGTGGGGTCAGGGTGGGCCAGGTCGACGCAGGCAGACCAGACGGCCGCAGCACCTCATCGGTCTCTGCGTCGCAGTCCGCGTCGGTGTCGGTCTCCGCGTCGCAGTTCGTGTCGGTGTCGGTGTCGGTGTCGGCGATGGCGGCCCACTGCGCCGAGCGATCGGGGTCCGGCGCCAGCACGACGACGATGAGCGCAGTCTGGGCGGCGCCCGCGATGAGGGGCGGATCCATGCCGACGTGATCGGCGATCTCCCAGATCACAGCGGTCGTCAGGCCACCAATGAGGGCGACCATGACCGCGAGCAGAGCTGCGTATCGATGCGCCGTCGCAGTCATTGTCGTCGCAGTCATGGCGGGCTGCGCGCTCATGCGGTCTGTCCTCCATCATGGGGACGGCCGGCGCCGCGGGGGTGCGCCTTAGAGGTGGTGGGCAGGCTCGCGAGCTGGCGGCGCCGCTGGTCTGCACCGATCTCCGCGATGGTCGGCGGCGTCTTGAAGACGACCACGCTGTATGCGTTGGCAGTGCCCACCGCGCGCATCTGCCGGTCCCGGATGACGCGGCCCTCTTGCTCCAACGTGGCGATCACCCGACCCAGCCAGGGCGCGTCGTGATCAGCCACCAGGTGCCGGCGCAGCTCCTCACGGCTCAGCGGACCCTCACCGCGGATGACGCTAAACGCCTGGTTGACGCGGCCTTGAAACGCCCGCTCTTCGAGCACCCAGCTCACCCCCACCAACGCGATGACCGCGATCACCATCGTCAGCAGGCCGGCCAGCCAGCCATAGATGAGCGGATCCCAGGGCGGGAGGATCCCCGCGATCATGAGGCACCTGCCGGCTCGTCTGCTGCCGGCTCGTCTGCCGCCACCGCGTCCTCAACCAGCTCATCGAGGTCCATAGCGTCGAGGTCGATCGCTTCGTCCGCAGCGGCGAGGTAGTCAGAGAGGCCGTCGTCTTCCTCTGTGACGGGGATCGCGGCGTGGCGCTGGGCGATCAGGTCCTTCAGGGACTCGACCGCCTCCCGAATGGCGATCTTCACGGTGCGGCCGGGGTCTGTGACGCTCACGCGCCTGAGCACGTCCGCCCAGGCCGGCACCTCTTCGGGCAGATACGGCAGGCTCACCGTCCACACCGCACCATCGCTGGTGGTCTCGACGAGCAGCGCGGGGCGCTCTAACGTGCGCGCGTCGCGACCGTCACCGGGCCCCGGTCGGGTCCAGACCTGAGACGCAGAGCGGTGATCTTCGCCGGATCGGAGCCCCGACAGCCGCCAGCCGCCGACATACTGGGCGCCCCCCTGTCCCGCCCTGCGCAGCCGCCGGCCGGAGAGGGCTTCGAGGCTCTTGCCGTCGAGCGTCTCCGACGCGGTCAGCAGCGAGGCGTTGTGCAGCTCGGGTGCGAGCTGCATGTACCAGTCGTCGATGTCGGGGTGACTCATCCAGCAGATGATCTGGGTCGGGTGATTGCCCTCCGAGAGCGAGAGCATCAGGCCGTCGTCGCGCTGCCAGCGCAGGGCCGACAGCGCCCGCCAGCCCGGCCGGGGCTCCAAGAGCGGTCGGGGCTCGTCGTCGAGCTGCTCCAGGATCGAAGACGGCAGCAGGGGGACGCCCGCCTCCGGTGTATGCGGCCACCAACACCCCACCTCCAACCCCTGCCGTGCGCCCTTGATCGGCCAGATCTGGAACCGGAAGTCCACGTCCGGAAAGAGCGCTTTGACCTGTGCCCGGTACTCGGGGTGATGCGGCAATACGAGGCGGAGGTCCGCCTCCTCTCCGCGACGATGGCTGATGAACGCCGGTTGGCTGAGATGCTCGGTGATCCAGAACCGCGTATAAATCCGATCATCATTCGGATCGTCAGACCAGTACCCCTCCCCGCGATCTGCGGGTTTGAGCGCACCCATCGGCAAGACGATCTCGAAGAAATCATCGTCTTCAGTGCCGTACCGTTCAATGACCGACTGCGCGATCGCTTCGTTGAGGCTCTGGGCGACCAACAAGAAGGCGCGACCATCAGGACCCACATCCCGATCCCGCAACGTCGCCTGATGAATCACGCCAGCCAGCCGACACCACACAAACTGACTCACCGCGTCCGGGCGGTTGGCGATGCGGACTTCGAGGTGCGGCGCGTACTGTACAAACAGCTCCGCGCCGCAGCCATGCTCAGTGACCGTTTCCGGAAGCCGCTTCAGCTCACCGGCAGCATATTCATGGGTGCCGGGTGTGATCGTCAGCGACGAACACCGGGCGATCGTCCAGTCCTGGGTGTACAGCCGCTCTTTGTCTACCTCGATGGACAGCTCCCGATTGCAGTCCGGACATGCAACGGGCTTCAATCGCCTCCGGCCATCTAAGATCCAATCGGAGGCCGTCACCTCCTGAAGCTGGCTGCATCGCTGACAGTGCATGTGGCCATCGCTGTTTTTGACCAAGGGCCGACTGCAGAATGGGCAGTCCGTGGCCGCGAGCCGCCCAGGAGAACCCCTGCCATCAGCCTGAGGAATCCGTGGAGGCAGATCGACCGGCTCCAGCTCGGGTTCAGCGTCTGTTTGAGATGCCTGTTGGGCGTTGATGGACGCAGGCATCGGCACATCTACGGGATCTATCGTTCGGGTCACATCTCACCTCGCTCGACCGCCGCTGCGGCGTCATCAAAAGTGGGTTCAGAGAGGGTCGCGATGGGGATCCGGGGCCGACACTCCCGGTAGACCTGCGCGGCCTCGTCGGGGCTCAGCGCCTTGAGGCTCCGACAAGCGCGGG
>JBCBLB010000849.1:0-3648 GCA_038520555.1 Myxococcota bacterium | reverse complement strand
TGAGCGGCCTGCTGGGTCACCAGAGCCTCCAAGCGCTCGATGCGCTGGAAGAGGGCGGCGGTGACTTGATCCGAGCTCATGCCTCATCATACCGGAGATACGGTTCTAAAGGGTTACGTGTTCACTACGTGAATGCTTGCCGGATGTCCTCTGCCGCCTGTTTATCAACGGCGTCTCCCCGGATGCGCTCTACGACAGGCCCCTCCACTGCAAGCCTGTCGGCATATGCATCGACATTCCAGTACCGGCGAGATCTGAACACCACTGGTGCGACAGGTACTCGACCCAGCCGTGCGGACTGTGCGGCCCAACTTCTGACTGACAACCTGGCACTCACTCCAGCGCCCGCCATCATGCAACCGAGCCCAGGTCGACCATGCAGACTCAGATGCCCCCACAGGCCTTCAATCGGGCCCCGCGCTTCCAGACTGAGAGCAACATCGTAGCACCGTTCTACGCTTGAACAGAGAGCAAAACTGCAAGTTCTTCCTGACTTGCGGAACGTGAATGCGTCCGAGTATCTCAGACCTATGAGCGACTACCACTTCTTCTGGAACGGCCCCCTCTCCCAATGGCACTGGTCCCCCTTCGAACTCGACGGGATCGAGTACAGCTGCGCGGAGCAGTACATGATGGCCGAGAAGGCCAGGCTCTTTGGTGACGACGACACCCTGGCAATGATCATGCAGGCTGAAGAGCCTTCCGTTCAGAAGCGGCTGGGCCGGGTTGTCGACGGCTTCGATCGAGACATCTGGGAGGAAGAGGAGGACAACGGAATGCCTCGCTGTTGGAACATCGTCCACAGGGGCAACCTGGCAAAATTCACCCAGAACCCGGAGCTCGCGCAGATCCTTCGGGAAACCGCGCCGGCCTACATCGTGGAAGCATCTCCAGAGGACTGCATCTGGGGCGTTGGGCTCGCCGAAGACGACCCGGCGATTCAGGACTCTTCAAACTGGAGGGGCACCAACTGGCTGGGAGAAGTACTCACTGACGTTCGAGAGCTCCTGCCTGACTGATAGGGAAGCCCCCGCGCCCCCACGGGATCCCCGTTGGTGAGCAGCTCGGCGGGATGCTCACGGCCTGGAGCGAGGCCCTTCAGCCGACCCCCTTGATCGTGTTGCTCGATGAAGTGGATGTGATGCGGGGCCCCGTGCTCATCAACCTGCTGCGGCAGCTCCGCGCCGGCTTCACCAGCCGGCCCCGTCGCTTCCCCGCCTCCATCGCGCTCATTGGGATGCGAGATCTGCGCGACTATCTGACGCATGCAAAGGATGGCGTACCGGTCAACCCCGGCAGCCCCTTCAACATCAAGAGCGCGTCGTTGACGCTTCGGAACTTCACCGCGCAGGAAGTCGCTGCGCTCTATCAGCAGCACACCGATGAGACCGGCCAGATCTTCACCCCTGAGGCGAGCACGCGGGCGCACTGGTGGACCCGTGGGCAGCCGTTTCTGGTCAACGCCCTCGCCCGCATCTGCACCCAACAGCTGCTCCCGGCCCCCACTCAGCCCATCACCGCGATCGATGTTGACCGGGCCAAAGAAGAACTGATCCTCGCACGAACCACGCATCTGGATAGCCTCGCCGAGCGCCTGAAAGAAGATCGGGTCGCCCGCATCATCGAGCCCGTCATCACGGGCGACAAGCCGTTTTCGATCCCCTACGACCATGATGATTTCGAGTATGTCGTCGATCTGGGGCTGATCGTGCGGGGAGCGCAGGGCGCGGAGCCAGCCAACCCGCTGTATCGAGAGGTCCTCGCCCGGCAGCTCTCCTACAACGTCCAGATGGCGACGCCCGCGCCGTGGTGGAGATGGCAGACCGAAGAGGGGCGCCTGGACTTTCCCGCGCTCATCGACGCATTCCTCGACTGGTGGCGAGAGAACGAGGCGGCGATCACCGCGCAGGGCGACCGCAAATACCCCGAAGCCATGCCACACCTGACGTTCATGGCCTTCCTTCAGCGCGTCGTCAACGGCGGCGGCACCGTCCTTCGCGAGTACGCCGCCGGACGCGGAGCGGTCGATCTGCTCATCACCTACGGTCAGGATCGCTTCGTCGTGGAGTTGAAGCGCGCAGCCGCGGGGGTGCAGGGCATGGACCGAGCCAAAGACAGAGGCAGCCGCCAGCTCGCCGACTATCTCGGTACTCTCGACGAGGAAGAGGGTTGGCTGCTCATCTTCGACCAGCGCACGTCCTCAACGTGGAAAGACCGGCTGTGGCGAGAGGAGCGCGTCATCGATGGACGGACCATCCACCTCTGCGGCGCGTAGGTCGAACTGCGATACGCTGAGCGTATGAGACTCTCCGCAGGCCAGCAAATCGGACACTACACCCTTGACTATCGCCTCGGTGCGGGCGGCATGGCAGAGGTGTGGGCCGCGACGAACGGCATCCTCGGGGTCAAGGTTGCGCTGAAGGTGTTGTTCGGTGGCAACCCCATCCTCCAACAGCGACTGCTCCGAGAAGGCCGGGCCCAGGCCGCACTCGATCATCAGAACATTCTCCCGGTTCGCGATGTCATCGATGTCGGCGGCTCGTTGGGGCTGATCCTCCCGCTGATTCAGGGGCCATCACTCGACAAGCTGCTCCAAAAGTACCGGCCAACCTTAGACGAAGCGGTGGCGTTGTTTCGGGCCATCGTCGAGGGCGTCGGTCATGCCCATGAACGCGGACTGATTCATCGCGACCTGAAGCCCGGCAATGTGCTCTTCGAGGAGCGACGCGGGCGAATCGTGACGCGGGTGGCGGACTTCGGGCTGGTCAAAGGTGACGCAGAGGAGAGTGGGATTGGAGAGCAGTCGCCAGACCCGCTTGATCTTGTGCCTGACCTTCGCTTTTCCCGTCAAGTACCGACCGATCCCCGACAGGCTCAAACGCTGACCCGAACAGATCGCCTCAATCATCGGCCAGACCGTCTGTTTCAACCATTTTGGAAGGCCAGACATGAAGTCGGAGAGAAATCGAAATAGAGTGGTGAGAGCGCGCATGGTGAAGACCCGTAGTGTTGTTGGAAATCACAACGTGACCTACACCAGCGCGCGCTTCAAACTTCTCACCTTCTCACCACCTTTCGTGGGGAGCCCCCAGGGCGCCGCCTGAAGGCGGGGGTTTTAGACCCAGATATGGATAATAAATATCCTGGTCTATTGTTTGGTCGTCAATGGCGACCGCTCAGTTGATTGGTCGAGGTCGGCGACAACGCCGTCTCTCGGAATGCGTTGGACGTCTTCTCTGGCTCGAAGCCGTGTCCAGATTCGTAAAGTGGATGGCAGAACCGTATTGTTTAAATTACTTTGCTTATGTCCAAGCTGATGTAGAAGATCACATAAACATGCAAGAATATGATTATGGAGAGCCATGGGTATTATCGCTCACCAGAGATTTAGGAGTATTCTTCTTTGCTATGTGCGCAGGATGCTGCCTTGACTTATTCGATTCAACAATATACTCTATCGCATTCCACTCCTTTATTGTGAGCCGAATTGCTGATGAATTGCATATAAGAAATAATACCAATCAACACAGCATCTTCAAAATCTCTTCTTATCTATCTGCATTTCTGTTCACACTGTTACTGTTGATATTATTTAATATCAGGACCCATCCATCCGTAGGGGCAATTATATCTACGTTCTGGCTTATT
>JBCBLB010000450.1:0-8193 GCA_038520555.1 Myxococcota bacterium | reverse complement strand
TCGAGGGGCTCACCGTCGCCCGCAACGCGGCCTACAACCGCTGGGACAACAAGACCTGCCCCTGGGACGAGGAGAAGGCCAAGAAAGTCGGCGCCACCCAGTGGTTGACGGATGAAGAGCGGAAGGCCATCGACGCCTGGGACGCCTTCCAGGAGGATCTGGACGACCCCGACGAAAACGACAAGGCCAAAGAGATCCGGAAGGCGTACACCGAGAGCCTCGACAAGATCCGCGAAGCGGCGGCGGACACGATGACGTTCTTCAAGGAGAACATGACGTTGGCGCACGGCGACGACACCATCAACCCTGAAAACGTGGTGATGATGCCCAGCAACACGGAACGCGACAACATGGTCACCGACGACGAGGCAGACGTTGACAAGGTCGGCGGGGGCAAGATCGGGAGCCAGAAGCGGGGCTCGGCCAACGCTACGGACTCCTCGTACTTCGTCCCGCTGGATGTTCTGGCCAGCGGCTGGAACGGCAAGTTGAGCGACGACCGAGAGGATTGCACGGCGACCGGCTACAACTTCTCCGACGATCCCCGCGATCAGTTCGTCATGCTCGCATCCATGACCACAATGAAGTGAACCCGGAGGCTACAGTGGACACACTCATCTCGATGACCCCTGCTGTCGCGGCGTTTCGTGACACGTTGATTCAAGCGGGCCTGGTCCGGCCCGACATCATGCTGACCGAGACCAACCTCGCCGAGGAGGAGGCGCGCCTGCAGCGCCTCACCGCGCTCGTCGTCATCGCCCGGCGGTCGGATCCGACGCTGAGCCTCGACGATGAACTCAGCCTGGAGCAGATCTTCGACGCCCTCGACCAGCGCTTCTCGCTTCGGGAGGTGGGCATCCATCGCTTCGCGGACCTGCTGGGCTTCCTGGATCGCACTCGGGCGGTCGACGAGGCGCGCGCCGCAGCCGTCGCGGCGATCCCGGACATCGTCCTCGATCTGCCCGCCGAGTTCGCCGATCTTCAGCCCGCGCCCACGCGCGTCCACACTCTCCCGCCGTTCGACCTGTCCGCGATCGGCTCAGACGCTGCGCTGGAGAAGGACGTCCAGGCGGCCTACGAGCGCTGGATCAAGCGCACCGTCTCGGCGGTTCAGAAGAGGATGCCCTGGCTGGCAGGTGCCCCCGCTGAGCTCTCGACCGAACCCTTCGTCGTCGGCCCCCCGCCTCCGACGCCCGAGGAGCTACGCGCCGAAGGCGTCACCTGGAGCGAAGAGTAGCGCTCAACGCCGGCTTCGGTACGCTTGAAGCCGCGCGTCGAGGGTTCCGGTGTGCAGCTCGAAGAGGTGATTGTCGTCATCATAGAAGTAGATCGACCGCCCCTCTCCCGCGATCCGGGGCCGCCCCTCCCGAAATTCGAGGTGTAAGCTCCGGATCCGGGCCAGGCATTCGTCATACTCGTCTTCATCGATCTGGAAGGCGACGTGGTTGTAGCTGCGTGTCGGGAGCGGATCCCCTTCCATGATCGCGAGCCAGAGGTCATCATCGCCGACGACGAAGAACCGCTCGGGAGAGAGCGAGAAGGTGTCTGCGGCGCTGTCATAGACGCGCCGCGCGCCGAGGATCTGCGTCAGGACGGCCTCCATCCGATCGAGATCGCGCACGATGAAGGTCAAATGGCTGAGCCCGGACACCATCACCTGACAGGTAACGTGTCCGCGATCAGAGATCTTCGATGGTCAAGAACAGGGTCGTGAGGCGTCCACGCGGGGTCTCTTCGAGCCAGTCGACGAAATATCGGGACAAAGCGTCGCGTCCCTTCGTGTTGGGGTGGCGCAGGTCATAGTAGTGATCTTCGGGGAGCTGAGGGAAGAAGCACAGCTCAGGCTGCGCCTGTCGCCACGCGTCCCAGTCGTCTCGCACGGGCGCGGTCCGCAGCTTGAGCTGCAGCTCCTGTCGATAGGGGATGTGGATGATCCGCAGCTCTGCGCCCCGTTCAGCGGTCTGTTCGCGCATTTCGTCGATGCCGGCGATGTTGAACTGGGTGGGGCTCAGATCGAACCGGGCGCGGTTGATGTAGTTGGGGCTGTGCTCCCCGAAGTCGCGCTCGCCGGGCACGATCGCCTGCCCGGGATGTGGAGGCCGGAGTTGGGACTACGACATTGTGGTGGGCTCGGGCTGGGTCAAGCGAGAACTGATGTTGCTGGGCATCCAACGCCAGGGGCGGCACGTCGCCGCTGGCGTTTGCAGCGAGTCGGTCCATACAGACCCGGTGTGGAGCCCCGTCGACCTCCGGAGCCCGTCTGGTGAGCGCTGCCGCCTAAGACCGGGCCTCGCAGGCTGAGGTGCGTGCTGATCGAGGATCGCTGTCGCTTTTCTGCGCCCGTCGGCGCAGGGATGGGGCGTACATTTTCAATATTGAAGGCGGATAATCGATGACCGGGTGATTCTTCGCGAAGGGCCGGCGGGCGAGGAGAAGCAAGAAATTCACCAGGAGCTCTGCCCGGACATCGCCTATCCTCAAGGAAAGCTCCTCAAAAAGGGCGTTCATGATTCCTTGTATCTTGATGGTGTTCCTCTCCGAGTCTGGGGGAGGATGCTCATTCCGGGCTCGGGTGTTGGCGTCTGTGTCCGCCTGGCACGGTTCTGCAGCAGCTTCAACAGCGCATGGCGCCCGTTTCTGTCTGAGATGTCGCAGATCTGGAGAGTGTTTGAGCGGCGTCGTTCACGGACTTCGATGTGCTGAAGGACACGGTCGGGCGCCTGCGGTACAACAAGCAACGTGAGCCGCTTGTTTCCCGTTCAGGTCCAGCGCGTTCAAGGGCAGGCCGTCCTTGGAACCGAGCAGGATCTGCTCGCCGTCGAAGAACCTCTGGAGATCCGGGCGGAGGGGCGGCCGCTCGCAGTCACCATGCGGACCCCCGGCGATGACCTCGACCTCGTCGCTGGGTTCCTCTACACAGAGGGGGTCATCGACGGCTCCGACGATCTCGTCGCCCTCGCCCATGTCGATGATCCCCTCGACCCCCGGGGCAACACCGTCGATGTGGTCTTCGCCAGCGGTGTCCCCATCGCCCGACGGCGGCGCGCCCAGCGAGAGCTGTTCGCCAGCAGCAGCTGCGGTGTCTGTGGGAAAGCCTCCATCGACAACCTCCGCATGAAGATCCCGCGACTGGCGCGAGCCCTCACGGTTCCCCCCGACGTGATCCAGCAGCTGCCAGCCATGCTTCGGGACGCACAGGCCGTGTTCGGGCAGACCGGTGGCCTGCATGCCGCAGGGCTGTTCACCCCGTACGGCGAGCTGGAGGTGCTGCGAGAGGACATCGGCCGGCACAACGCGGTCGATAAGGTCCTCGGGTGGCGGCTGCGGCAGGATCGAGCGCCCGTCGACGATCGCATCCTCCTCGTCAGTGGCCGCGTCGGGTTCGAGATCGTCCAGAAGGCCGCCGTCGCCCGCGTGCCTGTCCTCGCTGCCGTTGGGGCGCCCTCTTCGCTGGCTGCGCAGTTGGCTGCGGAGGTCGGCATGACCCTGATTGGGTTCCTGCGAGATGGACGGTATAATCGTTACCTCTCCGGGTAATGGGTCTCAGAAGTAGAACGACGCGCCGATGCCGGCCGCGCCGATGCCCATCAATCCAATGCCCGAGTACACCAGCGTTTGTTGCCGTTGGTACGCGTCGTTCAGCTCTTCGACGGTCTCTGCGTCTTGGATGTCGTCCTCAAACCCCCGCGATAGCAACGCGGCGATCCCGCCCACCACGACGCTCGCGCCGCCTGCGGCGAGCAGCGGGCGGTTCATCGTCGACCATGTCGTGGGAGCTGGGCTGACCTCGCTCAGGTCGATGTCATAGTCTGCACCCGGTGGAACCATCAGCATCCGCGCATGGACCGTCTGCCTCCGGTCCGTGACCTGCAGGAGATGAAGCCCTGGGTCGACAGTGGCTGGAAACGGAACGTCCTGGCTATTTAACCTGGGGAGGAGTTGTTCATCCAGCTGCAGCAGGTGCAGCGTCGATGGGGGACCGCCCTGAAGGTCTGTCCGCGCCTCGTCATAGATCGCCCGATAATTCGGGCCGAGCGCATCAAACCAGACCGACCCGTCCAGGCGCGCCGCCGAACGGAACGCCGCCCGGACGCCGAATTCGTCCTGATCGACGACGTCCAGCCGGAACCCCTCGATCACCCACAGCTGCGCCAGCAGCGCATCGGTTGGGGGTGGGCTGCAGGACAGCGCGGCCACCACCTTGTCCATCGCCGCGTTGGCGTCTGCCTTCCGGCCCTCCAAGAGCGCCACACGCGCCTCATCCAGGTGCGCCGACGGGTCATCACACTTCGGCGCAGCCGACGCGACCCGCAACAGCAGAACCCACACCATCAACAATCCCTTGAATCGGAGTGCAGGCCATCTTACCCGTGTTGATAGAACATCCGAAGGGAGGCGACCATGTCCTGGCTGATGATGGCCTTGCCAGCTGCATTTGCGCAGGCGGCAACAGAAACGCCCGACGGCGTCGATGCCATGTATCGTGCGCTCTCCGCGCGCGAGATGACCACCACCTGCCAGCAGCTCGCCGAGATGAGCGCCGCCCCCGTCAGCGCCCTGGTCTACATCGCCGAGAACGCCAGGCGCCCTGCCTGGGCCGGCATCCGCGCTGCCGATTGCCTCAGCCGACACCATGCCCAGGACGCGCAGCCGCAGCTCACCCGGTGGGTCGGCCAGGAAGAGACCCGTGGCCTCGCCATTGTCGTCCTCAACAACCTGGAGCAGATGCCCGTCGCCGTGTCCGTTCCCCTCGCACAGGCAGCGATGGCCGGGCCCATGATCGAGGACGCCCGGCCCCGGATCCAGACCGCTCAGGTCCCTCAGGTGCGCGCCATCGCAGAAGACGTCCCAGACCAGCCCTGAGCAGGAGCCGAACGGCACCCGCTGGGGTAAGGTGGGACGGTCGACCAGACGTTCACGATCGGAAGGACCTCACCCACCCCGACAACGCTGTCGGGACCAGGGGCGCCGGCACCACTCGGACTCCCCTACATGGCCTTCGATCCGCTCTCCGGGCTCGACCCGGAGCACCTCCTTGAGCGTGAGGTGCGTCTGTCGCGTTCCGTCCTCTGGACCTTGCTGCGGCGCTACTACCTGGAACGCGCCGACAGCTTCTCCAGCGGGCAGGTGCCGATGTATGCGACGTCCAACCCCTTCGTCGCCCGGGGGACCGCCCAACTCATCGCTGCGTTTGCCGAAGACTGTGGCGATGAACCCTTGACCATCGTTGAGCTCGGCGCCGGACACGGGCAGCTCGCCTTTCGGCTCCTCCAGCAACTGCCCGATCGCCTCCAGCGCCCCTTCCGCTACATCCTCACCGACATCACGCCCGGTTCCCTGAACGCCAACCGGGCGCACCCCAGGCTGGCACCGTTCTTCGCGCAGGGCATCGCCGATACCGCACTGTTCGACGCCGAAAACGACGACACCATCCGATGCGCCCGCGGGACCATCAGCGCCCAGGAGCCCTGCGGACCGATGGTGGTCATCGCAAACTACGTCTTCGACTCGCTTCGCCATGACGCCTTCCAGGTCGAAGACGGGCAGCTGCAGGAAGGGCGCGTCACCGTCCTGTCTGAGATCCCGCATCCGTCGGTGGACGACGACATCGCCATGCTCGACGATCTCATCCCCCTGTTCACCTTCGCCAGTCTCGACGATGATGCTGTCTACAAAGAGGCGGTGCGAGATGGGATCCTCAACTTCTATCGGCAGAACCTCTCCGGCGCGTTCGCGTTTCCCATCGGCGCCATGCGGTGCCTGCAAGTCCTTCAGACGCTCAGCAGGTACCCCGTCCTCGTCCTGTCCCTCGACAAGGCCGACAACCACCTCGCGCAGCTGCAGGGCAGAAGCGCCATACACGTCGCCATGCATGGCAGCCTCTCGATGACCGTCAACCATGACGCCCTCGCGCGGTTCGTCACCGCACAGGGAGGAGACGCCCTGCTCACCTCGTCCCGATCCGGATCGCTCGACAACGCCGCCTTTGTCCTCGGTGGGAACGCCCAGACACGGCTGCGGAGAGTGTTCGCCGATGACATCGAGCGGTTCTCGCCAGGGGACTACCTCGACCTGTACCACGGGGCGGTCGCGCAACCCCTCTCCAACAGCTTGAAGCTCCTCCGGCTCGCCGGCTGGGACCCCCGCTGGGTCGATGAGATGGCCCCAGACCTTATCGGGAAAATCGGCGACGCCACCGACAACCAGCGAGAAGAGCTCCGTGAGGGCCTCCGACAGACCGATGCCCAACGCTTCGAAGTCGGCAGCGATGAGGACTCCCAGGATGCGACCGTTGCCCTCAAGGCGGCGCTCGCCCCCGACCCATGACCACCCCTGGCCCCGATAACAACCTCATTGAAAGAAGTATAGTTTCGGTTTGAAATCGGTTATCCGGGAGAGGGTGAGAATAGATCGCTCCGAGGCTTGACGACCTCGGGGCGCCTCCATAGATGAGTGGACGTATTCCCCAATAGCTCAGCTGGTTAGAGCACCGGACTGTTAATCCGGGTGTCGTTGGTTCAAGTCCAACTTGGGGAGCTTTTTTGACCGTAGAAAGAACTTCGAGGAGCACTCTCGAAGTTCTTTCTCGTTGTGGTTTGGTCTTCCTCACTCTTCTTTGCGAGTGGGGAGCAGATGATCCTCAAGAAGTGCGCGTTCTTGGCGGAGCCATCGCTCTAACTGTTCGGCTGATGGGAGCTCGGCGAGGTAGCGGGAGACGAAGATGGTCTCTGAGATCCCACCGGTCGCATAGCGGACCTCCGAGCTGTCCTTGTGGGTGCAGAGGACGATGCCGATGGGTGGGTTCTCCCCGGGTTTCGCCACTTCCTCGGTGAGGTAGTTGACATAGAAGTGCATCTGGCCAGCATGCTCATGTTTGAAGGGCTCCGTCTTCAGTTCAATGGCGACCAGACAACGCAAACCCCGGTGGTAGAACAGCAGGTCGATGAAGTGATGACGCCCCCCAACGGTGATCCGGAATTGTCGGCCCATGAAGCAGAAATCGTGGCCGAGTTCCAGAAGAAAATCGTGCAGATGCTCGATGAGGGCCTGCTCCAGGACGGTCTCATCAACGGGAGCGTGCGGTTCCAGCCCCAGAAATTCCATGATGTATGGATCGCGGAGGATGGTCGCGGGTGTCTCTTTGAGCTCCCCCTCTTTGGTGAGCATCATGATGGCTTCTTTGTCTTTGGACAACCCCACTCGCTCGTAAAGCATGCTGTCCCTTTGACGCTTCAGCTCACGCAATGACCAGATCGCCTTGACGCACTGCAGCTCGTAGAAGGCACGCTTGAGTGGAATATCAAAGCGACTGAGTTCAAGAAGGACCGAGAACGAGAGCGTTGAGAAGAGCCGATACGTCCATGCCGCGTCTCGCCAGGAGAGTTCGTTCGTAGCTGGTGTCTGGTTGGTGAGGACGATGAAGCCGGATTCCCATCTCTGGGGGAGGTCTCCCAATTCGCCAGACACTGTCTGGCGAATTGAACCCATGTCGGGAGAGATCCCCAGAATGACGGATATGGCGATCCGAACATCGAGGTTTGGCCAGCAGAGCGCGATCTGGCGGCAATTTTTGAGATTACTGAGGCCCAGTCCACGGTGACCGGCGGATTTCAGGTCCCGAGCCAGGGTTGCGAGGACCTTCTTTCCGTATGCTGCGCGGTCCTTCCCGTTCTGCTCGTACTCAATGAGGTAGACGCCGATCAACCAATTGCGAATCGTCAGAAGGTGATCAACAGAGCGACTCGCGGTTGCCTGAGCGCGGTGATGAATGGTGCCAATGCTATGAAGGAGAGTCGGAAAATCCATGGTTCAGCAGGTGGATATATGTTCAGTGTTGAGCATATCACAACGAATCACTGAGTTCCCGGCGTCGTTCAGCCTGCTCCAGCTTTGCCAGCCCCATCGTGACGGCCGCTCGACTGACACCCATCGCCCGCGCCAGCTCTGCTCTTGAACCAACCGCCCCGGTCTCCAACAGCAGCCTCCAGATCCGCCACCGGTGCGGGCCGCGGGGTTCAGGTGGTCGCCTGGGTGGGGGAGGGGGTTTGCGAGGACGGCCGCCGGTAACGGTGAGCTGGAAAGTTCTTTCCACGGTCAAACGTGGGGAGCTGCTACCAATAAGATGACCCAGATTCAGCATTGGATCTGGGTTTTCTGATTGGCTCAATATGGGCAGCAGGGTCATGAGACTAG